>NZ_CP085636.1:6055000-6367435 GCF_027571385.1 Shewanella sp. MTB7 | reverse complement strand
GTACTTATCCCCAAAAGATCACTCAAAGAGAGGTATTCTATAGTGAGAACACTATGATCGCTATCCTTATCATAATTTTATCCCCAGATAGATCATCTTTATCGATAGGATGCCGATCCAAACGATCGCTTGCGATCTCACTATATTTTAAAAACCGACAAATCCAGCTTTATTAAGCGATCCAGATCGATCTATAATGACCTTTCTTAGATCGGCTGCATGATCACTAGATCCACAACATCTAGTGTCCATGCACAGAGTTATCCACATTTTATAGTGGCTTTGAGCAACTAGCTAAGAAACTAATTGTCGATATTTTTAACACTTAATGCTTTTGCTTGTTGACGAGCATACTTAAAGTGATTACAATTCGGCCTCTTTTTTGCCCTTACCTCAAATTACTATTTTGGGTGTAAGGATTGTTAACTTTCAAAGACGGATTGCCACAATGAGTAAACGTACTTTTCAACCAAGCACCCTAAAGCGCAAGCGTTCTCACGGCTTCCGCGCACGTATGGCTACAGTAGGCGGCCGTAAGGTATTGGCTCGTCGCCGTGCCAAGGGTCGTGCTCGTCTTTCTGCGTAATCGTAGAGATGCAAGTGACTAGCTATACCTTTACGCGGGAGTTACGTTTGTTGACTCCCGCGCAATTTAAATCTGTATTCTCAAAACCCATCAAAGCTTCTTCCGCAGAAATAACTTTACTTGCTATCCCAAACACTGAACAACATCCACGTATTGGACTCACTGTTGCTAAGCGTTTTGTAAAGAAAGCCCATCAGCGAAACAGGATTAAACGTATCATTAGAGATAACTTTCGTTTGCATCAGCACGAACTGCCTCCAATTGATATAGTAGTACTGGTCAGAAATGGCGTCGTCGAGATGGAAAATGCAGAGCTCCATAAATTGGTAGAAAAGCTATGGCGAAAACTCAATCGCCGTTACAATGGCTAGCAACCACGTTAATTCGTGGCTACCAAATCTTCATCAGCCCCTTTTTAGGGGCTAATAAGTGCCGTTTTCATCCAACTTGTTCCACATATGCAATTGAAGCAATTCGTTTGCATGGATCTGCAAAAGGTTGTTGGCTTGCAGCACGACGCATACTAAAATGTCACCCTTTGCATCCGGGCGGAATCGATCCCGTCCCCCAAAAAAACCACAGGTGTAATAAATAGGCTATGGAATCTCAACGCAATATATTGCTTATCGGTTTGCTTTTTGTCAGCTTTTTGCTTTGGCAACAGTGGCAGACAGATCAAGCCCCACAACCAGTAGCGACTCAATCTTCATCGGTTGTCGCCGCTTCGTCAGCTTCAGATTCTCACAGCTCTGATGTTCCCGATGCAGACTCAGCACTACCTGCTGCCGTCGTAGCGTCTAAAGAGCTCATCACAGTGAACACTGATCAGTTAATCGTTAAGATTAACCCTATCGGTGGTGATATCGTTTATTCAGCCTTGGTTGAACATAAACTTGAACTCAATAATAACGAACCATTCGTACTACTAGAGCAAACTAAAGACATTAACTATATTGCTCAAAGTGGTCTTATCGGTCGCAATGGTATCGACAGTAGCGTTAAGGGTCGTGCACATTTTGACAGTACTTCACGTGAATACACTTTAGCAGCAGGTCAAGACACATTAGAAGTGCCACTTACCTATGTTGCCGCTGATGGTGTTGAATACACGAAACTGTTTATCTTCCATCGTGGCAAATTCGACATCAATGTTGATTACATCATCGACAACACCTCTGACAAGCAGTTGCAAGTTCAGATGTACGGTCAGATTAAACACAGCATCAAAGAAAGCGAAAGCAGCATGATGATGCCGACTTACCGTGGCGCGGCTTTCTCGACAGCAGATATTCGCTACGAGAAGTACAGCTTCGATGACATGGCAGATAAGAATCTAGACGATAAAACATTAGGTGGTTGGGCAGCGATGCTACAACACTACTTTGTTTCAGCTTGGGTACCACCAGCAGACGATCAAAACACTATTTTCTCTAGCATCAGTGCTGGCGGTCAAGCCAATATCGGTTTCCGTGGCGCCATCTATGATATTGCGCCAGGCACAACACAAGAGATCACCTCCCAGTTCTACGTTGGTCCTAAAGATCAAGCTGCACTATCCGCTATCTCTCCAACCCTTAACTTGGTTGTAGATTATGGTTTCCTATGGTGGTTGGCAGTACCTATCTACAAATTATTGATGTTCTTCCAATCATTAGTAGGCAACTGGGGTGCTGCGATTATTCTAATTACCCTAACTGTGCGTGGTATGTTATATCCACTGACTAAAGCTCAGTACACTTCTATGGCTAAGATGCGTAATCTACAGCCTAAGCTTGCTGAGATGAAAGAGCGCTTTGGTGATGACCGTCAGAAGATGGGTCAAGCCATGATGGAGCTGTACAAGAAAGAGAAAGTGAACCCTATGGGTGGCTGTCTTCCAATCTTGCTACAGATGCCAATCTTCATTGCCCTGTACTGGGTACTGCTAGAGAGTGTTGAACTACGTCATGCACCATTCATGCTTTGGATAACCGATCTTTCGGTACAAGATCCTTACTACGTGATGCCAATCTTGATGGGTATCTCAATGTTTGTAATGCAGAAGATGCAGCCAATGGCACCAACTATGGATCCTATGCAACAGAAGATGATGCAGTGGATGCCAGTGGTATTTACCGTATTCTTCCTATGGTTCCCTGCGGGTCTAGTACTTTACTGGTTAGTCGGTAACTTAGTGGCTATCACACAGCAGAAGATTATCTACGCTGGTTTGGAGAAGAAAGGCTTAAAATAAGCCTTAATCTCTAAACAAAAAAAGCGGTTAATACTGAGTATTGACCGCTTTTTTGTTTTATATAAGACTCAGTCTTTTCGAATTTGCTTTCCATTATTCAAAGTAGGAATCACAGTAATGACAACAGATACTATCGTGGCACAGGCAACCGCTCCAGGGCGTGGCGGTGTAGGTATCATTCGTATCTCTGGCGACAAGGCCAGCGATGTCGCTATGGCGGTACTTGGCCACCTTCCCAAGACACGCTATGCCGATTACTGTGATTTTAAAGACGCCAACGACGTGGTGATCGATCAAGGTATCGCACTCTATTTTCAAGGCCCCAACTCCTTCACCGGAGAAGATGTTCTCGAACTTCAGGGTCATGGTGGCCAGATAGTGCTCGATATGTTGATCAAGCGTGTAATGGAAGTTGAAGGACTACGTATCGCTAGACCCGGCGAGTTCAGCGAACAAGCCTTTATGAACGACAAGATGGATCTCACCCAAGCAGAAGCCATTGCTGATCTCATCGATGCCACCAGTGAACAAGCAGCTAAGAGCGCCTTAAACTCGCTACAGGGAGAGTTCTCACTACAGATACATGAACTGGTAGAGCAAGTGACTAATTTGCGCCTGTACGTCGAAGCGGCTATCGATTTTCCCGACGAAGAGGTCGACTTCCTATCTGATGGTAAGATCGCTGGTTCACTCAATCGAATCATCACTAAACTCGACACAGTTCAAGCCAGTGCTAAGCAAGGTTCTATCATTCGTGAAGGGATGAAGGTCGTCATTGCCGGTCGTCCTAATGCGGGGAAATCTAGTCTACTTAACGCATTAGCCGGTAAAGAATCAGCCATAGTAACCGAAATAGCCGGTACCACCCGTGATGTACTGCGTGAACATATCCACTTAGATGGCATGCCGCTGCACATTATCGATACTGCAGGTCTGCGTGACACCACTGATGCTGTGGAAATGATCGGTATTGAACGCGCCTGGGCCGAGATAGAAACCGCCGATCAGGTACTCTTTATGGTTGACGGTACCACCACCGACGCCATTGACCCACACGAGATCTGGCCCGACTTTATTGACCGTCTACCAAAAAACTTAGGTATCACAGTTATACGTAATAAAGCGGATATCACAGGTGAAGATTTAGCACTTACCCAAGATCATGGTCACAATGTGTTTCGTATTTCAGCCAAAACAGGCTTAGGTGTTGATGCGCTACAACAGCACCTTAAATCGCTCATGGGCTATCAGAGCAATATGGAAGGTGGCTTTATCGCACGACGTCGCCATTTAGAGGCCTTAGATCTTGCCAGCAGCCATCTTCTGATAGGCAAAGAGCAACTCGAAGTCTATTTAGCAGGTGAACTACTCGCCGAAGAGCTCAGAATGGCTCAAATGGCATTATCAGAAATTACAGGTAAGTTCACTTCCGACGATCTTCTTGGAAAAATATTTAGCAGTTTCTGTATTGGCAAGTAATTAAATTAAGCAAGCCTGTTGCCATCTGATTTTAGATGGCCTCATACAACACCAACTGAAATTATAGATAAGACGATCTACAGAGAAAAAATCTTCACTAGCTTCTGCTTGTCAAATAATAGCAACCAATATAGAAAATTATCCCTCACTGATCCCGTCAATTTTCAGCTGGGATCAAACGGCATATTGCCCAATTTTAGCCTGCTGAGACAAAACATAACGTGTTTTAACATCCTACTTTTGCCCTAGAAAATAAAACCTTACAGCACACTTTTTTACTCTGTAAATCTTAGATCAAAAAAAGATCTCTTTGATACCTTGTAGACACAAAACCCACAGATCCGGAGCAAAATAATCAACAGAGATATCAACAAGCAATGCAAAGATTACTTAAGATCTATATCTCTGTTCGGATCGCCCCATATATCACTGTTTATTAAGTGTTTTTCCTCAGATCGTTTTTTAAGTATTTCGGATAAAAATCAAAATATATTTAAAGCTGTAGATAAGTTATACGCAAGAAAAACATTAAATTAGTTATCCGCACGGTAAAAGATCGTTTTATCCACAAGAGATCATTACAGGCATAACAGAAATCCCCTTTTTCCACCTGGTAAATAGCATCAAAATCCAAGTAAAGGGTATGTACTATGTAGAATGAATAAAAGTTTACTTTTTATTTTTCCTGCTTATAAAAATGACAGGCTCTAATGGGGTTTATGAAAATTAAAAAACAACTCATTTTACATCTATCACCCGACTCGCTTTACGGTACTGAATTTTCCAGCCAAGCCAACGAGGCAACTCCCAACGTTGCGGCCCCGTTTTTCTCAAGCCACTGGCATACACCAAAGTCACTAGTTTACGTCTTGGCAAATACTCCACCGTCACCTTTAACTGAGCCAACGCCAACTTAATGGGATACATCGCATCAAACTCGGCACGCTGCCAATCAGGAATCCCTTCAAACAGAAGATCGTCTGCCTCAATAAGTGCAAGATCATCGAAACTCTCAACCCCAAGTTCAGATAGCTTATCACTCAGATATGAAGTGAACTCTAAGGCAGGCTTATCGCACTCAGACAGACCTAAAGCGACCCAAATATTCCAGGCTGAAATATCATTATTAATACGATCAGCAAGCCCCTTAAATGTCCGGCCAACAGAGATACTGCGCACTATCGCCTCGATAGCTTGCTCTCCCTCAACCTCCTTTAGATGGGTACCAATGACTCTCCCCGCATAAACAGTTTCAACTAATACACGATGATTTATTCCCTGTTCACGCTTCTCAGTTAAACGCTCCACACCTAAGTCAGCCTCCAACAAGGTACTAAGCGAAATAGGTGCCATACAACTGGCCAGATTCAATGTCTGCTTGCTACCCTTACCCGCTATCGAATGCTGATCGAACACCACAGCAACAACAGCACTCTCCTTGCCCTGACTATCTTTAAGCTCACAACAGAAACGACTATCACGGCCAATCTGCACTTCACTGTATCCATTACCCAAAGCTGAAATACGTTTCTCACGGCGTATAAATGCCAACTCAGGTAACGCCTTTATCACCTCGAGTAACCAGTGCTGTCGTAAATTGAACCTACCAGCTTGCAAGCTGAAATCTTTATCCAGTGCAATCAAACCAAGGGAGGAGCGTATCTGGCGCGACAATAATAGCGCTTCTTTGCGGGCACTCTGATTTATCAGCATAAACTCAGGAGGTTTTTCACGGATCAACTTAATCAAGGTCAAAGCGTCACACCCAAGCGGCTCCCACTCATTTAGGTCTTTGAGATCAGAGTCTGAACTTGGCATGACAAATAGACGCTGGGACACACTTAACCCCGCGGCAAGATCAACCATCAGACCACGACACTCATCATTGGGCATCGCACTGATCAAGTGAGCAAATTGGGTATCAATGGGTAAAGGCAGTAACTTGTAACCGTGGGCAGTAATTTTCCCCAGGTGATCAATCGCCCCCATAGCGCACAACTTAGTTTCAGCTATTTCTAAGGCTTTAGCAGGGATCCGGTCGACAAAACTTAACTCCCTTAGTCTAAAATCATTAGCAGCAGCGGCTAACATAGGTTCCACCAACTCTTCACGCTGCAACTCGGGAGGTGTGACCATCTCTAATGGCGCCCCCATTCCCCATAGACGCACACATATTCCTTGCTGAGTACGACCCGCACGCCCCATTCGTTGATCACTGCTGGCTTTAGAGATACGAGCCAGTGACAATACCGTTCGGCCATTCCTCTGGTGAGTTCGACGCTCTAACCCCGAATCCACCACAGCAGTGACCCCAGGAATCGTCAGTGAAGTCTCAGCAATATTGGTGGCGAAAATGACCCTTTGTCCCTTCGCCGGATCAAGTATCGCCTTCTGTTCAGAGGCTGAAATGCCGCCATGCAATACCAACAAGTCCACCACCTCTCCCGAAGCAGAACTCCCTCTCGTCAAGCCCTCACATGCCTGCAAACATGATTGAATTTCACCTTTTCCGGGGAGGAAAACCAATATATCTCCTTTAGTTTCAGCCAAAAGCCCAGCAACCACCTTTTTTACTCTCTGCTCCACACCACGAACATCGGGTAGATGATGACTTTCCGCAGCCTCATATCTAAGTTCCACGTGGAACCTTCTCCCTTGAGCCTGCAATCTTTGGGCACTAACGCCGGAATTCTGTCCCAAATAAGTCGTTAACCGCTCACCATCTATCGTCGCCGAGGTCAGTATTAATCTGAAGTTATCCTGCTGTGCCGCTTTATCCTTAAGCATGGCCAATAGCAGATCCGTATCCCAACGGCGTTCATGGAACTCATCAATGATCACGATATCGAAACAGGCTAATCCTGCTTTTTCATCGACTTGGCCATCTTGTCCTCTCCCCATAGAGAGCCAACGCAGGGCAATACCTGGCGTAACAAACGCTATCTGAGTCATATCGGTAACTGTCGAATCAAAACGTATGGCATAACCGACGTCAAGCTCTGTTTGGGCACCTACGAACCCCGCCAAAGCCAAACACGCCACTCGCCTTGGTTCTACCACCAATACACGTTTAGGTTTACCACCATTTAAACCATCACTATCAGACTCGGCACACCAAAGTGGCAAGCGGGTGGATTTACCGGATCCAGTATCAGACTCGACTACCAAATGATTGTTTTTAATCGCTAATACAAACTCATCATAGAGAGCATCAATGGGCAGTGACATCATAGTAGTAGCTGAACTGAGGTTTTTAGGGGGCATCGGCAATAAGTAAACAGGTAGTATGGAATGTTCTGCCAAGTCTAACGGGCAAAAGGAACAGAAGAAATAGAGAACTAATAATCAATATAAGATGTGACTGAAATTAATAATAATTGAATCTATGCGCCTCTAGATTAAAGCTAAACTAATTTGTAATCGAAAAACTTACGCTTCTCCGGCCCAGATACATTACTGTTGATCTTATTAGCATGTTTATACTCATCCCAGCTGGCAACATTTCTGCCCTTATTTAGGTGTGGAAAATTTAGATGTAGAGAGCTCAGGTTTAAAGAGTTTAAGTGTGAGTAGCTTAGCTGAGCATTCGAATTTGGAAAATGAATATCTTTATCGGCATCTAAGAAGTTAATTAACCTAGATAAACTGCCCACTTCACTGATATCAATACTAATAAAGCGATCCGGATCACTTCCAAAAGAGCAGAAATAATCAAACACCGCTTTTTTATGAGTTTGATAACAATTAATTAGGTGTTGAGTATCCATAGGCTCGCTCACTTCACCCACCCCAAAACAGTGCTTAAAGCTGCGCTTTAATACAGGGTGAAACCGTCCGGTTTTCATATCCAAATGGGGTAACATTCGACTTAACAACATCTGCATCGACGGTACCCAAGACTCAACAACACGATCCAGATAGATAAACTTAGCTTGAGGATATAAAACTGCTAACTGTTTGTAATCACTAAAACAAGGGGCATCTGATACCACATCGGCCAACTCAAATGCCTGCTTGGTAAACGCTTGATGTGCCACTTTAAAACCTTGCTCAAGCAGTGCCACGCTGACGCTTGTTGTACCAGATCGGGGTAGGCCTATGATGAAGGCCTTGGTCATCTTTTTGGGGTTAGATGTTGGGTTTGCTGGTGGGTTAATTGTTGATTTTAATTTGGTGATGATAGTCATAGGTGGCTTTACTATAAGGTTTTAGCCTTGTGATTGTCACGATTGTAACACTAGTTAATCTGAACTTGTCGGTTAACAAGTTTGGCAAATAGCTTTCAGGTTAGGTCTTGGTTTTTGATATTTGGTAGGTATCCTAAGGCCAAGGACTTACTTGAATATATAACCTGCGGTTCGCTGAATGTGTAGATACTTCTGCGAGACGCTGTGAAGCCATCCCTGGTCGCTTTACTATTTCCAATAACCTCCCAGTTAAACTGCCAGTTCGGCATCCCAGCCTCTCGTTCGAAGAGTATCACTTCGCGATATCTCACCTTAAAACAGAAACTCGCAGCTGCATTTACACTAGTTGATAAACCAGAGATCACTTCTTCGTTTTAGATTTTTCTTAAACAAATCATAATTTAACGCTCGATAGTTTTTCTCTTAGTTGTTTATTTTCTCCGTGTACTTAGTGCCCTCAGTGGTGAATAGCTGTGCTTTCTCTCTGTGAAAAAGCCAAAGTTATCTGTTTGATCTAAAGCCTGTTTTTGATGACCGATTTGGTATCTAGTATGACTGATTGAAGAAATGAGGTTGAGGAAATAGGCAGATGAGGCAATTAACCACCCTATTCGCCTCACTAAGTGAGGCGAATAGTTATTTTATCTATAGACGTCGAATAAATGATTCTATATATGCGGGGGTACGAGCATTTAAGATGGGATCAGCAGAAGGAGTAATACCTTTGGGCAATAATACGGGGTTAAAAATGCCCTTATCACACTCCATTGTTGCGGTTTCATTATCTCGACTCCCGTCAATCAGCACTTGCCCTACCAATAAACGTTGGCGAGTATCAGGCCACAACACGGTTGGGTCGTTAACCTCATCACTGGGGAGTGCCAATTTAATATAGAGATCCCACGCAGCGGGTTGTTGTTTAATACGAGTTAACAGCTCTGTTTGTAAAAAATCATCAGGCAATTTCTCACGCTCTGTTGGACTAAAGTTACTAACACCGTCAACGGGCTCAAAAATCCAACGACCTGGCATAATTTCGTCATTATTAGCAGTGAACAGAAAGCTATTAACCCCAAAGTAACGACTATTGGCAAAACTAACACTCGATGGCAATGTCTTGCTGTAGTCAAAAAAAGCCTTGGCATTAGGTTGATGATCCATAAGCCACTGTTTACCTTCAGCGCCCTGCTTCACTTTCGTTTGAAAGTTAAAAAACTCTTCCAAATCACTGGCAAAAAAGACGGGAGAATTAGTAGTAACAAAGTTAAGGCTTTCTTTATCACCATCAATCTTAAGCGACATAAAACGACCCGCGCCCTTATCCGATGCCAATAGACTAGTGCCACCAAGTGAAAAACGAGCCGTCACTGCTATTTCTGGCTGCTCAAAAAAGGGAATTGCCAAAGTTTGCAGCAATTTAGGGTTAGGAATAAAAGTGCCTGAGGTACAAAATCCTTTAGCATGATTACGTAATTTTATTTTTTTACCCGCTTCACGACTGGCGGTATCAGGTGTGCCATTAACGGCATCTACCAACTCTGAAATGGTCTTATCAGCAGCAAGTAGAGGTGACGCTAGCACTGATAATCCCGTCAATAAACAAATTTTAATGAGCAAAGAGAGTCTATTTATATGCATAATAATTCTTTCACAAGTAGTTCCTTCACAGACAATGCCTAGGTCTTTGGCAAAAGGCTGTTAGTTAGGATTAACTAAACAAAGGGTTAATTAGAAACCGTTATTGATCGCCTGAATATCGCTTTAAAATTCCTCGGTTGGTTTCAACCACCATAATTGCCACGGCGAGAAACACCCAGTCTTTAAGCAAGAAGAAACTGGTGATCAGTACCCCATCTGATACCTTCCACGTATCCGGTGTCGTCAGTATAAAGCTGAGAGTGACCACAAAAATACCCACTGCAGCGAGTCCAGACACCAAACCAACCCAAGATTTTTTTAATCCAACTAAGAGTCCGAGGCCAACAATAATCTCAACCGAACCAATAAGATTTGATACCGTTTGCACAGAAAAAACCTGATAGACCCAACTTAACAAAGGATGATTCACTATCAAGGGTTCAATCAATTTAGCCTCAGTAAGAGTGAACTTATAAACCCCTAACCATAGCAACAGCAAAGATACACCTAGCACGCCAAACACATAGCCAAAATTTGTTGTTTTCATCTTATTCAATCCAGTAGTCACCACTCCCTTTGAGTAGCAATAAGCTAGACAGAATATATTGACTAAAAATTTCACCGAAAAGTATTTAAAAACAGACTCTAGAGGTTATTTTCAAGATAGTTTCCTAATTGCTTTTCTCCGCTACACGCCGAATATGACGAAGACATTAGCTTATGAGCGAGATACAGGGTCGTTCGCGGAGGTAAAGATTGCAGATAATGAGGCAATTAAACACCCTATTCGCCTCATGATATGAGGCAAATATAATTGTTATTCGCCTCATTAAGTGAGTAGAATAAAGTATGTATTCGACTCAAGAGTGATAAGTATGTGGATTTGGCAACAAGCAGATTGGCCTGATTTTAGTTGGGACAGTCGTAAAATAGCACCGTTACTGCGTCAAGTTAATTTCAATCAAGGTCTACTTACTGGCAAGTTAAATAGAGAGCCATCGACTCAAATCACACTCGATACGCTTTTAGCCAACATCATACATTCGAGCGCTATTGAGGGTGAGAAACTCAATGCTTTTTCGGTACGTTCATCTTTGGCAAACAAGCTTGGTGTTAGTGATGAGAAACCATTTCCCACCACAGCCCAAACTGATGGTTTAGCCGAGATGATGCTTGATGCGCTGCAAAACTGGCAATCAGAGTTAACCTTAGCTCGTATACTGGGTTGGCATAATCTATTATTCCCTGAAGGCTACACTCTGTTTAATCCCGTCCAAGGTGGCACATTGCGGGGGGATGCACCTATGCAAGTGGTATCAGGTCGCATAGACAAACCCAAAGTACACTTTGAGGCGCCTCCTCGTGTAATACTAGATAGTGAACTTGAGCAATTTATTCTCTGGTTTAATAGCTCACGCCACGACACTGATCTTGATCCACTGATCCGCGCGGCGATCACTCACTTATGGTTTGTAACCTTACATCCGCTCGATGATGGTAATGGCCGTATTACTCGACTACTCACTGACTTAGCGCTAGCCCAAGCTGAAAACAATTCAATACGCTTCTATGCAATGTCGGTAAGTATTCTTGAACGTCGCCAAGCCTATTATGAAATGCTGGAAATAAGTCAAAAAGGCGAGCTTGATATCACCTCTTGGCTTGTCTGGTTCTTAGATACACTCAACGCCAGTTTGCAAAAATCTTTAGATGATATAGCGCAAACCATTTCTAAAACAAACTACTGGCAACGAGTTGATCAAACACTACTCAGTGCTGAACAGATCAAAGTCCTTAACCGACTTTTAGACGCCAGCCCTGAGCATGAGTTTGAACTTGGGATCAGCAGTAGCCAATACCAAAAAGTAGCCAAGGTAAGTCGCGCAACGGCAACCCGTCATCTGGCACAACTGGTTGAGCAAAGGTGTTTAGTTAAGGCAGATGCTGGTGGTAGAAGTACTCGATACTTGTTACTTACCAGTTAGTAAGTTTTACAAATAACTTTTCTGGTTAGTTTTTGGGGATTTGGCTTTCATTTTTACTTTGAAGTTTATGGAATACCAAAGCTTCATTGGTGTTTATTGCTTGCAGCAGGCTCATGTGTAGGTAAGCTCTCGGGACGCTGTGAAGCCATCTGACTTACATGGATAGTAGGAAATGCAGAAAAATGTAGGGAACATTTTCTGCCTTGGTTGCTTCGCGAAAACCAATAACGTCCATGTTAAACGGCCAGTTCGATATCCCTATTTCTCGTTCGAAGAGTATTACTTCGTAATACCTCACCGTGTTTTCGAGACACTCTTGCCTACCTACACCTTGTTTATAAAAGCAGTGCATCTCTTCGATTTAGCTGCCTTGTTAAACTGTATCGAGAATAGAGAGTGTTGAGAGGTATTGGGTTAGAGCTTGGGAGTCTTCAGATTCAAAAACAGTGATGCTTTCTTCATCATGTTCTATTTCAATATCCCACTCAGAAGCACTGAAACGAGTTGCGGTTGCAGTAATCACAGTGTATCGACTAGAACCTGTGTTCTCACGATGATTTTCATTCTCGTAATCTACCCAGAGCTTAGCTCACTTGTCGGTTAACAAGTTTTGCAAATAACTTTTCTGGTTAGGTTTTGGTTTCATTTGGCTGTTATTTTGTTTGATGGGTTAAAGTAACCGTACCTTCATTGGTGTTTATCGCCTCCAGCGAGGTTATGTGCAGATACTTCTGCGAGACGCTATAAAGCCATCCCTGGCCGCTTTACGGTTTCATCCTTGAAACCGAAACTCGCAGCCGTATCTACACCTGTTGGTAAAGCCACAGTTATCTCTTCGATTTAGTTCTTGTTGCTTGCAAAAACTTACTTACCTGGCATAGTTTCTCTCAGGCTAAGAATATTTGAGTTTTATAATGCAAACGGGTATTTATGAACAACTTATCACGAAAGTTATCAATAATAAGTTGGATAAAGATAAGTTCTTTATTTCAGAACGAAATATGGATACAACCGAGCAGACTCTTTGGTTAACTCGGGCATTAGTCCATGTTTTTCATCTTGCTATATCTGAATCAAAAAATACCAAAGACTCCCCATTATCCCAAATAGAACTAGCAAACGAGCTAATTTATTGGCTACAGGAAAGGGTAGATAATCTTGATTTATCTAACTTCACCGTAGCCCAACCAGCAAAGCTACTTACAGCCATTTTTGATAAACATGATCCGGTTGCAGCTAAACTATCCTCACACATAGATAAAATAACTCCCCTTACAGGCCTCACGCAGAGTGAATTATTCTGCGGTAGTAACCAAGGCATTTCACTAGAGAGTGAGATTAAGCGCGAAATACTATCTTCTAACAGAATCTGTTGGATCGTTTCATTTATCAAATGGACTGGTCTTAGAATTTTCATGGATGAACTTCGAACCTTTACCCGCGATAACAAACATAAACTTCAAATAATTACGACATCATATATGGGGGCTACAGACCTAAAAGCCGTTCAATGGCTGGCCCAGCTACCTAACACCGAAGTTAAATTAAGCTATAACCATAACCAAGAGCGTCTTCATGCAAAATCTTATCTATTCATGCGAAATTCAGGATTTCATACCGGTTACATAGGCTCGTCAAACCTCTCTCGTTCAGCCCTAACTAACGGCTTAGAGTGGAACTTAAAGATAACCAATCAAGAAATTCCACACATTATAGAAAAAACATTTAGTACATTTGAGACATACTGGCAGCAACCTGAATTTGAGGTATTTGATGGTTCAGAGAAAGCGAGTTGTAAACTAAGGCATTCGCTTAGTGCTGGCCGTGGTGATAAAGAACACTTTAATAGGATATTTTTCGATTTAGCGCCTCATCAGCATCAAATTGAAATTTTAGAAAGATTAGATGCAGAACGGAATATACATGGCAGAAATAGGAACTTGATAGTCGCCGCTACAGGTACCGGGAAAACCCTGATATCAGCTTTTGACTTCAAACGTTTTTATCTAGAAAATCCAACAGCAAAAATTCTATTTATTGCACATAGAGAAGAGATATTAATACAAGCAATCGAAAGCTTTAGAGCTGTACTGAAACAGCCCAACTTTGGCGAATTATGGGTCGGACAACATAAACCAGATTCATACAAACAGCTTTTCTCATCAATTCAAAGCTTTAATAATCAATTAGATAAAATAAACCTCAGTTCAGATTATTATGACTTTATTGTTATCGATGAAGTTCATCATGTATCTGCAGATAGCTACCGAAAAATCATTCATCACTTTTCTCCCAAGATACTATTGGGGCTTACCGCCACGCCAGAGCGTCATGACGGTAAAAATATATTAGACGATTTTGGGGGAGTAATAGCAGCTGAACTTAGATTACCTGAAGCTATAAATCTAAGACATTTATGTCCTTTCCAATATTTCGGCATAGATGATAATACCGATCTAAGGCAGGTAAAGTGGGAAAATGGCCGTTACAACCCAAGCGAGTTAACTCAACTCTATACCCAAAATGATCAGCGATTGCAGAAAATACTTCAAAATATAGAAGAGCTTATAACTAAGCCATTAGAAATGCGCGCATTAGCTTTTTGTGTCAACCAAGATCACGCTCGATATATGGCTGAAAAGTTTTCTCTTAAAGGAATACCAAGTGCTGTACTTACCAGTAAAAATTCTTCTGAAAGACATTCGGTAAGACAAGCTTTACAGCAAGGAGATATAAATATCCTCTGTGTTGTTGATATATTTAACGAAGGTGTCGATATCCCAGAAATAGATACCCTACTATTTTTAAGGCCAACAGAGAGTTTAACCATATTTTTGCAGCAACTAGGACGTGGCTTACGCCACAATGATGGCAAAGAATGTGTCACTGTGTTGGATTTTGTCGGTAATGCTAGAGCCGAGTACGATTTTTCTCAAAAATTCAGAGCATTAATAGGAAAAACACATACAGCCATAAGCAAAGAAATAGAACACGGCTTCCCGCACCTTCCACTTGGCTGTCATATTGAATTGCAGAAAAAAACCAAAGAAATAATCTTAGAAAATATTAAGAAAGCCATATTAAATCAGAAAAAGCTAAAGACATATATTTCGAATTTTCAACATCATACAAATCAAAAACTGACGTTGAGTAACTTTTTAACGTTCAATACTAATATTCACCTGCTTGATATTTATAAGAATAAGCCTAACAAAGGAGGGGGATGGACTCGTCTGTTAAGCGATCTAAAACTAATCGAAAAAGTAAACGAAACCCCAATTGCTGAAAATTATCACAAGGCTATTAGCAACAGTTTAATGAGATGTGATGCTCGAACTTATCTAGTTTTCATTCGCTCACTAGCCATAAATAACTTCATGTGGATTGATAGTGGAGATCCAATAGATCAGAAAATGGCTTTAATGTGCCACTATGACTTTTGGAACTGTGCTGGCAGCAAACTAGATTTTAACTCTTTATCAGAAAGCCTAGCTGCACTTGCTCATCCAGAATATCAAAGTGAGTTAATACAAGTTATCAACTATTTACTTGATACTAACGACACTCAAGTTCAGAAGATTGAAACTGACTTCCCTTGCCCACTACAGCTCAATGCACGTTACACTCGAGAGCAAATTATTACAGGGTTAGGTGGTTCAAGCTTCGAAAAACAAGCTGTTAGCCGTGAAGGAGTATTCAACTTAAATGATCTCAACGTAGAGCTCTTATTTGTCACATTACAAAAGTCAGATCAGCATTTTTCACCGACTACACGCTACCATGATTATGCGATGAGCCCTACGCACTTTCATTGGCAAACTCAAAACTCATCAAAACCTGAGAATGGTAAAGGGTTAACCTATATTCAGCATAAAGAGATAGGTAAAAGACTCATGTTATGGGTACGAGAATCCAATAAAGACGAAAATGGAAATACGATGGGATTCGTGAACTTAGGTTGGGTTAATTTAATTGAAACTAACGGCTCTCAACCTATGAATATAACCTGGGAATTACATGAACCTATGCCCAGTTATTTATGGAAAGATGCTGCAAAATTAGCAAATAGTTAAAACCTAAACCGAAGAAACATTGGTTTTTAGAGGTGTGGTGTAGATGCAACTATAATGATTGCATACCCATAATAAAACTCAGGCTGTTACCGAGCCAAATAATTGAATTCTAGTGTTACAGATCGCACAATTTGCATACAGGCATGTATAGTAATGGTGAAAGCGTAGTTACACGGCCACATTTTCTGAGTAATAGAGCTGTGTTTGCTCAACTCCCAAATTAACCTTAGCGTACGTTTTTTTTCGTACCATGGATCTAAAAATTAGGAGCGGTATGTACACACAACGAAAATCGTCACCCAATGAACCTTTATATCAAAAGCTAGTAAGTGGTCTTTCGACTAAACAATTGCAAGCATTTTATATGGTTGCACAAACGCTCCATTTCTCTAAAGCATCCAAAATTATTGGAATTACTCAGTCAGCATTATCACAGCGCATCAATATACTTGAGTCTAAACTAGGGCGAATATTAATAAACAGAGGGCAAAATAGTATATCCCTATCGGATTCTGGTCTTCGGTTATTAAAATATTGCAAGTTACGTGAAACTTTTGAGCAAGAGCTATTGTATGGCTTCTGTTCACAAAATTATAATTCGTTATCTGGAGTCGTTCGAATAGGCAGTTTTTCTTCAATCACTCGTTCAGTGATAATGCCAATAGTTAACCGTATTATTAACCAGCATCCAAATATTTCTTGTGAATTTAAAGTTGAAGAGATGCGCAATGCTGCTTCTATGTTGCTCAAAGGCGAGGTAGAGATGGTTATTACACAATGCCCAATAAATCATAATGGCGTAAAAACTATTGAACTAGGTGTTGAGCGAAACTACTTATTAGAATCAAAAAATATAAGTACTTTCAAAGATGTGTATATTGATCACGAATCCAGTGATCACTTCACAGAACATTTTTTTTCTTATCAACAGAACAATAGAGTCCCTATTTTTCGCAATAAATTATAAGGCCACCCATAATTCTGGATGAATTTTCAAGCTGTGACTAAGCTTAAATTATCGTCGTTGGATTGAGGTTTCTATGGCCAGACCAAGAAGTACGTTAGTTAGCGTGGAAGACACCCCTTTTTATCACTGCGTGTCTAGGTGTGTGCGCAAATCCTGGCTTACGGGGGTTGATAAGTATACCGGTCAGTCCTATGAGCATCGACGAGGTTGGGTTGAATCAAGACTGCTAGCGTTAGCTAATATCTTTGCCATAGATGTCAGCGCTTATGCGGTGATGTCCAATCATTTGCACTTAGTGTTGAAGATAGATATCTATGAAGCCAATACTTGGACAGATAGAGAGGTGGTTGAACACTGGCATCAACTATTCAAAGGCACAGATATAACTCAAAAGTTTGCTAAAGGTGAATTAATTGAAAGTGTTGAGGTTAGCAGTCTGAAGCATTCAATTGCTCAATATCGAAGTCGATTGAGTGATATTTCTTGGTTTATGAGAGCATTGAATGAACCTATTGCCCGAATGGCGAATAAAGAGGATAACTGCACGGGGCGGTTCTGGGAGGGGCGTTTTAAGTCTCAAGCTTTGCTCGATGAGACTGCTGTTCTAGCCTGTATGGCTTATGTCGACCTAAACCCTATCAGAGCCAAAATGGCTGATACGCCAGAACAATCAGACCACACGAGTATTCAGCTTAGAATCAAGTCCGCTATTAAAGGTGAGCAGCCTAGTGCTTTACTGCCTTTTGTAGGGAATGAGCGTAAGGAAATGCCTAAAGGGTTAATGTTCACCGCTAAAGAGTACTTACAGCTAGTTGATGAAACAGGCAGAATTATTCGGGATGACAAGCGTGGTGCTATAAGTAGCACATCTATGCAGGTACTTGAAAGACTTAATATTCCAGAAGAAAATTGGATAAAACTCTCTACAGAGTTTAGCAGATTATTTAAAGGTGCTGTGGGCACTCTGGAAGCACTTGATGTCTATTGCGAACATTTAGAACGTAAACGAAGGCAAGGTGCTGCAAACTGTCATCGATGGTTTGATAGTACCTAGTTAGCCATCGATAACACCACTCTGTTTAAACCAAACTGGTAACCGAGATAATACTCGGTTTTTGTGCTGATTAATTATAAGTTTTTAGTTCATACTTCAGTTATTGATGGACTATAAACTGAAATCGATAGTAAATAAGGCATCTATAATTCTGAGTTAGAGAGTTCAGATTGGCAAGATCTATTCACCCTAAATAACAAAGAATAATCTTGGGTGGCCATGTTCTCTGCCTGCCTTGTTCTCTGCCTCGTTCTCTAGCCTTGTTCTCTACATGGACGGGTTGATAGCGTGTTGAAGGATTACTTGCACATACGTCGTTCTTTGGCATCCTGCCATCACGACATTGGTACATCCATGCACGGCACCCGCTGGAGGCGATAAATACTAATGAAGCTTTGGTTACCGATAATCAATCAAATATCAAAAATTTAATGGAACACTAAAAACGATGATATAGCTTCATCGCTTAAGCTACCTCCCTTTGTTAACCGACAAGGGCCCACACTTGTACTTACTCTTGTACGTTTATCACTTTTGAACTAAACTGTACTCAATAATGTACATGTAGAGGTGTTTATGAGTGTTTATAGTTTTACTGAGGTAAGAAGTAATTTTAAGTCTGTTTGTGACAGTGTCGTCAATGACTGCGAACCTGCAGTGATACATCGTAGAGGTGCTGAAAATGTCGTCATGTTCTCTGAGTCAGAGTTCAATAGTTGGAAAGAGACTATTTACTTACTTTCAAACCCAGTAAATGCAAAACATCTGCTAGATTCTATAAAGCAGGTTGAAGAAGGCCAGGCTCAAGAGCGCGAGTTACTGGATTAATGAATATTCTCTTCTCTGATAATGCTTGGAACGATTACCTTTATTGGCAACAACAAGATAAAAAAACATTGAAACGAATTAACCTGCTTATTAAAGATTGTCAAAGGACACCTTTTGAAGGCATTGGCAAACCAGAAAGATTAAAAGAAAACCTTTCTGGTTATTGGTCTAGACGGATCACAGATGAACATCGTTTGGTTTATAAGGCAACTCAGGATAGGTTAACGATTGTTGCCCTACGCTATCACTACTCTTCCTAAAATATCCCAACTAGTTTAAACAACACTTCTTATATTTCTTACCACTGCCACAGGGGCATGGGTCGTTGCGACCAGCTTTAACCTCTGCAATGTAGGGTTCTTTAATTTCATAGCTGTCCAAATAAGAATCAACATTTTCAAAATCCATATTGCCGAGTTCATCGGGGCCGTTCATCAGGTCATCGAAAATATCCATTAACTCTGAATCACTCAGTTCAGACTCTGAGTTGAAGCCAGCCCACTGGCTAAGAGCATTAATAATATCATAGTCGCCGCTTATCAGACCGCTATCCCACTCTGAATAACCTATACAGTTATTATCCCAATCGATAATGCATTGGTTTTCTAGGGGACCTTCATCGATAACCTTGGTTTTAACAAGCTCGACAAATTGTGCATGATACTGATTAAACTCATGACAAATTAATAGATTAACCAACTCAAATAGGGCCATAGTCTGATCATAGGCGACCAGATTGTCGATAAAGGCAGGTATACGCAGGTTAAGCGTTTCTTTATCAATCTGCTTGGTATGATATTGAGTAAATAGGGCTGTCATCGCCGACATTTTTACAATTTCACCGGCTTGAGCTGAATTGATTAAGTGGCACAGCTGCTCGGGTTTCCCTTGAGCCAAAATATAGTAAGCGGTGGAGAGATCGGAAGCGACAAAATCACCAAGTAGTTGCTCTAACGGGCTATCACAATCTTCCTTATTAGTGAGATTGATTAGGGAGTCAAAGCAGCTAAACTCCTTACGATCGATAATCAGACAGATGCCGAAAAACAACAGATTAGCCTCAGCTTCAGTCAATTCCTCTTTGACAATAAACTGCTGCATCAATCCATCGATGATAGGCAGTAGCTCTGGCCATTGCAGCCTCGCCGCTTGCAAAGCTTCAACTGGCAGTTCTGTTAACTCACCACTACTCAAAGTGGTAATAATCTCATCTAATTTCATATTTTACTCAAACCTAAAGAACTTTTTAACATCATAAATGAGTCAAACAACAAGCTAAAGCTCCAATGAGCATAAAGTCAAATTCAGGTAAAAATAGGGTGTAGGGAGGAACCAGTGTCTCGAAAACACGGTGAGATATTACGAAGTAATACTCTTCGAACGAGAGATAGGATAGTTCTCGGACTCCTGTCCTTCACGACATTGAGACTTCCTGTCTGGCAGATACGAACTGGCCGTTTTATATGGACGTTATTGGTTTTCGCGAAGCGGCCATGGATGGCTTTACAGCGTCCCGAGAACTTACCTGCACATATCTCGCTGAAGGCGATAGATAAAATAGAAGATATGTCCTCCTATAAACCAGCTAAAAAACAATAAAAACCTAACTTCAAAAGTTACTTGTGTGACTTATTAACCAATAAGTCACTAAACAAATTGGTTTCAACCAACTGCCACTCTTGGCACTTGTTAAACACCGCATACTCATCAACCGCAAACCTGAATGCGGCAATAAACGCCTCAAGCTCAGTGCTACTTGTACTAGCACCAAAAACTCCCTCTTCGATGGTCAATTTTTGCAACAAAAGTATTCCCCCTTTACGGTCAGCTTTTACATCAACCCGACCAACAAAACGATCTCGCCAGAGAATTGGTAATGAGTAGTAACCAAACTGCCGTTTAGCGGCGGGTACGTAAACTTCTATTTGATAATTAAAGCCAAATAGTTGCTTTAATCGCTGCCGCTGGATCACTAAGTTATCAAAGGGGTTCAAAAGCCAGACCCTATCTGGTATGGCTGTTAACAGCTGTAGATTAGGAAGGTAGAAATACTCTTGATCTAATTCTGAAAAACGAGCCAATTCTCCCGCTAAGCACATCTCATTTAATGTGTTAACTAGGATAGTTTTAATATTTTTACGCAGATAGATGATCTGTTTAACAGTCCCAAAGCCGTGGGCCGTTAAGTAACCATAAATAAGGTGACGGGCAAACTCGGTATCATCGGGGAGCTGACAATTCACATCCGCTGGCAATACCCGTTCGGTCAGATCATAAACTTTTTGAAACTTGTCACGCTGTACCACCATTAACTCACCTTGCATAAACAGTTGCTCTAAAGCACGCTTAGCAGGTTTCCAATCCCACCAACCTGTGGAAGTTGTCTTAGTGGTATTAGTAAAATGGCTCGCCTTCAACGGTCCTTCGGCAATAATTTTAGCCTTAACCTCTCGCATAATTTTATGCTCAGGTTCGAACCAATGTTTACCCCCCTGCTTTAGCGCTTTCTTTTGCCATAAGCTAAAGCGGTAATCAGCTATTGGTAAGTAAGCTGCAGCATGAGACCAATACTCAAATATCTCCTGATTAGCCATCGCAGTGTCCAACAAAGATGCTTGATAATCAGCAATACGATTGTAGAGCACATGATGATGAGCCCGCTCGACCACATTAATGGAATCGATCTGCACATAACTCAACAGTTCTAGCGTTTCACTTACAGAACCCGCCGTTTTCAAGAGACCTTGCTGCTGCAAATTAAGTTGCAACCATTCTTGGGAAGAGTATGGACTCGTCATAAATATCGCTAACCAATATTTTATATTATTGAGTAACAAGCTATAGATAAATAGTTCAATTAACAAACGAGGATTAACCTTTACCTTTTCCCTCTTGTTCAAGCTGAGCTATCTCTTCTGCTGGCGCCGTTATATAAGCAGACACATCTTGGTAAGTTAGCCAAATGGCATAACAGATAACGGCATACAACAAATTACGTAACATAATAATGATTCACATTTTTACTCTGATACCGATAAATATAATCTAAATGGCCATAACAAAACACTGTCAATAAACAGTCTATTTAATCAGCAGTTCATCATTTATTGACGAATATTTGTAGAGTCAATTTATCTTCAAAGCGTCAGTTTTTTGAACGTTTTTTAAAACGTATATTTATCTGTATTTAAGCCATTTCTAACCTACTTACAGCTGAGGTTATTCCATCATATTGATAATATTCTACCGCTAACCTTGGTTATTTACCTATTCAAAAATCAGTGTATATAACAACTTACTACTATATAGTCTTCCACTAATACCGAGTTAAATAGCAAACAGTAAAAGACATCAAATGATGATAAATAAACTCATTGAGTCGATGAGGAGAAAAAAGAGAGTTAATGTGACGGCCAATAAAAAGTTTTAAAAAATTATATATCCATTCAAAATCAATCTAAATCGGTCATCAAAATAATCAGCTTACGGCCAAAAAAGTGCATTATTTGCGCGTTCTGCGCAGTTATTAAACGCTTGTTCTTGTTGTCGCTGTAAAAATCTACAGAATGATAGCAAACCACTGTAGAATCCCGGCCTTCTCTCTAAACCAGTGCATTATTGATGATCGATCTCGCGTTACTTCCTCTATATCTCACCACAGTTATAGCCCTTTTGCTGATCCCTGGTCCAGATATGTTATTAATAGCCAGCTCTAGCCTTAGTTATGGTCGCAAAGTTGGGATTTACGCTAGTTTAGGCAATGCCACTTCAGGTTTATTACTCACTTTATTAGCTGCTATGGGCGTATCTGCATTAATAGCCATGAATCCTATGGCTCTGCAATTACTGCGTCTATTAGGCGGTGCTTACCTGTTGAAAATGGGTTGGGACTGCATGCGAGCAGATCCAATGGATGCTCCTGAAGTTGCTCAAGATAACAACCTAGCTAAGATCCTCTATCGACGTGCCGTATTCAGTAACTTGTTAAACCCTAAGGCTCTACTCTTTTTCGTGCTTTTTTTGCCTCAATTTGTCTCGACAGACTTAACGGCCAGTTCTGGAGAACAGATGTTGGCATTGGGATTGTTACTCAACGTGATGGGCTTGCTGTTTAATTTATTGCTGGTAGCTATGGTTGGCAGTTTAGGTAAATCTCTACTGAAAAATGACAAGTTCAGAGCTTATCAAAATAAATTTATGGGATTAATCTTCTTCACTTTAGCTATCTGGCTGTTAGCATCTCAAGTGCAAACCATGAGCTAAGCCGTTAATTAACATAAATACTTACTTAAAACATCTGCCCACGAACGCTTTTTCCTGCCGATAAAGCTGAGTTAGAAAACACTCAGCTCCCTTGCTATATCTAACTTTTGACTGATATGCACATATTAACTTCGCCTGTTTTTTGAGCTATATTTAAAGGTCGGTTCAAAGAAAGGATTTGAGATGTCTGACAAATTCATTAAATCAAGAGCAGCGATTGCTTGGGGTCCAGGACAAAAGTTAACGATTGAAGAAGTGGATGTGATGCTACCGAAAGCCGGCGAAGTCTTAGTACAGATAGTCGCGACAGGGGTATGCCACACAGATGCTTTCACACTATCGGGAGATGATCCCGAAGGTTTATTTCCCGTCATACTAGGCCATGAAGGAGCAGGAATTGTTCGTATGATAGGAGAAGGCGTCACCAGTGTGAATGTTGGTGATCATGTTATCCCGCTCTACACACCTGAATGCGGTGAGTGTAAATACTGTATGTCAGGTAAAACTAATTTATGTCAGAAAATTCGGGATACCCAAGGCAGAGGTCTAATGCCCGATGGTACCTCTCGATTCTATAAAGATGGTGAGCCAATCTTCCACTATATGGGCTGCTCAACCTTCTCCGAATACACAGTACTACCTGAAATATCCCTCGCTAGAATAAATCCTGATGCGCCACTCGAAGAGGTCTGTTTACTTGGCTGTGGTGTCACAACAGGAATGGGCGCCGTACTTAAAACAGCTGAAGTACAACCTGGTGATACCGTTGCTGTTTTCGGTTTAGGTGGTATAGGACTATCAGCCATTATCGGTGCGACTATGGCGGGTGCAAGTCGAATAATTGGCATCGATATTAACGAAAACAAGTATAAATTGGCGATGAAACTGGGAGCCACAGATTGCATAAACCCACAGGATTATAGTATTCCTATTCAAGATGTCATCATTGAGATGACCGATGGTGGTGTCGATTATTCATTCGAATGCATTGGTAATGTTAATGTGATGCGTAGTGCACTTGAGTGCTGTCATAAAGGTTGGGGCGAATCGGTAATTATTGGTGTAGCGGGTGCAGGACAAGAGATTTCTACCCGTCCGTTTCAATTAGTTACTGGCAGAGTCTGGTGTGGTAGTGCTTTTGGCGGCATCAAGGGACGTTCGGAATTGCCAAAGTTGGTAAACCTTTATATGTCTGGAGAGTTTATGCTGGATGATTTTATTACCCATATAATGGGACTCGATGAGATCAATAAGGCTTTTGATCTAATGCACCAAGGCAAGAGTATTCGTACCGTCATCCACTATAATAGGTAATCAAACTCGTTAATTAAGCCCATTCAGTTGGGCTTTTGCTTATTTAAAGTATCTATTTTCTCCTCTTTACTCCCATATTTACCTTTAAACCTCCTACTTCTCACTCGTTTTACCTTATTATGAGCTCCATTATTGAATCAAAGTGGCCTAAAAAGGCCTATTTACACCGCTAAATGAGAAAGATTATGGCTAAAATAGAGATATTAATAGGAACAACCTTAGGTAATGCAGAGTATGTTGCCGATGAACTAGCGGCTAAATTAACCGAATTAGGCCATAAAAATCAGCTGCACATGACCCCTAAATTGGATGATTTGGACCCAAAATCCCTCTGGTTGATCGTCTCATCGACACATGGAGCAGGCGATCTTCCTGACAATATAACCCCATTTTTAAGCGAGATCTTCGCTAAAAATCCCGATCTAACCGGAATCAAATTTGCCATTTGCGCGATCGGAGACTCAAGCTACGATACTTTTTGTGAAGGACCAGAAAAGTTGTCTCAAGCTTTGCAGGATTGCGGTGCACAAGTCTATGTGGATAAGATCCAGATCGATGTTCAATACGATCATACTCCTGAAGACCCTGCTCTTGCTTGGTTAACACAATGGCAAGATCAACTATAAGATCGCTTTTCAGTATAACTATGAGAACAACTCACAGTTTAGATCTACTTTATCCACATATTACGATCTAAAATGATAAATATGTGGATAACCTATTATTTAGCTCTGATCAAACTCTGTATTGATCCACATGCGATCCGGTCAATGATCCGCCTTGTGGATAAGTAGCCGATCTATCCCCAAGCTTAAGTCAGTTAGATCTAAAATAGATCACAGGTTTTGATCGCTTTTAACTATTGATTCTATTTAAAAAAATAGATTATCCACAGAAAAGTGCTCCCTTAATAATAAACATAACAAAGGATCTATATAAAGATCCTAAGATCTATTAAGCAGATCTTCATCGGATCTGAACAGTAAAATTGATCTTTCACCTAGGTCAGATCAAATGCTAAAATGCTCAGCTCAAATTCACTGTTTGCTCGTTATCGACTAAAGTTTAAATTTAAGGTTTACTCATGCATTTTCATGAACGGTTCGATGTAATTGTTATCGGTGGTGGCCATGCTGGTACCGAAGCCGCGTTAGCTGCAGCAAGAATGGGATCAAAAACCCTCTTGCTGACTCACAACATCGATACCTTAGGACAGATGTCTTGCAATCCAGCTATTGGCGGGATTGGCAAAGGACACTTGGTAAAAGAAATTGATGCTTTAGGCGGTGCAATGGCGATTGCAACTGACTTTGCTGGTATTCAATTCAGAACTCTTAACTCAAGCAAGGGCCCAGCAGTTCGAGCCACTCGTGCTCAAGCAGACAGGGCTTTGTACCGAGCTAAGATCCAACAGATTTTGCAAAACCAACCTAACCTTAGACTTTTCCAACAAGCAGTTGATGATCTTATTGTTGAAAATGGTCGAGTCACAGGCGTTGTCACTCAGATGGGATTAGCATTTGAAGCCCCTACGGTAATCTTAACTGCAGGCACTTTCCTTAGTGGTAAAATTCACATAGGTATGCAAAATTACAGTGGTGGACGAGCAGGAGATCCACCATCGATCGCACTAGCTGATCGTCTACGTGAACTGCCGATCCGGATTGGCCGCTTAAAAACAGGGACTCCACCTCGAATTGATGTAAATACCATAGATTTCGATCTGATGGCTGAACAGAAAGGTGATACCCCTTTGCCTGTGATGTCATTTATCGGTGATGTAAAAGATCATCCTCGTCAGGTTTCTTGCTATGTCACTCATACCAATGAGCGCACACACGATATTATTCGTGGTGGATTAGACCGTAGTCCTATGTATTCAGGTGTTATCGAAGGTATTGGTCCACGTTACTGCCCTTCAATTGAAGATAAGATCCATCGCTTTGCAGATAAATCTTCCCATCAAATCTTTATTGAACCTGAAGGGCTAAACACCAATGAGATCTACCCTAACGGTATCTCAACCAGTTTGCCTTTCGATGTGCAGCTTAATTTGGTTAGATCGATTAAGGGAATGGAAAATGCTGAAATTATCCGTCCTGGTTATGCAATTGAATATGATTATTTTGATCCAAGAGATTTAAAAAACTCCCTTGAAACTAAAACCATTGCCGGTCTTTTCTTTGCTGGACAGATCAATGGCACCACAGGTTATGAAGAAGCCGCTGCTCAAGGTTTATTAGCAGGCATGAATGCGTCTTTGCAAGTTCAAGGTAAAGAAGCTTGGGCGCCACGTCGTGATCAAGCTTACTTAGGTGTGTTAGTGGATGATCTTTCTACATTAGGCACTAAAGAACCTTATCGCATGTTTACCAGTCGCGCTGAATATCGTTTGCTACTTCGTGAAGACAACGCCGATCTACGTTTAACCGAAAAAGGACGTGAATTTGGATTAGTTTGTGATAACCGTTGGGAACAATTCAATGAGAAACGTGAGGCTATTGAACTTGAACTGCAACGTTTGCGTAGCCAGTGGGTTCACCCCCATTCACCTTTGATCGATGTCTTGAATCCTGAGTTAAATACACCCATCTCACGTGAAGCCTCTTTTGAAGATTTATTGCGTCGTCCAGAAATGGATTACCCTAAACTAATGTCCTTAGAAGGATTTGGTCCGGGACTTGAAGATCCACGTGCTGCTGAGCAAGTTCAGATCCAAGTTAAATACTCGGGTTATATTCAACGTCAGCAAGATGAAATTGATAAAGCGGTTCGTCATGAAACTACTGGATTACCGTTAGATCTTGATTATCAGGAGGTGCCGGGATTATCAAACGAAGTAATCGCTAAGCTCAATGATCATAAACCTGAAACGATAGGTCAGGCTTCGAGAATTTCAGGAATGACGCCAGCCGCTATCTCTATTTTATTGGTGCATCTGAAGCGACGTGGCTTGTTACGTAAAAAAGCTTCGTAAAAATATCAAGTAGTGGGAAGCCAATAGCGCTTCCCTTACTGTTTTGACAGCTTCATAATAGCTTGTTCATGCCTATTTAAGTTTGTAATTAAGGATCTACCTGTGTTATCTGCCCTATTAGATAAGTATTTGTCTGAAATGAATCTGTCTGCGACCGCTGAGCAAAAAAAGCAGCTTATTGGTTTTGTTGAGATGCTCAATAAGTGGAATAAGGCTTTTAACCTGACGTCGATCCGAGACCCACAACAGATGTTGATCCGTCACATTATGGACAGTTTAGCGGTATCTGAACATCTCATTGGTGAGCGTTTTATTGATGTGGGCACCGGCCCTGGTTTACCAGGCATCCCATTAGCGATAATGAATCCAGATAAATCTTTTGTATTATTAGATAGTTTAGGCAAGCGGATCCGTTTTCAAAAGCAGGTCCAACATGAATTAGGTATTAAAAATATCAGCTCTGTTGAAAGTCGTGTTGAAGCTTATCAACCAGACATTAAATTTGATGGTGTGTTAAGTCGTGCATTTGCGTCAATCGAAGATATGTTGCATTGGTGTCACCATCTTCCGACTGATAACGGTTGTTATTATGCATTAAAGGGTCAGTTGGCCGAAGATGAGATGGCGAATATTCCAGAAGGGTTTGAAGTAACCGATGTTTTCGAGTTAACCGTTCCTTGTCTTGATGAGCAAAGACACTTATTAAGAGTCATTAAAAAAGTGCAATAAAGTTGCATTTTTTAAGTGGTTCAAGCAACTTGGTAATTGTTATAACTTAGATTGAATATAAGAAAGTGACTGACAGGATGATATTGTGGGTAAAGTGATTGCCGTGGCCAACCAAAAAGGTGGCGTGGGAAAAACAACAACTTGCGTGAATTTAGCCGCATCTTTAGCTGCTACAAAGCGTAAAGTGTTGCTTATTGATCTCGATCCTCAGGGTAATGCGACCATGGGTAGTGGGATTGATAAATACAGCGTTGAAAATACAGCATATGAATTGTTGGTTGAAGAGAAACCTTTTGATGAGGTTGTCTATAGAGAGACGAGTGGCAAGTATGATCTGATCGCGGGTAATGGTGACGTTACTGCTGTTGAGATCAAATTGATGGAATTTTTTGCTCGTGAAATCCGTCTACGTAATGCTTTAGCTCCGATCAAAGATGATTACGATTATATTTTTATCGACTGTCCACCCTCTTTAAATATGTTAACCGTAAATGCGATGTCGGCTGCGGATTCGGTGTTAGTGCCGATGCAGTGTGAGTATTATGCGCTAGAAGGATTAACTGCGCTAATGGACACTATCAGTAAGATAGGTGCCATGGTTAACCCTGGTCTGCATATCGAAGGTATTTTACGTACCATGTATGATCCCCGTAATCGTTTGGCGAATGATGTGTCCGATCAGCTTAAACAACATTTTGGTGAGAAAGTGTATCGCACTGTTATTCCTCGAAACGTGCGATTGGCTGAAGCGCCAAGTTTTGGTGCCCCAGCTATGTATTATGATAAAACCAGTGCGGGTGCAAAAGCCTATCTGTCACTAGCTGGTGAAATCATTCGGCGTGCCGAACAGCATAAACTTCAGGGCGAACAAGCTTAAATTAGGGTTATGGAAATGACAGTCAAAAAGCGTGGTTTGGGTAAAGGCCTGGACGCATTACTCAGTACCAGCAATGCAGCAAGTGCGAAGTTAAATCAAACAAATAGCGATTCAGCGGATCAAGATATTAAAAACGATTCTCTCATCATGTTAGATGTCGATATGATGCAATCAGGAAAATATCAGCCTCGTAAGGATATGTCTCCTGAAGCCCTCGATGAGTTATCGGTGTCGATAAAAGCACAAGGTATTATTCAGCCTATTTTAGTGCGTAAAATATCGCCTACCATGTATGAAATTATTGCCGGTGAACGTCGCTGGCGTGCTGCTCAACTCGCTAAACTTGAGCAAGTTCCTTGTATTGTTAAACAAGTGCCCGATGAATCTGCCGTTGTTATCGCCTTGATTGAGAATATTCAGCGTGAAGATCTTAATGCGATGGAAGAAGCGATAGCACTTCATCGATTAATGAAAGAGTTTAATCTGACCCATCAACAGATTGCTGACGCTGTTGGGAAGTCTCGAACTACCGTCTCTAACTTGCTACGACTTAATGGTCTTAACGAACCTGTTAAGCGTATGTTGGAGTATGGTGACATAGATATGGGCCATGCTAGAGCTTTGTTATCTATCGATGGTGATGAACAGACAATTATCGCCAGAATGGTGGCTGCAAAAGAACTAACTGTGCGTGAAACTGAACGCTTAGTTAATAAAACCTTAAATCCTCCTGAAATTGCAGACAAACCTGCAAAAGATCATGACGTAGCCCGTCTTGAAAGCCAATTAATCGAAAGATTAGGTGCGAAAGTATCGATTACGCATAATAAAAAAGGTAAGGGTAAATTGGTAATAAACTATCAAGATCTCGCTGAATTAGACGGCATTATCAGCAAAATCCGTTAAAAAAATCATGTTACGGCTATATTATGTAATTTTGCGACATCCGTTAGTTTTATACTTTTGCATCTTTGGTAGTAGATCACATTAAAAGTGTCGATTTTCCTTAGCTTAAACTTGCTTTGAATGCTTGAAAAGGTATACTTTCGCAAGCTTTTTTGTAGTTCGGTATTGTTTGGGTATAGTTATCCGGTCATCGAGCCATTAAAGCACTAAAGCGGAGAGGGTAAATTGAGTAAAGTTTTAGCACGTCGTGGCCGATGGTCAGCCTATAAATTGGTGATGATGCAGGCGGCGATGGCTGGGGTTATTTCTATTTTCTTTTTCGCCACGTGGGGAGCTCAGTATGGCTTATCTGCACTAGCAGGTGGTGCTATTGCTGTACTTCCTAATTTTGTATTCGCAACCCTAGCTTTTTCCCATTCGGGAGCAAGTTCAGCTGGAAAGGTCATTAAGACTTTTTACTGGGGGGAAGCGGTAAAGTTGCTGCTTACTATCGCAATGTTTTCACTAGTGTTTATCAATTGGAAAGTGGGATTTATGCCTCTTTTTGTTTGTTATACCTTAGTGTTAATCGTGCATTGGACAGCTCCTTTATATTTCAAGCAAAGTTAAGTGGGATGAATCATGGCTGCAACTGGTGAAGCGTTAACACCGCAGGGCTATATCCAGCACCACCTTACCAACTTAAGTGTTGGTGAAGGCTTCTGGACATGGCATCTTGATTCGTTGTTCTTTTCGGTTGGGCTTGGTGTTCTATTCTTATGGCTATTTCGTAGCGTTGGAAAGAAGGCAACGACAGGTGTTCCTGGCAAACTTCAGTGTTTTGTCGAGATGATTGTTGAATTTGTCGACTCTAGCGTGAAAGAAACCTTTCATGGCCGCAACCCTGTTATTGCTCCGTTAGCATTAACTATTTTTGTTTGGGTATTCATGATGAATTTCATGGATATGATTCCAGTTGACTGGATTCCATCACTAGCACTTGCTGCTGGCATCCCTTACATGAAAGTTGTTGCAACGACTGATGTAAACATTACCTTTAGCTTAGCTATCGGTGTGTTTGTGCTGATTATTTATTACAGCATTAAAGTCAAAGGCATTTCAGGTTTTGTTAAAGAATTGACCATGCAGCCTTTTAACCATTGGGCAATGATACCTGTCAACCTCTTGTTAGAAACCGTAACGTTAATCGCTAAGCCTATTTCATTGGCATTGCGTTTGTTCGGTAACTTATATGCAGGTGAGTTGATATTCATCCTTATTGCGTTGATGTATGGTGCTAACTGGGCATTATCTACTCTAGGTGTAACTTTACAGCTAGGTTGGTTAATTTTCCATATTTTGGTTATTACTCTACAGGCGTTTATCTTCATGATGTTGACCATTGTTTATCTAAGCATGGCCCATGAAGATCATTAAGGATTGCTGAAAGATATTTTTAGCTAAAAAATAAACTAACTAGATTTAGATATTTGGAGATAGAGATGGAAACTGTATTAGGCATGACAGCTATTGCTGTTGCTCTACTAATTGGTATGGGTGCACTCGGTACCGCTATCGGTTTTGGCCTATTGGGTGGCAAGTTCTTGGAAGGCGCTGCGCGTCAACCAGAAATGGCTCCAATGCTACAAGTTAAAATGTTCATCGTCGCCGGTCTTCTTGATGCGGTAACTATGATCGGTGTTGGTATTGCATTATTCATGCTTTTCACCAATCCATTAGGTGCAATGCTGTAATAAACGCTTCTGTCTTTAAACTCAATAGGAGGCTGTTGTGAATTTCAACGCTACCTTACTCGGACAGTCGGTCGCCTTTTTACTCTTCGTGTGGTTCTGCATGAAGTATGTTTGGCCACCTTTGATGAATGCCATCGAAGAGCGTCAAAAAAGGATTGCTGACGGTTTAGCTCATGCTGACCGTGCCGTAAAAGACCTTGAGTTGGCACAAGCGAAAGCGACTGACCAACTAAAAGACGCCAAAGCTACTGCGAACGAAATTATTGAGCAAGCGAACAAACGTAAAGCTCAAATAGTTGACGAAGCAAAAGCCGAAGCTGATGCTGAGCGTAATAAAATTATTGCTCAGGGTTATGCAGAAATTGAAGCTGAACGTAATCGCGTTAAAGAAGACTTGCGTAAGCAAGTTGCTACTCTAGCCATTATTGGTGCAGAGAAGATTCTTGAGCGTTCTATCGATAAAGCCGCCCACAGTGACATAGTTGATAAACTTGTTGCTGAACTTTAAATAAGGAGTTTGAGTTATGGCTGAAATAACCACCATCGCTCGTCCTTACGCAAAGGCAGCGTTTGATTTTGCTATTGAAAAAAATGCAGTTGATAGTTGGGCAGAAATGCTGAACTTCGCGGCCATGGTAAGTGAAAACGAAACCATTAAGCCACTGCTATCTGGCGCATTAGCCAGTAATAAGCTTGCCGAACTTTTTATTAATGTTTGTGGTGAGCAAGTCAATGAGCAAGGTCAAAATCTGTTAAAGGTAATGGCTGAAAACGGTCGTTTAGAAGCACTACCTGCAGTGTCTCAACTTTTTGTTGAGATGAAGCATGAATGGGCAAAAGAGATTGAAGCGTTTGTCGTTTCAGCTACAGAGCTTACTTCAGAGCAACAACAGGATATTAGTGTTTCTTTAGAGAAACGTCTCACACGCAAAATAAAGCTGAATTGCAGCACAGATGCCAGCCTAATAGCTGGTTTTATTATCACGGCAGGTGACCTCGTCATAGATGGCTCGGTCCGCGGAAAAATTTCGCGTCTGTCTGATACGCTGCAATCGTAATTGGGAGTTTGAGCATGCAACTGAATTCCACTGAAATCAGCGATCTGATTAAACAGCGGATCGAGCAGTTCGAAGTCGTTAGTGAAGCTCGCAACGAAGGTACTATCGTTGCAGTAAGTGACGGCATCATCCGCATCCACGGCCTAGCCGATGTGATGCAAGGTGAGATGATCGAACTGCCTGGTAACCGTTTCGCAATCGCGTTGAACTTAGAACGTGATTCTGTCGGTGCCGTAGTGATGGGTCCTTATGCCTCTTTGGCAGAAGGCGATAAAGTTAAAACAACTGGTCGTATTTTGGAAGTCCCAGTTGGCCGTGGTCTATTAGGCCGCGTAGTCAACACATTGGGTGAACCAATCGACGGAAAAGGACCACTCGATCACGATGGTTTCTCTCCTGTTGAAGTAATCGCACCAGGTGTTATTGAACGTCAGTCAGTAGATCAACCAGTGCAAACTGGTTACAAAGCCGTTGACTCTATGATCCCTATTGGTCGTGGACAACGTGAATTGATTATTGGTGACCGTCAGATCGGTAAAACCGCTCTTGCGATCGATTCAATTATCAATCAAAAAAATACTGGCATTAAGTGTGTATACGTAGCGGTAGGCCAAAAGGCTTCTACCATTGCTAACGTGGTACGCAAGCTAGAAGAACATGGCGCTTTGGCGAACACCATTGTTGTTGTTGCTACAGCTTCTGAAGCTGCTGCACTGCAATATTTGGCTCCATACTCTGGTTGTTCAATGGGTGAGTATTTCCGCGATCGCGGTGAAGATGCACTGATTGTCTATGATGATCTTTCTAAGCAAGCAGTTGCTTATCGTCAGATTTCATTGCTACTTAAGCGTCCTCCAGGACGTGAAGCATACCCAGGTGATGTATTCTATCTTCACTCTCGTCTGTTAGAACGTGCTTCACGTGTTAACGCTGAGTATGTTGAGAAGTTCACTAAAGGTGAAGTGAAAGGCCAAACTGGTTCTTTGACAGCTCTGCCGATTATTGAAACTCAAGCGGGTGACGTATCTGCATTCGTACCGACTAACGTAATTTCGATTACTGATGGTCAGATCTTCCTTGAAACTGACCTGTTTAACTCTGGACTACGTCCTGCTGTTAACCCTGGTATTTCGGTTTCTCGTGTTGGTGGTGCGGCGCAGACGAAGATCATCAAGAAACTGTCAGGCGGTATTCGTAGCGCACTTGCACAGTATCGAGAGCTTGCAGCGTTCTCACAGTTTGCATCTGACTTAGATGATGCAACACGTGCTCAGCTTGAGCATGGTGAGCGTGTTACCGAACTTATGAAGCAAAAGCAATACGCCCCTATGAGCGTAGCTAATCAGGCTGTGTCTATTTTCTCAGCTGAAAAAGGTTACCTAAAGAGCGTTGAGCTTAATAAAATTGGTGATTTCGAAGCATCTTTGCTCTCTTTCATGAACAGCGAGCATGCTGAGCTTATGAAGACCATCAACGAGACTGGCAACTATAATGCCGACATCGAAGGTGAGTTGAAGGCCGGCCTCGATAAGTTCGTCGAAACCCAAACCTGGTAATCGAACGAGGTGCCTTTGGCACCTCAGGTCCAGAATTGGAGAGTTAAGATGGCCAACGCTAAAGAGATTAAAACCAAGATCGCGAGTGTTCAAAATACTCAGAAGATCACATCCGCTATGGAAATGGTTGCTGCCAGCAAAATGCGCAGAGCGCAGGAACGCATGGCAGCAAGTCGTCCATATGCAGAAAATATGCGTAAGGTGATCGGTCACGTAGCGCAAGGTTCTCTCGAGTATAAGCACCCCTATTTAGAGGTGAGAGAGGCTAAGCGTGTTGGTTACATTGTAGTGTCAACCGACCGTGGTCTTTGTGGTGGTCTGAACGTTAACCTTTTCAAAAAGGTTATCGCAGACGTGAAGCAGCAACGTGCAGCTGGTGTAGAAGTTGAATTCTGCCCAATCGGCGCACGAAGTGTACAGTTCTTCACTAATTTTGGCGGAATAGTACCTGCTCAAGCATCTGGTTTAGGCGACGCTCCAAAGCTCGCTGACCTGATCGGAACAGTACGTGTGATGCTAGAAGGATACAACGAAGGCAAACTGGATCGTTTGTACGTGGTATTTAACAAGTTCGTTAATACTATGTCTCAAATGCCAGTGATCGAACAGCTGCTACCTTTGCCAAAGTCAAAAGAGGATGAGATTTCTCATCATTGGGACTACATATACGAGCCGGATCCAAAAGAACTTTTGGATACCTTGTTGGTACGTTATGTGGAGTCACAGGTTTACCAAGGTGTTGTTGAAAATATTGCATCCGAACAAGCAGCCCGTATGGTTGCTATGAAGTCTGCAACCGACAATGCTGGTGATCTTATTAAAGACTTGCAGTTAGTTTATAACAAGGCTCGTCAGGCTGCGATTACGCAGGAACTGTCGGAAATTGTTGCTGGCGCTGCAGCCGTTTAGGCTAGGTAACGAATACAAGTTTTAGAGGATTTATCATGAGCACAGGTACTGTTGTCCAAGTCATTGGCGCGGTTGTGGACGTTGAGTTTCCACAAGATTCCGTACCTCAGATATATGACGCTCTAAAGATCGAAAGTGAAGATTTGGTGCTGGAAGTTCAGCAACAACTAGGTGGTGGTGTAGTTCGTACCATCGCTATGGGTACTTCAGATGGTCTGCGTCGTGGTCTTGAGGTTGTAAACTCTGGTTCACCTATTTCTGTTCCGGTAGGGGAAAAAACCCTTGGCCGTATCATGAACGTATTAGGTCAACCTATTGATGAATGTGGCGAAATCGGTGAACAAGAACGTTATGTTATTCACCGTGAAGCTCCTTCATATGAAGATCAATCAAGCTCTACTGAACTTTTAGAGACGGGTATCAAGGTTATTGACCTTATTTGTCCTTTCGCTAAAGGTGGTAAAGTAGGTCTGTTTGGTGGTGCTGGTGTTGGTAAGACCGTCAACATGATGGAACTTATTAACAACATTGCTAAAGCACACTCAGGTTTATCTGTATTTGCTGGTGTAGGTGAGCGTACTCGTGAGGGTAACGACTTCTACTACGAGATGAAAGATTCTGGTGTTCTCGACAAAGTGGCCATGGTTTATGGTCAGATGAACGAGCCTCCAGGAAACCGTCTACGTGTGGCACTTACTGGTCTAACCATGGCTGAGAAGTTCCGTGACGAAGGAAAAGATGTTCTTTTCTTCGTTGATAACATCTATCGTTACACCTTAGCAGGTACTGAAGTATCTGCACTGCTAGGCCGTATGCCATCAGCAGTAGGTTACCAGCCAACATTGGCTGAAGAGATGGGTGTACTTCAGGAGCGTATTACATCGACTAAAACAGGGTCTATTACCTCTGTTCAAGCCGTATACGTACCTGCAGATGACTTGACGGATCCATCACCAGCAACAACCTTCGCTCACTTAGATGCGACTGTTGTATTGTCACGTAACATCGCTTCTATGGGTATTTACCCAGCGGTTGACCCATTGGATTCGACTTCGCGTCAATTAGATCCTTTGGTTGTTGGTCAAGAGCATTATGATGTTGCTAACGGTGTGCAAACTGTACTTCAGCGTTATAAAGAGCTGAAAGATATTATTGCGATTCTTGGTATGGATGAATTATCTGATGAAGATAAGACGACCGTAGCACGTGCTCGTAAGATTGAAAAATATCTTTCTCAGCCATTCTTCGTAGCTGAAGTATTCACCGGTTCTCCAGGTAAGTACGTTTCTCTTAAAGACACCATTCGTGGCTTTAAGGGCATTCTAGAGGGTGAGTTTGATCATCTTCCAGAGCAAGCGTTCTACATGGTTGGTTCAATCGACGAAGCCGTTGAGAAAGCCAACAAGAAGTAACGAAGTGTTCTGCGCTCGTTCAGAACTTTTAGTTCAAGAATAAGTGCAGAGTATTAGTTTTAAGGAGAACGGATGGCAGCCATGACAGTACAACTTGATATTGTAAGTGCAGAAAACAACATCTTTACTGGCCTTGTAGCACATCTACAAGTGACTGGTTCAGAAGGTGAGCTAGGTATTATGCCTGGACACGCGCCACTGCTGACATATATCAAACCTGGCATGGCACGCATCGTCAAGCAAGATGGGAAAGAAGAGGTGTTTTATCTTTCAGGTGGTATTCTGGAAGTTCAACCTTTTTCTGTTTCAGTATTGGCTGACGTAGTATTGCGTGCTGATGAGATTGACGAAAAGGCCGCTGGGGAAGCTAAGCGTCGTGCAGAATCTGCTATGGCAGATGCTGGCGCTGACTTCAACTATGCTGCCGCTGCGATTGAACTAGCTCAGGCTGTTGCTCAATTGCGCGTTGTTGAAACCATCAAGAAGAACATTTCCCGATAAGGGTTATTTGTTTAAAAAAAGGCGACCTTCTTAACGGATGGTCGCCTTTTTTGTACATGGCCGTAAGTGATCCATACACTTATCGCCATTTCCTCCATCCTTGGAGGTCAGAGTACTTATCCCCGAACGCAGGGATAGCGTTAGAGGGGATTTGTGTCTAATAGAAGGTTAAAGATAAGAAAGGTTCTAGGAAAGGCAGAAGCAGGAACGAACGCTTTGCTCACGGATAACAGAACGTTCGCAAGCTCACTTACGAAAGAGACGAAATAATTTGATTTTTGTAGGTCGGGTTTTAACCCGTCAATTAAAGGGGAGCTAAAATTTGTTGGAAAAGCAGGAAAGCCAAAATAGAAAGTTAGCGTTGTCGGTATCGCTCTTATAGGATCTAGCAGGAGCGTAGCGACGCTCTAGCCGTGACAGCGTCACGTCCTAGTACCTTTTAGTAGAATCTAATGGCTTGAATTGATTATCGTGATCCGTGCAAATCTCTAAACCTGATTTGAGTGATATTCTCTCTAAATAACTTAATATCTGAGAATTTTACTCATGCAACATGTACTTATCATCGTTAATGATGCTCCTTATGGATCAGAAAAGCTGTTTAATGCTTTGCGGCTTGTGATACAACTCAATGAACATGAAAGCCCACCAGCTAAGGTCAGTCTGTTTTTACTCTCAGATGCGATTACTGCTGTTTTGCCTAAACAGCAACCTGGTGAGGGTTACAATATTGGGCAGATGTTGGAGATTGTGCTGGCTCAACATTGTGAGGTGAAGTTTTGTCGCTCCTGTGTTCACGCTAGAGGTTTACAAGATCTTAGCGTCATCGAAGGTTGTGAAGAGGCGACGATGGATGACTTGGCTCAGTGGGTGCTGGTTGCTGATAAAGTTATTACCTTCTAATGCTGGTTCAATTACAGGTCGAGTCGCTTTTAATTGTTCAATGGCTTAAAATCAGTCTCATAAAAATATGACCCCAATCTCGTTATAATAATCAGCATTAGCTCAAGGATAACTCATGGCATTGAACGTAGTGATTTTGGCTGCAGGTAAGGGAACTCGCATGCGCTCAGATCTCCCTAAAGTGTTACACCCTATAGCCCATAAGAGCATGGTTCAACATGTGATCGACACAGCACATAAGGTGGGAAGCGACGAAATTCAGCTGGTATATGGCTATGGTGCCGAAAAGCTTAAGAGTGTGTTGGGAGAGCAGCAGCTAAATTGGGTTTTACAAGCTGAACAGCTTGGTACTGGCCATGCAGTCGCTCAGGCAAACTCCAATATTGCTGATGACGATACTGTGCTTATTCTTTATGGCGATGTGCCTTTAATTCAAAGTACTACCCTTGAAACTCTGCTTGCTGCCCGCGAAGATAATGGTCTAGCCATTCTTACCGTTAATCTTCCTAATCCAACAGGTTATGGCCGTATCGTGCGTGAGGCGGGCAAAGTTGTGGGCATTATTGAGCAGAAAGATGCCAATGCTGAACAGCTGACGATTAATGAGATCAACACAGGTATTATGGCGGCGTCAGGTAAGCAGCTTAAAACTTGGCTTGGTCAGTTATCTTCTGACAATGCTCAGGGTGAATATTACCTAACTGATATCGTTGCGATGGCTCATAAAGATGGTGTGGTGATCACGACGGCTCAGCCTGAATCGGCGATTGAAGTGGAAGGTGCTAATAACCGAGTACAACTGGCTCAATTGGAGCGAGCTTATCAAGCGCGTGCTGCTGAGAAGTTGATGCTTGAAGGCGCTAATCTCAGAGACCCAGCCCGTATTGATATTCGCGGTGACGTGACTGTGGGCATGGATGTGATGATCGATATCAACGTCATTATTCAAGGTAAAGTGACCATAGGCAACAATGTGACTATCGGCGCTGGCGCGATCCTTATCGATTGTGATATTAGCGACAATGCTGAAATTAAACCTTACTCTATCGTTGAAAATGCCAAAATGGGTGTGGCTTCGAGTGCTGGGCCTTTTGCACGTTTACGTCCAGGCGCTGAGCTTAAAACCGACGCTCATGTCGGGAATTTCGTTGAGATGAAAAAAGCGGTGTTGGGTGAAGGCTCTAAAGCGGGTCATCTGGCTTATATTGGTGATGCACAAATCGGCAGTGGTGTGAATATTGGCGCCGGAACGATTACCTGTAACTATGATGGTGCAAATAAACATCTAACGGTTATTGAAGATAACGTCTTTGTGGGTAGTGATACTCAACTGATTGCTCCAGTGACCATAGGTAAAGGTGCGACCTTAGGTGCGGGCTCTACCATTAGTAGCAATGTCGCTGCTAACGAACTTGTTATCACTCGAGTTAAGCAGCGTCATTTAAGTGGCTGGGTAAGACCGGTAAAGAAGAAATCGTAATTATTGCTGTAATTAAAAAGCGACCTGTTTAGGTCGCTTTTTTGTTCTTTAAGTAACAATTTCAGCTCTTAAGTTTAGCTTGCTGGTGCATCTGGAGTTGCGATTGTCTCAAGAGGTTTCTTATTGAACATTTGGTAAACTTTCACACCTATCATACCGCCGACAAGTCCACATACCATGGCGATGCCTAGCACGGTTAACACTTCTGATGCTGGGTTGAAAGCAAAGGGCGCTAACATGCCTGGAATAGGGGCTGCCGTACCCGGTGCATCAACACTGATCCCAAAGGAGACTGCAACCATACCTGCTAATGCTCCGCCGATGAAATCTGAACCGTAGATTGGAATAGGGTGACGTGTTGTGATTGCCGCTTGCGTTAATGGCTCTAACATTACACCAGTGATGTTAGCGCGGTTACCTAGTTTTAGTTTGTAGAAAACGTAGCCATTGGTAAATGAACCTGCAAAACAGGCAATACAAGCGATACCCATGGGCAGTCCCGTAAGTCCCATCATGGCAGTCAGTGCCATAGAGCTAAGCGGTGAGGTACAAACTATCTTGATTATGCCACCCAAGAATAGACCCATTAGTAGTGGAGATGCGTAAGTCGCACCTGTAATGGCATTGGATATTATGCTTAATATTAACTGAATGTTAGGTGATATTTCCAGACCGACTATGCGAGCGGCTGGTGCCAGTAGCAGAGCGATAACTATTATATCTAAGCCTTCTGGTAGACGGCGTTGAAATATTGGGATGATAAAGGAGAAGGTATATCCCACCACAAAGCCTTCTAGTATGCCTAGGTTGAGCATAGAAAGGCCGGTAATGACGGCATATACTGGTGAAACTTTGAGGCGTAGCATCACAAGTGTTGCTGCAGCTACACCGCCCAGCCCACCTAAAACAGCCCCTGTTTCACCGAGAAAAGTGAAACCTAAAAAATCACCCATGATGTATTTGTGAATTGCTTCAATCAAGAATGTCGCGATAGCAGCATCAGCTAAACCGGACATGGCCGCGCGACCATTAGGTGCTTTGAGGCTGATGAGTGAAAACAGGGTTAACATGGCGAATAACGCCGCTATTCCTATAAGTATTTCCATATATTTATTCTCTTTTTTATATTTTTGGAATGTTTTAACATCTCTAATTATCGATGCATAGATAGCATTATTTAGTTATTTGAACTCAGTCTCGTTATTCGTAAAATTAGAAACAGTGAGTCAAATAGGTCAAGCTCAGGGGGGAACGCAGACATAAAGGTATATGGGACGAGGACCGATGCGTAGTTGACGCCAAGTTCTTGGCCAACAAAGTGTATGAATCAAATGATAAGTAAGTTGTAGCAACTCAAGGAGAGAGCCGAATAAGAGGAAGTGATTAACCTGACAGGTTAACGTTCCACTGGGTCAATGTAAGCGAATTTTGTTTTCAAACATATAAAATCCTTGGCAATAAATATCAAGTTTAATGTTCGCGTTATAGCTAACCTATTTCTGTGCTCACAATATGCCCAAACCTTGGTTTGATCAAGCTTCTAAATACCGCTTAGTCGATATCGTTTTGATTTTTAGTGTATTTGTGCGCTGCGTCACTAGTTTCAAGGTGATGATTAACGATTCCTTCCTACATAAATTGCACTAGGCATATAAAGTGAGAGTTTACCGTTGGTTTTGCTCTTCTATCTTATCGACAATTTAGTCAATCTTACTTTAATGGTGTCCCACTTCATGTCGAATAGGAATAGTGAAGATACCACTAGCGCTATACCAATCACTTTTTGAGTGGTTATTTGCTCATCCACCATAAAAATCGCTAAGGTAAATGCTGAAAGAGGTAGTACGTTTTGCGCCATATTGGCTCGCTGTACTCCCGTGAGTTTTAGCGCCTGGAAATAGATGACGTAGGCTATTGCAGAACAAACAAAACCTAGTATTAATACACTTGATAAATAGTAGCCATTATCAAATATGATCGACATCTGCGTGATATCTCTACCTTGGACGACCATAACGATAACTAAGGCGGCGGTGGCAAACATAAATTGATAGAACATACTCGAAATGCCATCGTAGCGTTCGGCAAACTTTTTATTGATAAAGCCAGATGCGATAATACTTAATACGCCTAAGATTGCGTATAGATGTCCAAGATTTATGCCGGTAAATTTATTGCTTGGGTCGAAGGCAATACAAAAAGCACCAAAAAAAGAGATGATTACGGCGATGATCTGGGTCACGGTAGGCATGGTGCGATAAATGGGAATACAGATTAACACGGTCAAGATGGAGATCATGCCGTTGATCACCCCAACTTCGGCGGCAGAAATATATTCAAGGGCGAGTAATGTTGTGTAAAAGAGTACTGCCTGACCCAAGATGCCAGCTATTGCCATACTGGGAATATCTCTTATCTGTAACCAAGATTTTTTCTTCTGTAATAGAAATATAATGGCTAGTCCAGCTGCTGCTAATCCATAGCGAGCAATAGAGAAGACGATAGGATCTATTTTCCCGGCAAGTATTGCCGATATTGGGTAGGACGCCCCCCAGATGATGGCACACACCATCGATAATAATAAGCCTGTGGTTTCCGACTTGATCATATTCTACATCCTTAATTAATCTGTAACGAAATATCGCCGACCTCTTATGCCTGTTTAGTTGTGATTGTTTATAGGCATAAGACGATTGACGGTGTATACCTTTTGTATATGAGCAAGCTATAGAGGAATAGCTTGCCGTGGGGTAGTTATACTTCTGTGGCTTTAGCTTGCGATCGGTCGTAGAAGATAAAACCTATGGTATTCATTAACAGTTGTGCGGCTAGAATAGGAGTCGCACCAGTTGGATCGTAGGCAGGAGCTACCTCTACCAAGTCAATACCCACAATTTTTCCAGAACTGCGCTTACTCAAGGCCTGAAGAATTTCCAGTACCTCGTAATAGATGAATCCGCCATGGCTCGGCGTTCCTGTACCTGGCGCAATAGAGGGGTCGAAGGCATCAATATCTATGGTGATATAATAACGTTCGGCTTGAGGGATCTGTGCAAGCACGGCCTCGGTACCAAGGCGTCTGACCTGTCTGACTGAAAGAATATTGGAGCCAGCCTCTATCGCTGCATCATAGTCGCTACGATTCGATGAAGAGACATTGCGGATACCCAGCTGAGTCATACCGGTAATGTGTGACATTTCAGAGGCACGGCGCAGGGGATTACCATGGCCGTAACGAACGCCGTGACGCTCGTCGACAAAATCTAGGTGGGCATCAATATGAATAATGTGTATAGGACCTTGATCGTCAAACGCTCTTATCACTGGGATATGGATCGAGTGATCCCCACCAATAACGATAGGCATAGCGCCCTGAGACAATATTTTGCGTACTGCCGCTTCGGTATTGGCATGACTCTGGTTCATGTCGGTGTGGATGATATCTGCATCTCCTACGTCAACCATGGTGACCTGCTCTTGAGTGAGGTACATCTTGTCATCTTCAAAATCGTAAGCGCCACCATGGCCAAATGAAAATAGAGTCGATGCCTCACGTACTGCTCTTGGTCCAAAACGGGCACCTGAACGCCACTGTGAACCCATATCATTAGGAACACCTAAAATAGCAACATCGGCATCGATAGTTTCCCAGTCGGTACAAACGGGGGATTTTGCAAAAGTACAATGTCCGACAAATGGCAGATTCAATCGACCAGTAGCATAGTTATTCTCACTCATATTTCACTCCTAGATAAATTAAGATCAAACTCTCATTTATTAAAATCAACGATTTATATCTTTAGGTAAATACGAAATATGAGAAGTGTAATTCGTATTGAAACGAACTAAATGGTGTAGATTCGTTCAACACATTTGGTTAGATGGAATAGATAATCATGCAGGTGCAAGATACGGACATACGCTTATTGCGGGTTTTTGATGCCATAGTGAAAGCGGGGAGTTTCTCTGCTGCACAGTCAGTGCTTAATATTAGTGCTTCAACAATCAGCGAGCATATGACTAGACTTGAGGGACGTCTTGGTTTGACGCTTTGTGAAAGAGGGCGCAGTGGTTTCAAACTGACTTTAGTAGGTCAAAGCACATATGAAGCGAGCCAAGAGTTATTTATTTCAATCGATAGTTTTCGTCATAAAATTAGTGATCTTCACAGCGATCTGAGGGGCGAACTTCGTATTGGGGTTATCGATAATACCGTATCTGATATCGATATGCCCCTTATCAGTACGTTACGAAAACTACTTGGGATGTCATGCTCCGTGATACCAAGTATCAAGGTGGGTACTCCATATCAGTTAGAACAAGAGGTATTGAACACCAATCTGCACCTTGCCATTGGCCCTTTTCAACAACAGATTGCTGGCTTGAACTATCAACCCCTGTATATCGAGCGTCATTGTCTTTACTGTTCTAATACCCATCCTTTTTATCATTGTGCTGATGTCACATTCAGTATGCTTAACCAAGCGGCTATTATTTCTCGAATATATCTGTTTGGTCGTGACTTAACTGCTTTAGATGTACAACAAGCGGCTGCTAGCATAGATAATATTGAGGCGCAGGCAACCTTGATACACACAGGTCACTACATAGGTTTTTTACCAAAACATTATGCAAAACAGTGGGTGAAAAAAGGAACATTAAAGCAAATAAAACCCTATGAATTAGAGTCACAGTTTTATTGTATAACCAAGTCAGGAGGAGCGTTGACGAGCTTAACTCAAGTTTTTCTCGATACTTTAAATGGACAGAAAATCTGACTAGAAAAAGTAATGATATATATGAATTAATTTAACTATCAGTACATAGATGTATTTATATGTTTAAGTATCATTAGTTTTTCTAATGATGTTTATTTGTGATTTATAATGAAAAATAAGTATAGAAACAAGCGTCAGCTCACAATAATTTAAATGGGTTAGCTTTAATCTTTGGTCATTAAAGTAATTAAGACGGATTTTTTGTAATGGTAAATATAGCAAATCAACATCGTTGAGTTTCTTATCATCTCGCTAGTATAGCTGAGTTGACCTGTGCAAATCACCCATGCCAACATATTGTTTTTTATTGTAAAATATTAAATAACATAAAGGTGCTCACCTCTTATTTACTAGCTTTTTTCGAGTTAGATTTCTGCTTTCAATCAAGACTGCAAACGTCAGTGTTTTCACATCATTCTATTCAATTATTTTTCTCCCTGTTGTCAGCTTGGCTAGATAAGTGCTGCCGCATATCTGATGACATTTCTATAAGTAATTATTATCAATTAAATGGAAAATATTATGTCTGATCTATATGACATCATCATTATTGGTGCTGGTGCAGGCGGTATGTCCGCTGGGGTTTATGCGGCACGCGGTAAAATGAAAACACTTATTTTAGAAGAAAAACGCAAAGTGGGAGGCCAGGCTGCAACGACAAATGAACTGGAAAATTATCCAGGCATTTTGGAAGCGACGGGTCCTGAGTTGATGGAGCAATTTCGAGCTCATTGTGAAAAGTTTGGTGTCGAATTTAAAAAAGCGACCGTTGATAGTATCTGTGTTTCTGCCGATGGTTTCTTTAAAACAGTGACCACATCAACTGGTGAAGAGTTACAGGCAAAGAGCATAGTGATAGGTACTGGTGCAGCGCCTCGCGTACTGGGTATCAAAGGTGAAAATGAGTTTCGTGGTAAAGGTGTCTCTTATTGTGCGACCTGCGATGCAGATTTTTATGAAGCTCTCGATGTGGTGGTGGTGGGTAGTGGTAATACGGCCGTTGAAGAGTCGGTATTCCTAACCAAGTTTGTCAATAAGGTCACCATGATCGTATTGCATGATGAAGGTATTCTCGATGCTGATCGTACCGCTCAGGAACAAGCCTTTAGTAACAAGAAAATTAACTTCGTCTGGAACTCAGTTGTTGATGAAATTGCTGGTGATGAACTCGTCACAGGTGTGCGGCTAAAGCATCTTAAAACTGGCGAGATAACAGCAGTGCCTTGTGATGGTGTATTCATGTTCGTCGGCACAGTCCCAAGAACTGGTTTTGTAAAAGATTTAGTTGCGTTAACGCCTCAAGGCTATATCAAGGTCAACGAAAAGCAGGAAACCAATATTCCAGGCATTTTCTCTGTTGGTGATGTGACCGATACTTATCTGCGTCAGGTTATTACTGCTGCCGGTGATGGAGCCATTGCTGCGGTAGCTGCGGATCGTTATATCGAAGAGGAAGAAAATTGGCTGGAAAAAGTCGGTCATTTCGATGGTTCTGCTTTAGTTGTTTTCTGGTCGCCGACTAATCCTCAGAGCTTAGAGATTATTGGTGAATTGGAAACTCGTTGTCAGATCTATCCTGATTTACGCATTGTTACGCTCGATACCTACAAAAGCCAAATTATATCTAACCGCTTTGATGTTAAAGAGATCCCTTTGATTATTCGTTTCGAAGCTGGTAAGGAAGTTAAACGAGTTTTAGTCAACAACATGAATGATTTAGATAAACTTTTTTAAGGAGCAAGAATAGTGATTGAACTTAATAAAGATAATTTTGAACAAGAAGTAAATATCGATGGTGTGGTGTTAGTGGATTACTGGAGCGAAAGCTGTGGTCGTTGCATGGAGTTGATGCCTGATATTACTAAGTTAGCGGAAGAGTTTGGTTCACAAATCAAATTTTGTAAGTTGGATATAAAAGGTAGTCGCCGCTTGGCTATGGCTCAAAAAGTGATGGGGCTACCATCAATCGTGTTCTATAAAAACGGAGAGAAGCTTGAGCATCTTTGCGGAGAAGAACTGGAAGTAGCTGAGATCGCTTCCACTATTAAAAAGTATCTATAAATCCTTTGGAGATAAGATGTTCACTAATAAAAAAGTCATTATTTTAGGTGATCGAGATGGTGTTCCTGGTCAAGCAATCGAAGCTTGCATTAACACTACGGGTGCCCAAGTGCTGTTCTCTACTACAGAATGCTTTGTCTGAACAAGCGCAGGCGCTATGGATCTAGAAAATCAAAAGCGGATCAAATCACTCGCTGAAGAATATGGACCAGAAAATGTGGTCGTGATTCTTGGTGGTGCTGAAGCTGAGTCTTCAGGCCTTGCGTGTGAAACTGTCACCAACGGTGATCCAACTTTTGCAGGTCCACTAGCCGGAGTTCAGTTAGGACTCTCTTGTTACCATGTGGTTGAGCCAGAAGTAAAAAATGCAGTCAATGCGGACGTTTATGACGAACAAATTGGCATGATGGAAATGGTATTAGATGTAGACGAAATTGTGGCTGAAGTGAAAAGCTACCGTACCCAGTTTGGTAAATATCTTTAACCGTCATTTAAACATGTAATAACCGGGTTCAGAGAATCTCTGGATCCGGATCTTGATATTCAGGAGCTTCAAATGGGATTTGCAGTAATTAAAGGCATTAGCTATATCCTTGCTCATACACCGGATATTTTAGTTCAGCACGGTGCAGTTCAGGTTGCTACTCGTAAAAGAAACCCACAAGATCCTTATCTTCAGCAGTTGCAGGATCACTTACGGCCCTACAATGAGGTTGTCGCTTATCCGGCTAACCAGTGTTATATCGGTAATATTATGCCTGAAGCACTGACTGATTTGTCACAGCCCTGGTATGAGCACAAAGCTGATGCTGAACGCTTAGGTAAATACGGTGACATCCTGAGTGAGGAGGAGTTTTATGCCTTACTACAACATGTAGATGTGTTTGATCTGGTACTGCTTTCTCCTGAGTTTGTTGCTGCTTATCAAGATAAATTTAACGATCATCCTGTGCTGGGAGCATTGAACCTGCTACAGGACGCGAATACTGAAACGATGGCGAAAATGCAGGCCTTCGTTGATTTACATCAGGCTGAGCCGCTTATCCTTAACGGCGAACTTGTCGGCTGTGTAAAACAAGCTCATGACGAAGATGAGAACTTGTCTGGCCATATTATGTTAGAAAATCTCTGCGCCAAGGCTACCGGAGTTATTGCAGTATTAAACCTCAAGACTCAAGGGATAGATCTGTCGACTGTTGAATACATTATCGAGTGTTCTGAAGAAGCGTGTGGAGATGTCAATCAACGTGGTGGTGGTAACTTTGCCAAAGCCATCGGTGAATCTTCCGGTTGTATTAATGCCACTGGTTCTGATGTACGTGGATTCTGCGCCGCTCCCGCTCATGCATTTACCACCGCCGCGGCCTTGGTTAAAGCAGGCGTGTTTAAACATGTCTTGGTTGTTGCCGGTGGCGCCGTAGCCAAACTAGGCATGAATGGCCGCGATCATGTCGCTAAAAATATGCCGGTATTGGAAGATGTGTTGGCTGGGTTTGCTTGTCTAATCAGCGAGAATGATGGGGTAAACCCGATCATTAATACTGACATTATTGGTCGCCATACCGTGGGGACTGGTTCATCGCCACAAGCGGTGATGACCAGCTTAATCTCTAAGCCATTAACAGATAATGGTATGACAATGCTGCAAATTGACAAGTATTCTGTCGAAATGCACAACCCAGAAATTACCAAGCCTGCTGGTGCCGGAAACGTGCCAGAAGCTAACTACAAAATGATTGCTGCACTTGCAGTAAAAGAGGGCTTACTGGACCGTAAACAGTTGCCTGATTTTGTCATCGAGCACGGTATGCCTGGTTGGGCACCGACTCAGGGCCACATTCCATCAGGTGTGCCATTTGTAGGATTTGGTCGCGATATGATCCTCAATGGCGATATCAATAATTTTATGATGGTGGGTAAGGGCAGCTTGTTCCTCGGACGTATGACCAACTTGTTTGATGGTTTGAGTTTCGTGGTGCAAAAGAACCCAGGTATTACCACAGACTCAGGTATTGATGAAGCTCGTATCAAGCAATTGATTGCCGAGGCGATGAAAAATGTTGCCCAAAACATGCTGACACTCGAACAAGACAGCGCTAAGTAATCAGGAGGCGATTATGGGTAACATAAACAAACAGCTTGCTGATATTTTCAGTGATATGGCTGATGGTTTGTTAAGTGGTCAGTTTGGTGCAAAAAAACGTATAGGGTTAACCTTAGTCGGCAGTGAACATGGCGCTGATGAGTTGCACCGTGCCGCAAAGATGGTGGCTCGTCAGTATCCAGATATTGAGCCTGTGCTTATCGGTCAAACGATAGAAACTGAGTTTGAACTGCATCAAGCTGATGATCTGCATGCTTGCCACAGTGTGATGGAAGCACTCCTTAAAAACAATGAGATAGACGGCTGTGTCACCCTGCATTACAACTTTCCATTAGGGGTAAGTACGTTTGGTAAAGTTGTTACGCCATCTCTTGGACGAGAGATGATAATAGCTTCTACCACTGGCACAACGGATACCCATCGCATTGCGGCTATGCTGAAAAATACCATTAATGGTATTGCTCTGGCGAAGGCGACGGGAATTAACCAGCCGACGGTGGGCATCCTGAATATTGATGGTGCTGCGCTGGTGGAACGCTATCTGAAAAGATTGCAACAGCAAGGTTATGACATCAGGTTTACCGAGTCTTCTCGTGAAGATGGTGGCGTGTGTATGCGCGGTAATGACCTGCTTAAGGGCACGCCAGATGTGATGGTGACTGATAGTCTAACCGGTAATTTAATGATGAAGATGTTCTCATCATTTACTACAGGTGGCAGCTACGAAGCATCGGGTTACGGTTATGGTCCTGGATTGGGAGAGGGCAGCCAGCATCTGGTTGCAATTATCTCGCGCGCATCCGGTGCCCCTGTTATTGCTGGAGCCATGCGATTATGTGCAGACGCAGTTATTGGTCAGGCACTAGCGATTACCGAAGCTGAGATGAAGTTGGCAAAGAAAGCGGGTTTAGATCTGATTTTAACTGAGCTAAAACAAGCTAAAACGGAAGTCGCAACTAAACCTGTGGTGGTCGCGCCAGCGACAAAAATCACCGATGCAGACATTAGTGGTATCGATATTCTTGAGATTGAAGATGCTTGTGAATCTCTTTGGTCTGTGGGGATTTTTGCCCGAACTGGTATGGGATGTACCGGTCCGATAGTGATGATTGCGGCGGCAGATAAAGATAAGGCTAGAGAACACTTACACACTAAGCAGTATTTGTAAGTCAGTTTAATTGCTATGAAAGCCCCGCATGGCGGCGGGGCATTTTTTAGATAAAGACATGGTTAAGTAGCAGAGGTTGGCTTTTATTAAGCAGGCTCTATTCCCTAAATTTTGGAGTTAGACATGAGCGATAAAGTGCGTTTGACGCAAATGACCAAGAAAGCGGGTTGAGCCTCTAAGATTGGCCCTGGTGCCATGGCGCAGGTTCTGCGTTTGATAACCCCTTTGTTCCCTGAACATGAACACCCTAACCTTATGGTTGGTCTAGCCGTTAGTGATGATGCTGCGGTTTACAAAATAAATGACGATGTAGCCGTTATCCAAACTTTGGATTTCTTTACCCCCATTGTCGATGATCCCTATGATTTTGGCGCTATCGCAGCAGCCAATGCATTAAGTGACGTTTATGCCATGGGCGGCGAAGCAACTCTGGCGATGAATATCTTCTGTGTTCCGCCTGAATTGCCTGATGAAGTTGTGGCACAAATTCTCAAAGGTGGCGCAGATAAAGTGCGCGAAGCTGGCGCCGTGCTAGTCGGCGGTCATACCGTTGAAGATAGCGAACCCAAATTTGGCCTGTCGGTCATGGGTATTATTCACCCTTCAAAAGTGCAAACCAAAGCCGCTGTTACTGCTGGAGATGTGTTGGTGTTGACTAAACCCATAGGCAACGGCGTGGTTTCAACGGCGGCTAAACGGGGCAAGGCGACGACTGAGCATATTCAGCTAGCCACTAACAGCATGAAAGCGCTAAACCGCAGCGCGGCTCAAATATTCTCTCGTTATCCCATTAAAGCCTGCACCGATATTACCGGTTATTCCCTCTTAGGGCACGGACTGGAAATGGCGGAGAAGAGTGGCGTCTGTTTACATATTGATGCTAATGCAGTGCCCTTTTTTGATGGTGTGAAGGAGTATGCCGAGCAGGGACTCCTTCCTGGCGGCGCTAAACGAAATCTGGATGAGTATCGGCAGCGATTACATTTTTCCGATGACTTATCAGAACTGTGGCGGCTGAAACTGTGTTGCCCAGAAACCTCTGGCGGCTTGCTTGCTGCTGTGCCGAAAGCAAGTTTGCCTGAATTATTACAAGAATTTTCTAAGCTAGGTGAACCATGTTGGGTGGTTGGACATGCCGAACATGGAGAAGGGATCAGGATTTTCTGATCTGTTAGAAACTAATGTTACATACCATCTATTGTCGTGTTATTTGGAGATATCCATGAAACTTGAAGTTGGCAACATTCACATTGGTGACTTGGTCTTTGGGCCACAAAGTGAATTACTCGGAAATAAACTGGTGATTAATGAGCAGGAACTTAATGCGTTCCTCGTTGACATTGATCATCGCATTTCAAGCATTGAACTGGCCATTGCCAAGCCGGGTGATAGTACCCGTATTATGCCAGTCAAAGATGTCATCGAGCCTAGAGTGAAGGTTGAAGGGAAAGGTCATATTTTCCCTGGTCGCCATCTTGGTGAAGAGGATATGGTTGGTGAAGGGCGTACTCATGTACTTAAAGGTATGTCAGTTGTCACTACAGGCAGCATAGTCGGATTCCAAGAAGGTATCATCGACATGAGTGGTCCTGGTGCTGAATATACTCCTTACTCCTCACTGATGAATCTGGTTATTACCTGTGAAGTTAATGACAAGTGCAATCAATACGATCACGAATTTATCTTACGCATGATTGGGCATGAAGCGGCACGTTGGTTAGGTAAGTTGTCTATTTCAGCCACACCTGATGAGATCGAGACCTACGAAACTAAGCCTATGTTAGAGCAGGCTGCCTTGTATCCAGAACTGCCTAAAGTGGGCTATATCTACATGTTGCAAAGTCAGGGACTATTGCATGACACCTATTATTATGGTGTTGATGTGAAAGGGATCTTGCCAACATTAATGTATCCAACAGAAGTGATGGATGGGGCTATCACCAGCGGCAACTGTGTTTCTGCTTGTGATAAGAACACCTCTTATATTCATCAAAATAGTCCTGTTATTCACGATCTTTATAAACATCATGGCAGTAAATATAACTTCATGGGTGTCATTGTGACTAACGAGAACGTGACGTTGAAAGACAAAGAGCGTTCATCTAATTTCGTCGCCAAGTTGGCAACGCAGATGGGCTGGGATGCCGTCATTGTCAGTGAAGAGGGCTTTGGTAATCCAGACGCCGACTTGATCATGAACAGCCGTAAGTTGACTGAAGCTGGCTTGAAAGTGGTTTTGATGACCGATGAGTATGCTGGTCAAAATGGCGAGAGTCAGTCACTGGCTGATGCACATCCATCGGCAGATGCGGTGATCTCTAACGGTAATGCTAACCAGTTGATCACTCTGCCGCCAATGCAGCGTGTTATTGGGTTGGATTCTTATGCTGATACGGTTGCGGGTGGATTTGACGGTAGTTTACATGCCGATGGCTCTATCACCGTGGAGTTGCAGGCCATTCTTGGTGCTACCTGCGAACTTGGGTTCCATAACTTAACATCTAAGCAAGGTTAAGGTGAGGTTGTTATGACAATTAAAGTTGTACATTATATTAATCAGTTCTTCGGCCAAAAAGGCGGCGAAGAGATGGCACATATTCCGATGGAGGTTGTTGAAGGCCAAGTCGGTGTGGGCGCGCAGTTAAACGCTGCAATGGCAGGTAAGGGTGAAATTACTCATACCATTATTTGTGGTGACTCATATTTTAACGAAAATGAATCACTGAGCTGTTACGGCATTAAAGAGATACTGCAACAGCTTAAGCCTGATTTAGTCGTAGCGGGACCTGCATTTAACGCCGGCCGTTATGGTATGGCTTGTGGTATGGTGGCAAAAGTCGCCCATGAACTGGGTATTACTACGATTTCAGGCATCTATGTTGAAAACCCTGGTTACGAGATGTTCCGTAATTTTGCCTATTTTGCAGAAACATCGAACAGTGCAGCTGGCATGCGAAAAGCCGCTCCTGCTATGGCACATCTTATCAATCGTTTTATTGAAACTGAAGGTAAGTTAGGCTCGCCTGAAGATGAAGGTTATATGCCTCGTGGCTTAAGGGTTAACTATTTTGCTGATAAGCGCGGCTCTGAGCGTGCAGTTGATATGTTAATTGCTAAGCTTGAGGGCACTACCACTACTGAATACCCAATGCCGGTGTTCGATCGTGTTGACCCCCAACCTGCGATACTTGATCCCACTACCGCAGTATTTGCCTTAGTGACGTCTGGTGGTGTGGTACCTAAAGGGAATCCAGATAGGATTGAGTCTTCCAGTGCATCAAAGTTTGGTACTTATAGCATTGAAGGGTTGGATACTATTACTTCTGAGACCCATGAAACTGCCCACGGTGGTTATGATCCAGTTGCCTGTAATCAGAATCCAAACCGAGTTTTACCTGTCGATGTTCTACGTGATATGGAAAGAGAAGGTAAGATTGGTAAGTTGCATGATATCTATTATGCAACTGTGGGTAATGGTACCTCTGTTGCTAACTCTAAAGCTTATGGTGAAGCCATCGCCATGGAACTGCTAAAGGCCGGGGTTACTGCTGCCATTTTTACATCCACTTGAGGCACTTGTACTCGTTGCGGTGCAACGATGCTAAAAGAAATTGAAAAAGTAATGCCAGTTGTTCATATTGCGACTGTGGTCCCTATCTCCTTAACTGTCGGTGCTAACCGTATTGTTCCAGCGATTGCTATTCCGCATCCACTGGGCGATCCAAAAGCAACGCCAGAGGAAGAGAAGCACCAACGTCGTATGTTGGTAGAAAAGGCGATTAAGGGTCTGATGACTGAGATAACCGATCAAACGGTATTTTAATCACTCTTGCTGTTTGTTGTGAATAAAAAAGCCCCGAATGGGGCTTTTTTATTGGTCGAACTAGCGTAGCGATTTTAGAGCCGACAACATGAGTTCTTTATCCACTAATTGAAAGTCAGCATCTGACTTGAGGGTAGGTTTAGGTTTATTAATCCCTACTAGTTTGGTATTGTATTTTTGGATTGCGGACTCAATCATCTCTAATGAGTGCATATCTAGAGAGGCCTGCCCCTGAATTTCTGGTTTAACTTGTATTAATATAGATCGATAAGGCGTTTCCCAAGGTTTTATACTACCCGCTAAAGGGTGTGTTACTAATTTGGCCCCTGCATGGATTTGATCTCTGCATTGGTTAATAACATCAATATTACTCTCGGCAACGATCTGAGTTGGAAATAACATGTCATTGAGTAAGCTAGGATTGTTTGATATTAAAATAAGTTTTTTATTCATTATTAAATCACTCAGTATTAGTAATGTATTTTATGGAGTGTTGACGTTATGGTATTAATTTTAATCTGAACTTAAACTTTTCAGGTTATTAACCTTTTTAGATAAAGTTCTCAGTAGTTTTATCAGTTAAATATATAGATTATTCACTGTAATACTAATCTATTGTTGGGCTTTGTCATTATGTTTATTATTTTATTCTTCATTAATAAGTTTTGGATTTTTTAGCATTTACTAATGATTAGCATGTTGCTTAAATGTTTTATTATTCATTATTTTTCAGTTGGTTAGGTATGGTTTTAACTTTAATTTAGAACCGGTTTTTTTATGCTAAATCAATGGGTTTAAATTTGTTTTTATCAATTATGGATACTCGATCTCTCTTTGTTTTATAAAAACTGTTATTTTGTTAGTTAGCTCACAAGTTCAATTTTATCAAGTTGAATAGGGTTAGGTGAGTCTGTATTGTTCATTGCAACAAATAAGGAAGTGGATGGGATCTGGTGGTCTCCGCGGTCTTCAAAACCGATGTCGGCTTTATTAGCCGTGGCAGGTTCGATTCCTGCTCCTTCCGCCAATTAATGTTATTTCCAGTAATGACATTAATAAGAGTACAATTCTTATTTTAATGTTTCTGGTGATTTATATATTTGCGTTAAGGCTGAAACATGTCTATCCAAAATGCTGCCCAATTTCCCCAAATTGAAAAAATAATTCAACAACCTTTTCTTGCTCCCTATGTTGAAACCTTAAGTCGTCAGTTTGTCTCCCGTATCGTCAAGAATATCGTTGCTGAATATAAGCAAGAGTGCATTGATGCCGGTGGTTTTTCTCATTTCAGTAGTGATCGACTCTATTCACTCATAGAACTTAGCTGTAAAACCTTCCAACGCCAACGTCTGAGAAAGGTCATTAACGCCACTGGCGTGGTGGTTCATACGAACCTAGGTCGCTCTCCCATTGATCCCGAGTTGTGGCTATCGGTGACAGAACTCAATACCGGCTACTGTAACCTTGAACTTGATCTGCACACGGGGAAACGGGGTAAGCGTAAAGGCATGCTTCCTAGACTGATGCACGAGTTAGTAAAAGGTGAGGACACCTTGGTGGTTAACAATAATGCTGCCGCTATCTATTTGATGTTGCATGAACTGGCTAAAGGTAAAGAGGTCATTGTTTCACGGGGAGAGCAAGTTCAAATTGGAGGTGGCTTTCGTATTCCGGATATTTTGGCACAGTCAGGTGCAAAATTGGTCGAGGTTGGTGCAACCAATATCACGACGTTGGAAGATTATCTCGATGCGGTAACTGATAATACCGCAATGGTATTAGTGGTACACACTTCTAACTATAAGATCCGTGGTTTTACTCAATCACCGGATCTGTCTGAACTGGCAAAATATCTACCTGATCATGTTATTTTAGCCGTGGATCAAGGCTCTGGTATGACTACCGAATCCTTTCCTGATGAATTGAGTGTCAGCCATTACTTAAGAGCGGGCGTCGACCTTGTTTGTTTCTCTGGTGATAAAATTATCGGTGGTCCTCAGTCTGGTTTTATCACAGGTAAACAAATGCTTATCGAGAGAATGGAAAAGAATCCTATGATGCGGGCTTTTCGGCCGGGACGAATTATCTATTCCCTTTTGGAAGAGTTATTAGTGCGCAAGTTGAATGCTGATAATGCGGGTAGAGGGATTGCTGAAAGTCGTTTTCGAAGACCTGAGAGTGAGCAGCGTGCTATGGCGGAAAAATTAGCAGCCTTATCCCCAGATCAATTGAGTGTAGTACCAAGTCAAATGACGATTGGTGGTGGATCCTTACCCGATGAAAACTTTCCCTCTTGGTCCTTGCAAGTTCACATGAGTCAATCCCCGGATCGACTACTCAATATCATGCGTAGTTGGCCTATTCCTGTTATCGGCATGGTTAAACATGACAAGGTGTTACTGAGCATGGCCACGCTATCGAGTAAAGAGTTGGAATATGTAGCGACTCAAATGAAGGAGTTACTTGAAGTATGCATTTTGTAATTGGTACGGCTGGCCATGTAGATCATGGTAAGACAGCTCTGATTAAAGCACTGACAGGCATCGAAACGGCGCATTTACCCCAAGAAAAAAATCGTGGTATGACAATCGATCTCGGTTTTGCTCATTTTAATGATGAGCAAAACAATATGATTGGAGTTATTGATGTTCCTGGTCACGAACGTTTTATCCGTAACATGGTGGCGGGTGTCTGGAGTCTGGACATGGTGCTATTTGTGGTCGCGGCCGATGAAGGCTGGATGCAGATGTCGACGGATCATCTAAGAGTGATTCAAGCCATGGGGATTAAGCAGGTGTTGCTGGTGATCACTAAGGCTGATTTAGTCGATCAGCAGACACTAGAACTTGTTGAGGAGGAAGCATTAGAGCAGTTTATGGATGTTGCAGGAATTTTGCCTGACTCCGTCTCTGTGTCAGCTCATCAAGATATAGGTATTAATGAATTAAAGCGGAAAATAGGTCATCAATTAAGCATACTACAGCGTCCAATATTGGCCCAAGGCGCTCATCTGTATATTGACCGCATCTTTACCGTAAACGGCATAGGGACAACAGTGACTGGGAGTCTTTGTGGCGGTGAGTTTCATGTTGGCCAAAAGTTGATCATCCAGCCGAGTGGACAAGCAGTACAGGTGAAGAGTTTACAGTCTTATCATCAGAGTATTGAAAAAGCTGAGATGGTTTCACGGGTAGCGGTATGTTTGAAAGGGGTTAAGAAAAAAGAGCTTGAACGGGGCTATTGTTTAATTCCAGCAGACAATAAAGGTAATATTAAAAACATTGTCATGGATGAATGTATAGTTAGGTTAGATGAGTTGCCTGAAAAAGGGACATGTCGTAACAACAGTGAGATTGAAGTCGCTCTAGGTACTTTTAATACGCGCGCAACTATTTTCTTTTTTAAAGATACTCGTCTGGCTAGGATTCGTCTAAAGCAAAGCGCTAGCTGTTTTTGGAATCAACGGATTTTGTTGATTCAACATGGCGGCAGTAAAATTCTCAATAGTGGCAGTATATTGTGGACCGGTATGGTGCCGCGTCATATGCGGACACTCTTGGCAGCGCTACTTGATAAAGCACCGGAAACATTGCAGTGGTGTGATTACATTAAGTTGAATCTGCAACTGTATGGTTATGCTCAAGCTGAAGATATGGATCTTGAACTTGGTGGTGATATTATTCGCTGTGACGATTGGCTATTTCTCCCAGCTAGTTACCAAACAACACAGAATCAAGTGTTAGCTCTGTTAGAAAGTGGGCCCATGTCGTTCTCTTTGATGGAGCTAAGTAGCAAATTAAATATACCCGCTTCAGCACTTAAACCCGTGTTAACCGCCTTGCTGAATAATGGTCAGTTACGCTGCGATGAACTGTTATATAGTTTGGGAAATGGTCATTCAGAAGAGTCCTTATCTGATGTGGGCAAAAAGATTTTAGGTTTGATTAGATCGAATGATAAACAAGGCTTTGAAGCCGATAAAGAGAAGGTTGCTGGTGCCCAAAAAGAGCTGAGAAACTTGGTTAGGCAGGCGTTTGTCGTGCCACTTGAGGGTAAAATTTACTATGATTGCGAAGTTTATGAGCAGCTAATGGCCGATATTATTTGTGGTTACCAGTTACATGAACGTTTTACCATCGCAGAAGCGCGCGAGCGCACAGGTTTATCCCGTAAGTACATTATTCCAATTCTTAATAGAATGGAGAAAGATGGGTGGATAAAACGATACGAGAATGATCGAGAAGTACTGAAATTATTTAATTTTTCATTTCCTGATATTAGTCTTGACGTTAATAGTTTTGTTTAGCAAGTTATTTCGTGTGAACTAAACAGTATGTTTACAAAATAAGTGCTTCTTATTTTACGGTATGTATCCGTTTTAATTAGATAACATTTTAAGGTGTTTAAAATATAAACTAAACCGTGTTGATCTATGTGATCTACGCGGTTTTTATCGTGTTTAAAAGTGATGGTATTGTTTGCGGTTTGTTGCTTTTTAATCTTTGGTGTTAACCATATTATTGGAGAATGCTTGTTTTGGAGTTCCCGCACAGCACCCAATATCTAAGTGTGACCTGTGTCATATTCTGGTTGAGTATTCATCATAATAAATAGACTGTAAATATATTGCCTGTATTGTAATAGTCCACTGAAATAAACAGTGATTAATATTTAAAAACTTATAAATATAGATGTTAATGATAAATAATCCATATTGTCTAAAGTCTATGTTAGATATTTATACAAACATGTACACAGACAATAATACTTTTATTATAATGATTAAATAAAGGGTTGTGTAATGAAGTTAATACTAAAGCTCGTTGCTGGAATTGTGTTAGGTATTCTGCTTGGCCTGTTCTCTCCTGATGTTATTATTCGCATGATGTTGACCATTAAGGAACTTGGTGGTCAGTTGATTGGGTTTACTATTCCACTTATTATTTTATTCTACATTGCAAGTGGTATTGCCAGTCTGCCACAAAATTCCGGTTCACTGTTAAGTAAAACAATATTGTTATCTTATGGCTCTACTATTATCGCGGGTAGTTTAGCCTTTTTAGTGGCAAGCGCTGTTATTAGTAACTTGACTGATATTTCTGCTGTCACTGTGAATGATACGTTCCAATTGACGAGTCTGCTCTCCCTCGATATCCCTCCTATATTTGGTGTAATGACTGCGCTTGCGTTGGCATTTATATTCGGTATCGGTATTAGTGTTAATCAGAGCTTGAATCTTAAACTAGTGGTTGATGAAGGCCGGGCAATCATAGATAAGGTCCTCGGCAAGGTAATCATCCCATTACTGCCTTTCTATATTGCTGGTGTATTCACAGAGATGGCGGCTCAGGGCACAGTGTTTGATACCCTAGCAACCTTTGGTGTTGTGTTGGCGTTGGCTATAGTGATGCATTGGTTATGGCTAAGTGTGCAATATACGATTGCTGGTTTGGTGGTGGGTAAATCTCCTATTCATCTGATTAAAACCATGTTGCCAGCGTATTTTACTGCTATTGGTACCATGTCTTCTGCTGCAACCATTCCAGTGACTTTAGCGCAAACTAAGAAAAATGGTGTCAGCCCTGCAATTGCTGATTTTACCATTCCTTTGTGTGCGACGATTCACCTGTCTGGTTCTACAATTACTCTGGTCACTTGTGCTACCGCTGTTATGGCATTGAGCCAGCATATCGCGATCCCTTCATTATTCGAGATGTTACCTTTTATTCTAATGCTAGGAGTCACTATGATTGCAGCGCCTGGCGCTCCAGGTGGTGCGGTAATGGCGGCCTTAGGATTAATGGCAACAATGTTAGGTTTTGGTGAGGCTGAGTTGGCATTAATGATTGCACTCTATTTGGCACAAGATAGCTTTGGTACTGCGTGCAACATTACGGGAGATGGTGCTATCTCTTTGTTAGTGGATAAATTTTCTGAGAAAGAAGTGATTACGACTCCAGAGCCTGCGAGTCAAGCTGAAGCTCGTACGGAATAGCTAGCGTTAAATTATGATTGTTAAGAACGCGCCTTCGGGCACCAGTAATTAAGGAATTGGTAATGTCTAAAATATTTTATCAGCAATTAGCAAAACAGCTTAATGATGTCAAAGAGGAGGGGTTATTTAAGGGGGAGCGTGTCATTACTTCTGCGCAGAAGGCTTCGGTTGCCATTTTGAATGCCCAAGGCGAGCAGGATGATAACGAAGTACTTAACTTCTGTGCTAACAACTACCTAGGTTTAGCTAATCACCCTGAATTGATTAAGGCTGCGAAAGAGGGCCTAGATAAGCATGGTTTTGGTATGGCGTCGGTGAGATTTATTTGCGGCACCCAAGATCAGCATAAAGAGTTAGAGTGCAAGCTTTCTGATTTTCTGGGTACTGAAGACACGATTCTATATACCTCTTGTTTTGATGCTAATGGTGGTTTATTTGAAACCATTTTAGGTGCTGAAGATGCGGTTATTTCTGATGCGCTAAATCATGCATCGATCATCGATGGTGTTCGTCTGTGTAAGGCAATGCGCTACCGTTATGCCAACAATGATATGGCTGAGTTAGAACAGCAGTTGATTGCTGCGGACGCTGCAGGTGCTAGGCATAAGCTTATCGTGACTGATGGCGTATTCTCTATGGATGGCGTAGTGGCAAATCTTCCAGGAATTTGTGACTTAGCCGATAAGTACAATGCATTGGTGATGATTGATGATTCTCATGCTGTTGGCTTTATGGGTGGTAACGGTCGTGGTACCCATGAATTCCATGATGTGATCAATCGTATCGACATTATTACCGGAACGTTAGGTAAGGCGATGGGCGGAGCATCTGGTGGTTATACATCAGGTAAGCAGGAAGTGATTGACTGGTTACGTCAACGCTCACGCCCTTATCTGTTCTCCAACTCGTTAGCTCCATCTATTGTTTCAGCTTCTCTTCGAGTTATTGATTTATTACAGGAAAATGCTGAACTCCGTGATCGTCTTTGGGAGAATTCTATTCATTTCCGTACTGAAATGACGGCGGCTGGTTTTACGATGGGAGGCGCAGATCATGCCATCATTCCTATCATGCTAGGGGATGCCAAAGTGGCTGCTGAGTTTGCCGAGAGAGCATTGGAAAAGGGCATCTATGTTGTTGGTTTCTCTTTCCCTGTAGTGCCTAAAGGCCAAGCTCGAATTCGTACTCAGATGTCTGCAGGGCACAGCCGTGAGCAATTGGATAAAGCCATTAAGGTATTTATTGCAGTCGGTAAAGAGATGGAACTCATCTAATTTACTCATTTATGTTTTTATTTGTTATTTTGGAAACGTTATGAAAATCAAAGCACTTTCGAAATTAAAGGCAGAACCTGGCATTTGGATGACCGAAGTTGAAAAACCTGAGGTCGGCCATAACGATATTTTGATAAAAATTAAGAAAACAGCCATCTGTGGTACTGATATCCATATCTACAATTGGGATGAATGGTCACAAAAAACTATCCCGGTTCCTATGGTCGTTGGTCACGAGTACGTAGGTGAAGTGGTTGGTATTGGTGAAGAGGTTCGCGGTTTTAATATTGGTGACCGTGTGTCTGGTGAGGGCCATATTACCTGTGGTCATTGTCGTAATTGTCGTGGTGGGCGTACGCACTTGTGTCGCAACACTATCGGCGTTGGCGTAAATCGTACTGGTGCTTTTTCTGAGTATTTAGCTATACCTGCATTCAATGCGTTTAAAATCCCAAATAATATCAGTGATGATATAGCCTCAATTTTTGATCCACTAGGCAATGCTGTTCATACTGCGCTCTCTTTTGATTTAGTCGGTGAAGATGTATTGATCACGGGTGCTGGTCCGATTGGTATTATGGCAGCAGCCATTGCTAAGCATGTTGGCGCACGCCATGTGGTTATTACTGACGTTAACGAGTATCGGTTGGACTTAGCTCGTAAGATGGGGGTCACTAGAGCCGTCAATGTCGCTGAAGAAAAAATCGAAGATGTGATGACCGAATTGGGCATGACCGAAGGTTTTGATGTGGGATTAGAGATGTCCGGTGCTTCTCCCGCTTTCAATAGCATGCTTAAGAATATGAACCATGGTGGCAAGATTGCATTACTGGGTATTCCACCAGCAGATATGCGCATCGATTGGAATCAGGTTATTTTTAAAGGCATTATCATTAAAGGTATTTATGGTCGTGAGATGTTTGAAACCTGGTACAAGATGGCAAGTTTAATCCAGTCAGGCTTAGATATCACCCCCATTATTACTCATCATTTTAATATTGATGATTTCCAGCGCGGTTTTGATGCAATGCGTTCGGGGCAATCAGGAAAAGTTATTCTTGATTGGGAATAATCAATGATTTAATACGATGTATTGAAAGCTCAAGGTCCCGAAGTTTGAGCTTTCTCACTGTATAAAAAGCGCCAGCAATGGCGCTTTTTTGTTTTTAGCCAATCATATAGGGACAATAGTGATCCTGTTCACATTAAAGAAAATATAATAAAAAAAGTAATGCAAATAAGATTGATTATCATTAATGTTGGGGTCAATTATTCATTAATGCTTTCCAATAGGGTCGGTAATGTCATTTAAAATTTCTTGTATCAGCGTCGCTGTTACAGCTGCACTAGCTTCATTTTCCAGTTTTGCACAAGAGCAATCGAGTGATGAAGTCTATGCTGTAAATAATATTGAGCGTATTACCGTCACTGGTCGCAGCTTTAATGATTACAAAGCAGGTACGGCATCTGGTGCGATGCGTGGTGATATCGATTTAATGGACACGCCGCAGTCGGTAGTGGTTATTCCAAGCTTTGTTACTGATGAACAATTAGCAACTAACTTAGCTGAAGTGCTAACTAACGACTCTTCAGTGACAGCAGGGAGTGAAAAGTGGAATCGTCAACAGTTCTCTATACGTGGGTTCTCACTTGATTCTGGTAGTGGTTTCTTAGTCAATGGCCACCAACATTGGTCTCATTACATACAGCCAACAGAGACTCTTGAGGCTGTAGAGGTCCTAAAGGGACCGTCATCTATGCTGTACGGTCAATCAGGTCCAGGTGGTTTGATTAACATGGTGACCAAAAAGCCCACTTACGATGATTTATTCAATTTAAAATTTGATACTGATGAATACGGTTCTACACGCTTTCAAGTGGATGCGGGTGGGGCGCTTAATGAAGAACAAACAGTGCGCTATCGCAGCATGTTAGTGAAACAAGACGCTACATACTCATCTGAATATTTAAATGGTGAGAATAAAGAGCGTGATCGTTTACTTGCACTAATCGCATTAGATTTTGATTTAACTGATGATCTGACACTATCGGTTAAATATGATACTACATCTGATAAAACAGGCTTAGATTCAGGTAGCTGGTTAAATAAAGACGGTGAAGTGATTGGCGGTCGCGATACTATTTGGGAAATGCCTTGGGCCTTTATTGATTTCACTGTCTCAAATATAGGTGGTGATTTGAACTGGTATATTACTGATAACTGGCAGATGAAGATGGGTTATAACCATCAGATGTATGAACGTCAGCGCTTCGCTTCATCACCAACCTACACCCCAACGCCAGAACTTGGTTACGATGTTAAGCCGTTCGATCGCCATGATGATTGGCAATATAAAACCGCTTATGTTGATTTTACCGGAACCTTCTCCACTGGCGGTATTGACCACCAGTTGTTAGTTGGGGCTAATATGCTTGATTATTACTATGGGCAATTAATCGAAAGAGGTGTTACATCAACATTTTACCCTGATCAAAATAACTTCCCATTACCTGAGGTTAACTATCATAATGATCCAGATGGAAAGTCTGAAAGTGATTATTATCAATATGGCTTCTATGTTCAAGATTTGATGACTTTGACAGATAATTGGAAACTATTATTAGGTGCTCGTTATGACGAGCAGAAGAAAGACGGGAAACCAGAAGAACCTAACAATAATAGCTATGCAGTATCCCCTAAAGTTGGGGTGATTTTCGAACCAACTGATTACGGTAACATTTATTTTAATTATTCTAAGAGCTTTGTGCCTCAAGGTTCGATTAATAATGTAGACGATGTAAACTATGGCGAACATCTAAAACCTAAATTCGGCACTCAATATGAGGTAGGTACGAAGTGGGAACTATTCAATGATAGTTTACTATTAACCGCTGCTGTATTTGATATTACCGTTGAAAACTTCTTAGTTATAAATGAGTTTGATAAAGATGCTAATGGACATGATCAAGAAACGACTCAAAATGGTGGAGATCAGAATCACCGTGGTTTCGAAATGGGTGCTCAAGGCCAGCTGGGTGATAGTTGGTTTATGACGGGTTCTATGATGTACTTAGATGCCGAATATAATACTACGGGTAAAGATGCTAAATTAAATGGTATGACTCCAATTGATGCACCAAAGTGGTCGGCTAATATCTGGACCCGCTATGAAGTGACTGAGGGCTTAGCGCTTAACTTCGGTGCCGTTTATGTGGGCGAACGTTTTGCTGATGATGTTAATACCATAACTAAAGACGGTTATGTGCGTTTTGATTTAGGTGCGGCTTATCAGTGGCAGCTAAGTGGGACCGAGTATAGTGTACGTATGAATGTGCAAAATCTATTTGATGAAGAGTATTTAGGTGGCGGTAGTTACAAAGAAGTGTCTATCGGCGAAAGTCGCAACATAAGCTTGGCGTTACAAGCTAAATTCTAAGTTTAAAACTTAGCGTTAAAACGTATTTTGCCAAGCGAATGGCCTCTATCTCAAATAGGGGCTTTTTTTTGTCTGAATTTCACTCTTATTAAGGTTTCAAACTGGTAAAAAAGTTTCGTTTCACTATAATGCATCTTTCGAAACGAAACTTAACTGAAAGATTTTATGAACAAACGTAATACTCAACAGCGCCGGCATAGCATTATCAACATCTTGAATGAACAAGGTGAGGTCAGTGTTGATGAGTTGTCTACTCGTTTCGAGACATCGGAAGTGACCATACGTAAAGATCTGGCAACCCTTGAGAAAACAGGCCTTTTACTGCGTCGTTACGGCGGTGCTGTGGCTATTCCCGATGAGATCACACAGCATTTCACTGCCAAGATAGCAGCTAACAAGTTATCGATTGCTGCAACAGCCGCTAAGCTGATCAAGGATCATAATCGCATCATTATTGACAGTGGCAGCACTACCTCTGGGCTTATTCAGCAGCTAAACAGTAAGCGTGGCCTGCTTGTGATGACGAACTCCTTACAATTAGCTAATGCCATACATGAACTGGAAAATGAACCGACCTTATTGATGACCGGAGGCACTTGGGATCCTCACTCTGAGTCTTTTCAGGGGCAGGTGGCCGAGCACGTACTGAGATCATATAACTTCGATCAACTTTTTATTGGTGCCGATGGTATTGACCTCGAGCGAGGTACTACCACCTTTAATGAGCTGACAGGCTTAAGCAAGGTGATGGCTGAAGTATCGCGGGAAGTTATCGTCATGCTGGAATCTGACAAGGTGGGACGTCGTATTCCCAATTTGGAGCTGCCATGGAGCAAGGTGAGTGTGCTGGTTACAGATGACAAGTTATCGGCTGAGGCCATTGAAAGTATTTCTAATCATGGTGTGCGAGTCATGCTTGCACCTCATGTTGAATAGCTTAATTACAGCTATTAAAACAAATTCATTTTAATTTTAACTCTTATTTTAAAGAGGTTAGGTAAATAATATGTGCGGAATCGTAGGTGCTGTGGCGCAAAGGGATGTTGCTGAAATTCTAGTTGAAGGTCTTAAACGTCTGGAATATCGTGGTTATGACTCGGCTGGTGTGGCGGTTATTAAAGATGGTGAGCTGAAGACGACTCGCCGCGTCGGCAAGGTACAGGAGTTATCGGCAGCACTCGATGAGTCGCCATTAGTGGGTGGTACCGGTATCGCCCATACTCGCTGGGCAACCCACGGTGAGCCGAGTGAGCGCAATGCACATCCACATCTTTCAAGCGGTGATATTGCTGTTGTCCATAATGGCATTATTGAAAACCACAACAAGCTACGTGAGATGCTGAAAGGCCTAGGTTATACCTTTGCATCAGATACAGACACCGAAGTTATCTGTCACTTAGTACACCATGAACTTAAGTCGCACACTAGCTTGCTAGCTGCTGTTCAAGCGACCGTAAAGCAACTTGAAGGTGCTTATGGCACTGTGGTTATTGACCGTCGTGACAGTGATCGCATGATCGTTGCTCGAAGTGGCAGCCCATTGGTGATTGGTTATGGTCTAGGTGAGAACTTCGTGGCATCTGATCAGTTAGCCCTGCTTCCTGTGACACGCTCTTTCGCCTTCTTAGAGGAGGGGGATGTTGCCGAAGTGACTCGTCGCACTGTAAATATTTTTGATGTTGACGGTAATGCGGTTGAGCGCGAAGTTAAAGAGTCTGAAGTGACCCATGATGCGGGTGATAAAGGCGAATACCGTCACTACATGCTAAAAGAGATCTATGAGCAGCCACGCGCTATCGCTCATACACTCGAAGGCCGTATTGCTAACGGAGTCGTATTAGATTCAGCCTTCGGTGAAAATGCTGCTGAGTTTCTAAAAGACATTAAACACGTACAGATTATCGCCTGTGGTACCAGTTACCACGCGGGTATGGCTGCACGTTACTGGTTAGAAGATTGGGCTGGTGTTTCTTGTAACGTCGAAATTGCTTCTGAGTTCCGTTACCGCAAGTCTCATCTATTCCCTAATAGCTTGCTTGTTACCATTTCTCAGTCTGGTGAAACCGCCGATACGCTGGCTGCACTTCGCTTGGCCAAAGAGATGGGTTACAAGGCGACGATGACTATCTGTAACTCACCGGGTTCATCTTTGGTACGTGAATCAGATATGGCGTATATGATGAAGGCTGGCGCTGAGATCGGCGTAGCTTCGACTAAAGCGTTCACCGTTCAGCTTGCTGGTCTGTTGATGTTAACAGCTGTTATCGGCCGCCATAATGGTATGTCTGCTGAGATGCAGGCTAAGATCACTCAGAGCTTGCAGTCTATGCCAGCTAAGGTTGAGCAAGCATTAGGATTGGACGAGGCGATTGCTGAGCTTGCTGAAGATTTTGCTGATAAGCACCATGCACTATTTTTAGGTCGTGGCGATCAATATCCTATCGCGATGGAAGGCGCGCTTAAGCTTAAAGAGATCTCCTATATTCACGCCGAAGCTTATGCCTCTGGCGAACTTAAGCATGGTCCGCTTGCACTTATCGATGCTGATATGCCAGTGATTGTGGTTGCACCAAATAATGAGTTACTTGAGAAGCTGAAATCAAACGTTGAAGAGGTGCGTGCTCGCGGTGGTTTGATGTATGTGTTTGCCGATGTGGACGCTGAGTTTGAATCCGATGACACCATGAAAGTGATCCAAGTGCCCCATTGCGATGAGTTTATGGCTGCGCTTATTTACACTATTCCTTTGCAGTTGCTTTCATACCATGTTGCCTTAATCAAAGGTACCGATGTGGATCAGCCAAGGAATTTGGCAAAATCGGTTACTGTAGAGTAATTGATTTAATTCTTACCTTAATTGGTTAAATTTAAATGGCGGTTTCCTAATGGTTACCGCCATTTTTATTTTGGGAATACCCCCAAGTTTGCAGTTTCTGGTTTAGCTTCTAGCCGAAGAGGGATTTGGTGGTTCGTTGAAGATATCAACTTCATCGATATCTATTGTCTGCAGCGGGTGCCGTGCAGCTACTTATATGAGTTGCCGCGATCAAATCTGACTATCTAGAGTTCATCTAGCCTAGCGTTCTTTCAACCGAAACTGCCATTGTCATTCATTAATATTATTGGTATTTTTACAGGAAATATTGTGAATAATCCGCACTTTGCGTTTAGATTGCTTTAGCTCTTGCAAGGTGTTTGTCGGAATTCATGCTAATTATTTGTTGTATGCAAAAGGACTATATTCAAATGCCTCATGTAGAAATTAAATATTCTGATAATTTAGATATAGATTTTGATAAAATTTTTGATGTTGTAGAAGCCGTTATTAATGAGAGTGATATGAGCGCTGGTGAGTGTAAATCAAGGGCTTATCCATGTTCTCAGTACAAATACCCCCACATACTTGTTACTATCTCCTTATTAACAAAGCCTCACCGAGATAAGATATTTACACAGAAGCTAAGTGAAGAGATAGAAAGATCAATAAAAATGCATCTTAAGCAAAGCTTATATTTTTCATTAAATATTGAATATAGTCAGTCCTACTACACTACGAATATGCATCTCGTTGATGGTGATAGGTTACCAAGTATGGCTGATAGCTATAGCCGTTAGAGGTGCCATTTAGATAAAGGGATGGTAGCCCATTAGCTGAACTGGCTTTATAAATGGACTGACATGTCGGGGTCGCGTCTTTTTATCAAACCACAGTAGGGTGAAGCCCGCTAGAGTGCGGGCTTAGCATTCGGGTCTTGGTCGTTCTTTATTACTTACTCTTTACCGTAGACGTTATTTTCTTGCTCTTGAACTCGGATAAAAGTAGTGCGTTTAGTCAGTTCTTTTAACGATGCAGCACCGACATAGGTACAGGTTGAACGTACGCCACCCATAATGTCGTTAATCGTGTTATCGACACTGCCTCTAAATGGTAGCAGTACGGTTTTACCTTCAGCTGCACGGTATTTTGCTACGCCGCCAGAGTGTTTATCCATGGCTGATTGCGATGACATACCGTAAAACTTAACCATGGTTTTACCACCATGTTCAACGACTTCTCCGCCACTTTCTTCGTGACCAGCTAACATGCCGCCAAGCATGACAAAGTCTGCACCGCCACCAAAGGCTTTGGCGACATCGCCAGCACAGCTACAACCGCCGTCACCGATGATTTGACCACCTAAACCGTGTGCAGCATCGGCACACTCTATAATGGCTGAAAGTTGTGGATAGCCAACGCCTGTTTTGACTCGTGTGGTGCATACAGAACCTGGGCCGATACCCACTTTGACAATATCTGCCCCAGCGATAATGAGCTCTTCAACCATGTCACCTGTGACGACGTTACCTGCACTTATCACTTTTTGTGGGTGGGCTAGTCTCACCTTGCGAACGTAATCGACTAGATGTTCAGAGTAGCCATTGGCAATATCAATACAGATAAAGGTAATGTCTTCAGATAGGGCTAATACTTGGCTTAGCTTAATAAAGTCAGCATCTGATGTGCCACTCGAAACCATGATATGTTGTAAAACATCTTGGTTACTGCTGTTTACAAATTTGCTCCACTGTTCAACGCTATAGTGCTTGTGAACGGCGGTCATAACATTGTGTGCCGCTAAGCTTGCTGCCATTTCAAAGCTGGCTACTGAGTCCATGTTAGCGGCAATAATGGGAACACCTGACCAGGTTTTACCACTGTGCTTGAAAGTAAACTGACGGTTCAAGTCAACTTGAGAACGGCTTTTTAACGTTGAACGTTTTGGTCTGATGAGAACATCTTTAAAACCTAATTTTATATCTTGTTCAATACGCATCGTTTATTCCTCGCATCGGTTTGCACAGCGCAATACCGCCAATAAATGTATTTGTTCATTGGATATTAAGTTAATTCCTGAGTTTATTTCAGGCATAAAAAAACTGGAGCGTTTGTGGACGCTCCAGTTTTAGGCATTATAGGAATGGATTTTAAGTTAGCAAGTTCTGAAATTAGAATAGTCCTTCCTTAAAAAAGGAAGGTTAATATTATTGGGTAGTTGTTGTTAGTGCGATTTCTGATTTGGTTGAATAATGATCGATTTACAGTGATCTGTTAGAAGTGATAATGTTTTTACACTAATCGAGTAACCGAGAAGGCTCTCGAACTGCTATTGAATAAGCAGTTAGCTTGTTATCAAACGATGAGGTGTCAAATGGAATTAGGTGCATTTTCAGTAAGTTTATCGGTTAAAAACATCGAAGATTCAAAGGTGTTCTATCAAAAGTTAGGTTTTAAAGTTGTGGGAGGAGATCAATCTCAAAACTGGTTAATCGTTAGAAACGGTGACCACACTATCGGTTTGTTTCAAGGGATGTTTGAAGGCAATATCATGACTTTCAATCCCGGCTGGGATAAAAGTTGTCAAACTTTAACATCCTATACCGATGTTAGAGTGCTCTTGAAAGCGTTTGAAGCTCAAGGGGTTGAGATACTACAAAAAGCCATTGATGGCGAAAGTGGGCCGTCGAGTTTCTCTGTGCAAGATCCTGACGGTAATGCAATCTTGGTTGATCAACATGTGTAAAAGTTGTGGGGAGTCTCACTTTTATTAAACTTCGCTAAATGATATTTAAATCTAGTTTTCAGTAAAGCAAAAAGCGCTCATAAGAGCGCTTTTTTATTTCCTGTAATTCAGCCAGCTTGCTGGGTTATTGGCTTAACTAAATGCAATAAAAGGTGAGATACAAAGCAGGATACCTGTGATGATAATGAAGTTGGTTGCTACGCCTTTGTACTTGTTTAGTTGTGGCACTTTATACACAAGGTAAGCCGGAATTAAACAACCCACTAAACCGAAGATAGGACTACAGATAGAGGTGAACGATAGGATCGGAGCGTTTAGGGCAATGGCTGACCATGCAAGTATGATGATAAACACGGTAACGAAACGATTTACCATTACTTTGTTTATTTGAGATTCTTCATATTTACGTAGTAATAGGTTCATCGCAAGACCTTTACAAGCCTCTTTGAACGCTAAGAACACACCGAAGAATGAGGTCACAATCGCGAAAATGTTGATAACGACACCAGTGATAGTTGCCCAACTACCAGGGAAGTAGTGTGCAATAATCGCTAGAGCAGAGATGTTTTTGTTCATTGCTTCTGCGGCTTGCTCTTGGCTAATCGCAAAGGTGAATGAGACAGCGAAGAAGAATACAACAACGAATAAGATAGAGAAGGCGATCGTCATTGCACGTGTTGCTTTGTAACGTGCAACTTCAATTGATTTTTCATGTGAGCGGTATGAGATGACCATAGGGCTCAATGATTGAATGAATAAGATTGAAGTCAGTGTAAAAGGCAGTGTGATAATGGCATCTTTCAACATTGGACCAAATTGGCCAATCTCAGGAATATTATTCATATCCCAGCGAGAGATAAGGAGCACTCCCATCACAGCAACAAGCACTAAAACGGTGACGGCCATAACCCCTGAGAGTTTGAACAGCAGTTTTTCACCTTTAGAACCGATATAAACAAGTGCACAAATAAGGCCTAAGCCGTAGAAGACATTATCATTAAGGTGCCCTTCGGTTATACCAAAAGAGTGTAAGTAAGATGAACTGTCATTCGTTACTGCTAGCGAGTAAACCAATACCCAGATCACCAGCATTAAGAAGTAAAGCGCGCCTAGCGCTACGCCCCAGTTTTTACCTAGATAGCCAGAAATTACGCCGGGATAATCTGTGCACTTTTTAGATTCTGCAAGGGTATTAATAAACAACTTTTGAAATAGGTACATTGCCGGGTAGCCGATAATAGATGAAAGTAAAAACACCCAAAGCCCCATCACACCCACTTGTATGGGTAGAAACACGATACCCGCACCAATGGCCATACCAATACTCATCACAATCCAGCCCCAATCGGTGCTATCAAATCGTGTTGCTTCTTTCCATTCAGCTTCTGAGACATTTGCTCGGGATATTCCCGCAGCTGTAATACTCGCAGTCATACATCACCCTAAATCATTTATGATTAATTATTTTGTGCAAATATATTTGAAGTTTTTAATGTTCACAATCAAAATCACTTAACTTTTTTTGAATGCGAGATGTAGGTCTAAAACTCTAAATTAATGGGATTTTCGTCGTTATTTAAGGTCTTTTTAAAATTAAAAATGAAGATTAAGTTGCAATTTTAGCATAAAATGCAAATAATATTGCAATGTTAGTTAATGCTAAAATGAAAATTAATTTGAGGTTTCATGAAAACAATAATCAATGCTGAACATGCACCAATGGCTATCGGTCCCTATTCTCATGGTACTACCTATGGTGATCTAATCTTTACTTCGGGTCAATTGCCAGTCTGTAAGGTAAAAGGAGGCGTTGTTGAAGGGGGAGTTGCTGAGCAATCTAAACAGTCATTAGAGAACCTTAGCCATGTGTTACTTGCTGGCGGTGGTAGCTTAGAGACTGTGTTGAAAACGACCTGTTACCTTGCTGATATCAATGATTTTGCGGCGTTCAATGAAGTATATAAAGAATATTTCAAAACAGATTGTCCTGCTAGAAGTTGTTTTGCGGTTAAAGATCTTCCTTTAGGCGTAAAGGTTGAGATTGAAGCGATTGCACACATAAAATCTAAGTAACTCGTATTAGCAGGATATAAGGCAGTACCCCAATGAAACAAGAGTGGCAAAAGTATATTCAAATTATAAATCAGGTGGTTAAACCGGCGCTTGGTTGTACCGAACCCATTGCGGCGGCGTATGGTGCTGCGGTTGCTGTTCAAGTGTTAGGATGTAATATCCCTGATTCATTAGAAATATTGGTTTCAGATAACCTTTATAAAAATTCAATGGGTGTCTTTGTTCCTGGAACAGGAAAAATCGGACTGGCTATCGCTGCAGCTGCGGGGGCTATTGGTGGTAATGCCGATGCAGGTCTTGAAGTACTGGCTTCGATTTCAGCAGAGCAAGTTTTACTCGCTCAAGAGATGATTGATACGGGTAAGGTTTCTGTTAAACGCACGGTCACAGATGAGTTTATCTATTGCTGCGTGATCGCTAAGTTTGAAGGTAAAGAGTCGCTAGTTAAAATCAGTGGTGGTCATACCTTAATCGTTGAAAAACAGCTCGATGGCAAGGTTAATTTTACTGCTGATGAATCCAGTAAAACGTCGATAGGATCTATTTGTGACGGTGTTGATATTAATATAGCCTCTATTTATGAGTTTGCGACTCAGATAGAGCTTGAACATATTGAGTTTATTCTTCAGGCTGCTGATTTAAATACTAAATTATCCGATGAAGGTATGACTAACTCCTATGGTCTTGAAGTCGGTCGTATAATGAAGAAAAGTATCGATGACGGTATTTTATCTAACGACTTGCTTAATAAGATTGTTATGGAAACTGCTGCGGCTTCTGATGCTCGTATGGGTGGGGCGACATTACCAGCGATGAGTAATTTCGGCAGTGGTAACCAAGGTATAGCGGCGACTATTCCCGTTGTTATTACGGCTAAGCATTACAAGAAAAATGATGAACAGCTTGCTAGGGCTTTGATTTTAAGTCATTTAGGTGCCATCTATATTAAGTCCCATTATCCGCCTTTATCGGCATTTTGTGGTAACACAGTGACGAGCGCAGCGGCTTCTATGGCCATGGTATACTTGGCTGGTGGAACGTTTGAGCAATCCTGCTTTGCCATTCAAAATGTGATTAGTGATAGTTCCGGTATGATATGTGACGGCGCTAAAGCCTCTTGTGCGATGAAGGTGAGTACTTCATCTTGTGCTGCTGTAAGGGCATTTTTAATGGCGATGAACTCTCGCTCTGTTTCTGGGCAAGGCATTATTGCAAAAGATGTTGAACAGACCATTATTAATATAGGCAAGATGATCAGTCATGGTATGCCTTCAACCGATACCACTATCATCGATATTATGTCGGCATAGTTTTTACTGTTATATATACCTTCTATCGTAAGATTGAGGGTTTTTAAAGGGGTTGATGTGAAACTGCAAGAGCTAACAAAAAGTGATTTTGATATTTTGAAATCGATGGAGAATGTGGTTGACGGTATCGCAGCTATGTATGGTGAGCACACGGAAGTGGTGTTGCATAGCTTGGACTCTCGAGATCCTTCCGTTATCAAGATAGCCAATGGTCATGTGACAGGAAGAAAGCTTGGAGCTCCGGTCACTAACTTAGCTCTACTTAAGTTAAAAATGGGTCAGGATATTTCTAACTCCTACATCACTCGTTGTGCCACAGGTAAAACGTTACGCTCGATCACCACTATTATTCGTAATAGTCAGAATCGAGCAATAGGACTCTTGTGCATCAATACCGATATGGATGCACCTTTGCAGTCTGTGCTGCGAACCATGATGCCAGACAGTATCGTGAGTTTAGATATCGGTAATACACCTGAGGTGTTTGCTCGAAATATCGATGAGGCTCTTCATGGCACCATCGATAGTGTCAATAGTGATGTCCGAAGTAATACCAACATAGCGCCCTCTAAAAAGAGTCGCGAGATAGTGACACAGCTTTATGAGCTAGGTGTATTTGAACTAAAAGACAGTGCTCAGGTTGCTGCGACCAGACTGGATATTTCTGTGCACTCAATCTATCGCTATCTCAGAGAGATTAAAGCCAGCCAAACATCTACAATTTAGCTGGATTACTTGCCATAGGGAGTGAATTAACTCCCTAGGCTTTCCAATACTAGCTTAACCAAATTCTCCACTGACATAACCTTGCGTTCGCTGATCTTTTGGTTGGTTAAATACCTGACTTGTCTCACCGTATTCGACTAATTCACCCATCCAGAAGAAGGCGGTTTTATCTGAGATTCGTTTAGCTTGATTCATTGAGTGGGTTACGATTACGATAGTGAACTTCTTTCTCAATTCATCCATTAACTCTTCAATTTTATGGGTTGCGATAGGATCCAGAGCACTCGTTGGCTCATCCATTAAGATCACTTCAGGCTGCATAGCAATAGCACGTGCAATGCATAACCTTTGTTGCTGACCACCTGATAGGCCGAAAGCTGGAGAGTCGAGACGTTCCTTTACTTCATCCCAAAGCGCCGCACCGCGCAAGGATTCTTCGACGACTGCATCCAGCTGTTTCTTATCTTTAATTCCCTGTGCTTTAAGACCAAAAGCGACATTCTCATAGATGCTCATCGGAAAGGGATTCGGCTTTTGGAAAACCATACCTACACGCATTCTCAACTGTTTCACGTCGACATCTGAGTAGATGTTTTCACCTTCGAATTTTACATCTCCAGATATCCTCACTCCAGAGATGAGATCGTTCATTCTGTTTAACGTTCTCAGCAGGGTGGATTTACCACATCCGGATGGACCGATAAGCGCTGTAACCTGACGAGCAGGTATCTTCAATGAGATATCTTTAAGCGCGTGGTTCTCACCGTAGAATAGGTTTAAGTTATTTACTTCAAGTTTGTTCATGGTATCTGGCCTTGTTTAAGATGCTTTATTAAAGCGAGTGGCAATTAACTTGGTTGCCAGATTTAAGATGAGTACAAGCACAATCAGCACGGTCGCAGTTGCGTAGGCTTGATCCCATTCATGTTGGGTAAACAACTCTTGGGTTAATTTGTATAAGTGAACTGTTAAGGTTCGACCTGATTCCAGTACAGATTCTGGTATTTGGGTCACCATACCTGCGGTGAGAAATACTGGGGCTGACTCACCAATAACACGGCCAATACTTAAGATGACAGAAGTGACGATACCCGGAAGTGCACTTGGGAGTATTAGGCGCCATATGGTGTATACCTTGCTGCTTCCTAATGCGTAACCACCTTCGCGATAAGCCATAGGTACCGCAAGTAAAGCTTCCTCTGTGGTACGGATCAGAACCGGTAGGATCAACATAGATAGTGTTAGTGACCCCGCTAAGATAGAAAAGCCCAGACCTAAGGTGGTGACGAAGAAAGTCATACCAAATAGACCGTAAACGATAGAGGGGATGCCAGCTAAAGATTCGATGCAGAAGCGGATCATCTGCACGACTTTACTGCCAGGTTTAGCGTATTCAGTTAAGTAAATAGCCGTCATAATACCGATAGGTGCTGCGATACCCAGTGAAAGCCCAACCATATAAATAGTCGAGACTATCATGGACCAGATCCCCGAGGTTTCGCCAATACGGGTGTAAGCGCCGGTAACGAACTCCCAACTCACATGGGATAAGCCATTACTGAGAATATGCCAAACGACCCAAAGTAGGAACACGATAGTAATGGTCGCTGCGCTCCATATCGCTCCTAAGAGTAGTTTATCTTGTGTGTCTCTTTTGAGTTGAAGCATCAGCAGCTCCTCTTACGGTTTACATACAGTAGGCTTGCGTTGAGTAAAACGATAAATACTAATAAAACAATGCCGGTCGAATAGAGCGCGCTTGCATGAATGCCAGTTGCATATGACATCTCCATAGCAATATTTGCTGTCAAAGTTCGAGCGGGTTCTAAAATTGAGCCTGGCATAGCAGGAGCATTACCCATGACCATGATTATTGCCATTGTTTCGCCTATAGCTCGAGCCACACCCAGTGCCACTCCGGTCAAAATTCCACTACGTGCAGCGGGAACTAAGACTTTAAAGATGCTGTATATATGGGATGCGCCTAATGCGAGTGCACCCTCTTTATAGACAGAAGGTAGTGCTCTGAGAGAGGTTTCTGAAATGGTAATAACCGTAGGTAATATCATTATTGCCAATACAATAATCCCCGCCAAAATCGTGTTCCCAGCGGGGATGTTAAATAGGGTTTCGATGGCAGGAACTATGATGACTAGCCCGAAAAAACCATAAACAACAGATGGAATACCTGCAAGTAGTTCTACTGCAGGCCTAACAATATCTGCCAGCCATTTAGGTGCTAGCTCAGCCAGAAATATAGCCGTTAGAATGGCGATAGGTACACCAATCATCACAGCGCCAGCTGTAGAGATAAGCGATGCAACTATCATGGGGAATATGCCAAACAGTGCTGGTGGAAGCCACTCACTACCCAATATTAATTCAGATACACCAGCTTCTTGAAAAGCGGGTAAGCCTTCATAAAACAGAAACCCACCAATCGTCGCTACTGAGATCACACCAACCATGGCACTGCATAAAAATAGTAGGTGGAATCCTTTTCCAACCCAATCATAAGTTTGTTTTTGAGCTAATTGCAGCTCAGGTGTGCGGATTTTATTTACCGTATCCATCACTTGGCCTCAAGGTCGTGTGATCTAATATAAAAACTAAAGAGGAACCTTGGCTCCTCTGGTATCAAGTGTTGCATTAGTTGATGCGGATATAACCTTGCTCAGCAATGATGTTTTGACCATCATTGGAGAGGATATAGTCGATAAAGTCGCGAGCTTCTTGGGCTACGTTGTTTTTAATCAGTACAACAAACGGGCGAGCGATGGTGTATTCGCCAGCTGCGATGTTGTCATCCGTTGCTGCTATACCATCGACTTTCAATGCTTGTAGCGAGTCATCGACTGAACCCAGAGAGATGTAACCGATAGCAAACGTGTTATTTGCTACTATGGTTTTAACCATACCGTTACCGTTACCGACTTGAGCTGTAGCTGTGATAGCGGAGACCTTCATGCCTTTTACTTCTCGCTTTAGCTTCATAATGTCTTCGAATGCTCCGCGGGTACCTGATGCAGCATCTCGAGTGACCACTACTATAGGTTTATTCTCGCCACCGACTTGATTCCAGTTTTTAATCTCACCACGATAAATCTTAGCAATTTGCTCTTTACTTAGGTTTTGTACTGGATTGGCATTGTTGACTGTGACTGCAATACCGTCACGAGCGATAACCACTTTTTCTGTATCTGCGGTCATTTCACTGCTTTTAACATCCCGTGATGACATGCCTATCATACTTGTGCCATCTTTAGCTGCACGGATACCTGCAGATGAACCAGTACCTTGTACTTCAACATTTTTCCCTGAGACTTTTTGATAAGTCTCTGCTAGAACTTCCATTACATTCGTTACAGAGGTTGAGCCTGAAACTGTAATTGTTGTGCTTGCTTGAACAATTGGTGCAGTCATTAAGCTAACCGCTGCGAATAAACTAATAACTTTTCTCATCACAAGTTCCACTCTCTTTAGTCAAAATACAGATTTAGTTTGGACTCCCTCTCTGGAAGCTATGGGCATTAAGACAGACAAATATGACAGCCAAGTTACAGTCGGTGTTTTAGGATTAGATGAGAGGTTTGTTATGACTTGATTTGTTTTTATTATGTTGATTCGGTGTTGGTTTGTTAGGCTGTGTAAAGAGGTGGAAATGTAATTAATTAAGAGAGAGTAAGCAAGACTACTAACGATATAAAAGCTTGAACGAATGGGGTGTTTAGGCCAAAAGTAATTACAGTTTTAAGCTGTGCAACTGATGATTATGATCAAAGCAAACAACATGAATATGTTAATAAGACAGTATTTAACTACCGAAATAAAATATTTATTAAGCTTTTATGACAGTTTACTTAAGGAGGCCATGTCCTACACATAAAGCACTTTTCCTTGGGAGGTTAAGGTTTACTTATCTCCTATTGAGACTATTAATCGTGTTTTTCCTATGCCGAGACGATATCGTTTGAGCGTTTTTCGAATTTACTCCATACCTTTTCGTGGAAATAAAATACAACGGTATTAACAGCGGGTTCTACAAGTGCAACTGCGCCACCAATAACGATACTACCCGTCAGTAAATATGTAACTGTAAAAGCTACGCTGAAATGTAATATTGCAAAGGTAAGTGTCTTGGTCATGTTTGTTCTCCTTAAATTGATTCGTTAATGATAATGGTTATCATTAAGATTTAAAAGGGGGAATATTAGATTAATTTGATAGATTTTTAAGATTAAGAATTGGTTTTAGTTATAAAACCGTCAGAATCAACGGCTTTACTATCGCTAGCGTCTCATTTAAAAGAGGTTGCTAATAGTGCCAAGGGAATTTCGAGAAGTCTTGATCGCGCTTCTCTAAGAATGCATCACGGCCCTCTTGAGCTTCGGCTGTGCCATAAGCTAATCGTGTCGCTTCACCGGCAAACAGCTGCTGACCCACTAAGCCATCATCGGCCATATTGAAACCATACTTAAGCATGCGCATAGCCGTCGGAGATTTAGAGTTAATCTCCTTTGCCCAGTTGAGTGCTTCAGTTTCTAATTCAGCATGTGGTATAGCGCGGTTGACCATGCCCATATCGAAGGCTTCATCGGCGCTGTAGTTAAAACCGAGGAAGAAGATCTCTCGAGCACGTTTCTGGCCTATCATCTTAGCAAGATAAGCACTGCCGTAACCTGAGTCGAAACTAGCGACATCAGGATCAGTTTGTTTGAAGATAGCGTGCTCTTTTGAAGCCAAAGTCAGATCACAGACTACATGTAGACTATGTCCACCACCTACAGCCCAACCTGGTACCACAGCAATAACGATTTTAGGCATAAAACGGATAAGACGTTGAACCTCTAAAATATGCAAGCGCCCCATACGGGCAATATCGGCACTGTTAGCTTCAGCACCTTCATATTTATAACCATCTTTACCGCGAATACGTTGATCACCTCCTGCGCAGAATGCCCAACCGCCATCTTTGGCTGAAGGACCATTTCCAGTCAGGAGTACACAGCCTACATCAGACCATTGTCTGGCATGATCCAAAGCGATAAAAAGCTCATCGACAGTTTTAGGCCTGAATGAGTTTCGGCATTCCGGACGATTAATTGCGATTCGAACAGTACCTTGATCTTTGGCTCTGTGATAAGTGATGTCTTCGAAATCAAATCCGGAAACTTGATCCCATAAATTAGGATCGAAAATGTCTGAGACCTGTTGTGCCATGATATTTAGCCTTAATATCCAATTCTAGATTGAGCAAAGGCTAGGCCGAAACAGAACTCAGGTCAATCATGGGGAGAGATAAATGGCGGGTTAGGCTTATTGACTGATTGAAAAGCTATCTAAGTTTATCGCAGATAAAGTAAATGTTTTCTTGGCTTATACTCTTATGTTTTAGTGTAGATCCAGAGCAATACTCTGTTTTAAATTTCCCTAATGAATCTTTGGAGTCGAGTATGTTGTCGAGTGCGTTTAACTCGTTTGGTGAGAGCCGCTCTGCTATCTCTTGTTTAATTTTAGGCATTCTATCGTTAGTTTTTATAGCTGCAGTCCCTGTCATGGCCTGTATCTTATGTTCAATCTTTTGTAATAGCGCCTCAGATTGAGCTATGGGGTCATCAAGTTTATTGGTTTCAGTTGCAGTGTAATAGAGTAGACCTACACCTAGTCCTAATATGATCCAACCTCTCATTTAAAATCCAACTTTGGCTAATAATTTGTAATATAACAGGTATAATAAGCTAATTAATGAGCAATATTAAAGTAGTAAGGCTACAAAGATGAGCACAGAGTCTAATAAAAAGGATTATTCAAAGGCTAACCGGATCAAAATCCACCAACCTGATGCTAATAAAGCCGATAGATTTAACCCACGTAACCGAATCTATGTTCGAGCTGTAGAAGGACTATGGAGCCGCCTACGTACTCGACTTGGTTGGGCTGCTATGTTGTTCTTTCTTATTCTGCCTTGGATCCCTTGGGAGAATCGACAGGCGGTATGGTTTAACTTAGTTGAGCAGAAGTTTCATATCTTTGGTTTAACTATCTGGCCACAAGATCTTACTTTGTTGGCAGCGCTATTGATGATAGCGGCATTTGGCCTCTTCTTTGTTACCACTTACCTAGGACGAGTTTGGTGTGGTTATACCTGTCCACAGACCGTGTGGACTTTTATCTTTATCTGGTTCGAAGAAAAACTCGAAGGTGCACGTAATAAGCGGATGAAGTTAGATCAGATGCCATGGAGCTTTAATAAGCTTTGGCGTAAAACTGCGAAACATGCCTCTTGGTTATTGATATCCTTAGTTACAGCGATGACATTTGTGTCTTATTTTGTGCCTACTCGTGAAGTCTATATAGATGTATTTACGCTTAGTGCAAGTGGCGGTATCTACTTCTGGGTGGTGCTATTTACACTAGCTACATACGGTAATGCTGGCTGGATGAGGGAGATCATGTGTATCCATATGTGTCCCTATGCTCGTTTTCAGGCAGCCATGTTTGATAAGAATACCTATATAGTCGGGTATGATACTAAAAGAGGAGAGACTCGAGGCCCTAGAACGCGTAAATCTGATCCAAAAGAGTTGGGACTTGGGGATTGTATTGACTGTGATTTATGTGTCCAGGTGTGTCCAACAGGGATAGATATTCGAAATGGATTGCAGTATGAGTGTATTAATTGTGGTGCCTGTATCGATGCTTGTGATAACACAATGGAGCGGATGGGATATGACAAAGGCTTAATTGCGTATACAACCGAGAATAAGTTGGACGGAGTTAAAGAGAAAGTCTTACGTCCTAAGTTGGTTGGTTATGGTGTCGTGCTTACCGCGATGATCCTTATTTTTGTATATGCTAGTGCGACAATCGCGCCTATTCGTATCGATGTCATTCGTGATCGTAATGAGCTGTTTAGAGAGAACAATGAAGGTTTAATAGAAAACACCTTTACCTTGAAACTACTCAACAAGACAGAACAAGATCATAGCTACAAATTAACAGTTGAAGGATTGCCTGAATATATCTGGTATGGAGCGCAAGAGGTCAAAATCGCTGGCGGGGAAGTGTTAACACTACCGATTAGTGTAGCAGTCGATCCAGTGGAGCTTTCTAGAACCATGACTAAGATAAACTTTAAAGTGGTTTCCGAGAGTCTTGGCGTAGAAAGTAGTAATGAGCCGATTGAAGCAACGCAGGAATCACGCTTCTTTAGCCAATAAGTTATTTTAGAAGCTAACATCGCAATTATTAAGTGACAGCACAAAGGGGGCGTTAGCCTCCTTTGTGTATTCAAAACCTCTATTGTGTCGCTATATTAGTCATATTGAATGATAAAAAGGCATTCAGTTCCATAAAGGCTATTTTATCAATAAAAGCACTTGTGCTCTTCGCCGATATCCCTATAATCTGCATCCACTGACACGGCACAGCAGGCCGACTACCCAGTCGCAAGGCTAGATAGCAGGGGACTTGCAGCGTGATCAGTTCACTCTTTTAACGAGGAGTGAGAGTTAAAACTCTTCGGGGATTTGATTCCGGTGACAACCGCTTTACGGGCTTCGAGTTTGACTTCTGCTTAAGAAATCACCACTCGAAAACTTGTTAAAATAAGCGCTTGACGCCGACACTGGAGAGTGTAGAATACGCCTCCCTAGCCAAGACGATACGTCTTGGGAAGTTAGTAAGAAACCCGCGACCTAGCGTCAACGGTCACACACTAGTGTGAAGCTCTTTAACAATTCAAAACAAGAAATCTGTGTGGGCACTCACAGGTGTTGAGTTATTCGAAGTTGTCTCTTTTGAGGCAATCAAAAATTTACTCAATGAACCACTGAGTGACCATAGCAACGGACTTCAACTTCTTTCGGGAAAATGAGGTTACGGAGCAATAATATGTGAACTTCATGAATCTTCGGATTTGTGAAAAACAGTATAATTCGTTGAGCCGCTGATTTAGCCTTACTTGTAAGGTGGATGACGCAAAAAAACTTTAATTGAAGAGTTTGATCATGGCTCAGATTGAACGCTGGCGGCAGGCCTAACACATGCAAGTCGAGCGGAAACAGGAGAGTAGCTTGCTACTTTTGCTGTCGAGCGGCGGACGGGTGAGTAATGCCTAGATATCTGCCTAGTCGTGGGGGATAACAGTTGGAAACGACTGCTAATACCGCATACGCCCTACGGGGGAAAGGAGGGGACGCACTTTCGAGAGCGCCTTTCGCGATTAGATGAGTCTAGGTGGGATTAGCTAGTAGGTGAGGTAATGGCTCACCTAGGCGACGATCCCTAGCTGGTCTGAGAGGATGATCAGCCACACTGGAACTGAGACACGGTCCAGACTCCTACGGGAGGCAGCAGTGGGGAATATTGCACAATGGGCGAAAGCCTGATGCAGCCATGCCGCGTGTGTGAAGAAGGCCTTCGGGTTGTAAAGCACTTTCAGCGAGGAGGAAAGGTTGTCGTTTAATAAACGACAGCTGTGACGTTACTCGCAGAAGAAGCACCGGCTAACTTCGTGCCAGCAGCCGCGGTAATACGAGGGGTGCAAGCGTTAATCGGAATTACTGGGCGTAAAGCGTACGCAGGCGGTCTGTTAAGCCAGATGTGAAAGCCCCGGGCTCAACCTGGGAATTGCATTTGGAACTGACAGACTAGAGTCTTGTAGAGGGGGGTAGAATTTCAGGTGTAGCGGTGAAATGCGTAGAGATCTGAAGGAATACCGGTGGCGAAGGCGGCCCCCTGGACAAAGACTGACGCTCATGTACGAAAGCGTGGGGAGCAAACAGGATTAGATACCCTGGTAGTCCACGCCGTAAACGATGTCTACTCGGAGTTTGGTAACTTAGTTACTGGGCTCCCAAGCTAACGCATTAAGTAGACCGCCTGGGGAGTACGGCCGCAAGGTTAAAACTCAAATGAATTGACGGGGGCCCGCACAAGCGGTGGAGCATGTGGTTTAATTCGATGCAACGCGAAGAACCTTACCTACTCTTGACATCCACAGAACTCGCTAGAGATAGCTTGGTGCCTTCGGGAACTGTGAGACAGGTGCTGCATGGCTGTCGTCAGCTCGTGTTGTGAAATGTTGGGTTAAGTCCCGCAACGAGCGCAACCCTTATCCTTATTTGCCAGCGAGTTATGTCGGGAACTTTAGGGAGACTGCCGGTGATAAACCGGAGGAAGGTGGGGACGACGTCAAGTCATCATGGCCCTTACGAGTAGGGCTACACACGTGCTACAATGGTCGGTACAGAGGGTCGCAACGCCGCGAGGTCAAGCTAATCCCACAAAGCCGGTCGTAGTCCGGATCGGAGTCTGCAACTCGACTCCGTGAAGTCGGAATCGCTAGTAATCGTAGATCAGAATGCTACGGTGAATACGTTCCCGGGCCTTGTACACACCGCCCGTCACACCATGGGAGTGGGCTGCACCAGAAGTAGATAGCTTAACCCTTCGGGGAGGGCGTTTACCACGGTGTGGTTCATGACTGGGGTGAAGTCGTAACAAGGTAGCCCTAGGGGAACCTGGGGCTGGATCACCTCCTTACCTATACGACTAACTCAATGCTTGTTGAGTGTTCACACAGATAACTTGTTCTTGTTAGAGCGAGTGGCACATCCTAGCGATGATGCTTGTTCTTTAAAAATTTGGAAAGCTGATAGTGTTAATGTGAAAGGGACTATTGTGAATGATATTTCGAAAGAGATAACGATTGCTTTGGTTTGTAGCATTAATGCGAAAAATAAATAATTGAGTTCTCAAACACTTAAATCAAGTGCCGACTCTTTCTTAGAGCTTCTTGTAATAAGAAGTCTCTAATGATTGGGTCAAGAGTATTCTTTTGGCGAAAGTAAACACCATTAGTTGCGATACGACGACCAAGCTACCCGCTTGGTAGAGTTAGTTCTTATAAACATTAGTTTATGAAACTTATTTGGGTTGTATGGTTAAGTGACTAAGCGTATACGGTGGATGCCTTGGCAGTCAGAGGCGATGAAGGACGTAGTAACTTGCGATAAGCGTTGGCGAGCTAGTAACAAGCATTTGAGCTAACGATGTCCGAATGGGGAAACCCACTAGCATAAGCTAGTATCACATACTGAATACATAGGTATGTGAGGCAAACCCGGGGAACTGAAACATCTAAGTACCCGGAGGAAAAGAAATCAACCGAGATTCCCCTAGTAGCGGCGAGCGAACGGGGATTAGCCCTTAAGCGTAGAGGGTGTTAGTGGAATGTGTTGGAAAGCACAGCGGCACAGGGTGATAGCCCCGTACATGAAAACTAACTTTACGTGAAAACGAGTAGGACGGGACACGTGACATCTTGTCTGAACATGGGGGGACCATCCTCCAAGGCTAAATACTCCTGACTGACCGATAGTGAACCAGTACCGTGAGGGAAAGGCGAAAAGAACCCCTGTGAGGGGAGTGAAATAGAACCTGAAACCGTATACGTACAAGCAGTGGGAGCGGTTCAGCTCTTTCGAGAGCGAGAGGCCGTGACTGCGTACCTTTTGTATAATGGGTCAGCGACTTACATTTTGTAGCGAGGTTAAGCGAATAGCGGAGCCGTAGGGAAACCGAGTGTTAACTGCGCGTTTAGTTGCAAGGTGTAGACCCGAAACCCGGTGATCTATCCATGGGCAGGTTGAAGATTGAGTAACATCAATTGGAGGACCGAACCGACTTATGTTGAAAAATGAGCGGATGACTTGTGGATGGGGGTGAAAGGCCAATCAAACCGGGAGATATCTGGTTCTCCTCGAAAGCTATTTAGGTAGCGCCTCGAGCGAATACCATTGGGGGTAGAGCACTGTTAAGGCTAGGGGGTCATCCCGACTTACCAACCCTTTGCAAACTCCGAATACCAATGAGTACTACTCGGGAGACACACGGCGGGTGCTAACGTCCGTCGTGAAAAGGGAAACAACCCAGACCGTCAGCTAAGGTCCCAAAGTTATTGCTAAGTGGGAAACGATGTGGGAAGGCTTAGACAGCTAGGATGTTGGCTTAGAAGCAGCCATCATTTAAAGAAAGCGTAATAGCTCACTAGTCGAGTCGGCCTGCGCGGAAGATTTAACGGGGCTAAGCAATACACCGAAGCTACGGGTGTGCACTTTATTGTGTACGCGGTAGAGGAGCGTTCTGTAAGCCGTTGAAGGTGAAGGGGTAACCCACGCTGGAGGTATCAGAAGTGCGAATGCTGACATGAGTAACGATAAAGGGAGTGAAAAACTCCCTCGCCGAAAGACCAAGGGTTCCTGTCCAATGTTAATCAGGGCAGGGTGAGTCGACCCCTAAGGCGAGGCCGAAAGGCGTAGTCGATGGGAAATGGGTTAATATTCCCATACCTCTACTAACTGCGATGGAGAGACGGAGAAGGCTAGGCTAGCGCGGCGTTGGTAGTCCGCGTTTAAGGTGGTAGGCAGTATTCTTAGGCAAATCCGGGAATACGCATTAAGTTGCAATGCTGAGAGCTGATGACGAGTCACTAAGGTGATGAAGTAGTTGATGCCATGCTTCCAGGAAAATCTTCTAAGCTTCAGGTTAGTAGGGATCGTACCCCAAACCGACACAGGTGGTTGGGTAGAGAATACCAAGGCGCTTGAGAGAACTCGGCTGAAGGAACTAGGCAAAATGGTACCGTAACTTCGGGAGAAGGTACGCTCCTGTTGGTGATGAGACTTGCTCTCTAAGCTGACGGGAGTCGCAGATACCAGGTGGCTGCAACTGTTTATCAAAAACACAGTACTGTGCAAACTCGCAAGAGGAAGTATACGGTATGACGCCTGCCCGGTGCCGGAAGGTTAATTGATTGGGTTATCTTCGGAGAAGCTCATGATCGAAGCCCCGGTAAACGGCGGCCGTAACTATAACGGTCCTAAGGTAGCGAAATTCCTTGTCGGGTAAGTTCCGACCTGCACGAATGGCGTAATGATGGCCACGCTGTCTCCAGCCGAGACTCAGTGAAGTTGAAATTGCGGTGAAGATGCCGTATACCCGCGGCTAGACGGAAAGACCCCGTGCACCTTTACTATAGCTTGGCACTGAACATTGAACCTACATGTGTAGGATAGGTGGGAGCCTTTGAAGCAGAGACGCTAGTCTTTGTGGAGGCAATCTTGAAATACCACCCTTGTAGTTTTGATGTTCTAACTTAGGCCCCTGAATCGGGGTTGAGGACAGTGTCTGGTGGGTAGTTTGACTGGGGCGGTCTCCTCCCAAAGAGTAACGGAGGAGCACGAAGGTTGGCTAAGTACGGTCGGACATCGTACGGTTAGTGCAATGGCATAAGCCAGCTTAACTGCGAGACATACACGTCGAGCAGGTACGAAAGTAGGTCATAGTGATCCGGTGGTTCTGAATGGAAGGGCCATCGCTCAACGGATAAAAGGTACGCCGGGGATAACAGGCTGATACCGCCCAAGAGTTCATATCGACGGCGGTGTTTGGCACCTCGATGTCGGCTCATCACATCCTGGGGCTGAAGTCGGTCCCAAGGGTATGGCTGTTCGCCATTTAAAGTGGTACGCGAGCTGGGTTCAGAACGTCGTGAGACAGTTCGGTCCCTATCTGCCGTGGGCGTTGGATGATTGAAGGAAGCTGCTCCTAGTACGAGAGGACCGGAGTGGACGAACCGCTGGTGTTCGGGTTGTTATGCCAATAGCATTGCCCGGTAGCTACGTTCGGAATCGATAACCGCTGAAAGCATCTAAGCGGGAAGCGAGTCCTAAGATGAGTCATCCCTAGAGATTAAATCTCTTTAAAGAGCCGTTCGAGACTAGGACGTTGATAGGCAAGGTGTGTAAGCGTTGTGAGGCGTTGAGCTAACTTGTACTAATGACTCGTAAGGCTTAACCATACAACCCAGATGGGTTTTATGTAGCTAGGTGATACTTAGCGACAAAAGAATACGAACTTGATTTAAGTTGGTCATAAAATGCTTCTGCATTTATGACATACAGTACCTCCGTGTACTAAAACCCAATTATTTAGAATTATCTTGCGAATGTGAGATAACAGCTTTCGAAATTATTTACCTTTAGCTTTTTAAACGCTGAAAGTAATAGCAAATTTGTCTGGAAACCATAGCATTGTGGCCCCACCTGATCCCATCCCGAACTCAGAAGTGAAACGCAATCGCGCCGATGGTAGTGTGGGGTCTCCCCATGTGAGAGTAGGTCATTTCCAGGCGCCTATTTAGTCTGAGCTTGAAAGAGCAAAGGCAAGTCTACTGATAGTGACATATCAGCGACGATAAAAGAATTTAGTAATCTGCGTAAGCACTTTACTAAAGGAGCGGTAGTTCAGTTGGTTAGAATACCGGCCTGTCACGCCGGGGGTCGCGGGTTCGAGTCCCGTCCGCTCCGCCAACATTACGATAAGCCCTAGCAGAAATACTAGGGTTTTTTCGTGCTTGCCTTTTGAGTAAAAATGACGGGAAAGCATTGAGAATACTGAAGAACAATTTACTAAAGGGGCGGTAGTTCAGTTGTGCTAACAATGTTCCAGACATTGTTATGGCATACACTCCATCCATGGAGACATTAGCCTCTTTGTTAAAATGAGAGCGGCCTGCCACGCGTGCCAAAGGCAAACGGGTTCGAGTCCCGTCCAACAGCATCCATGCCTCTCTTCATGAGCTCATCACTGCGTGATATTCACCCGCCAACATAAAGATGAAAGCCTCTGCACTTTTTACTTTAAAGAGTGCAGAGGCTTTTTTCGTTTGGCGTCGCGGATTATTTTAAAATGAGATAGTCAGCCCCAGCTTCGCGTTCATGAGCTTATCGCTTCGCGATATTCACCCACAAACATTATGATAAGCCCTAACAGCAATGTTAGGGCTTATCATGTCTGGAATATACGAGAATAGAGGGAGAGTGTTTGTTCTCGTCCATCCAATTTTGCGTGTTTACTTAAATATATCGGTTAGTATGTTGGTAATTATTATCTGAAGATAAGGTTGCTTGTGTTGTTTTGGTGTACACTCCCTCGACATTTTTAAAGTGCTAGTTTATTCATCTTCTTCTGTTTTGTAGGTGCTTAGACTTGTTTCGAGTTATACGATTATAAAAGTATAATATTTGTATGGAGTCCGTCATGGATTGTCGTCTTGGATGTGGTGCATGTTGTATTGCTCCATCAATAACTAGCTCTATTCCCGGTATGCTTATGGGGAAATTGGCTGGTGAGCGTTGTGTGCAGTTATCCGATGAGAATTTATGTATGATATTTGGTTCGCAGGAACGTCCGGAGGTATGTAGCTCTTTTTCTGCCACACTAGACGTGTGTGGTAGGAGTAATGCCGAAGCACTTTATCTAATTTCAACACTAGAACTTCAAACTAGCTAAAAATATTGAGTGGGTGAATTATGCAGTTAACTCGTTATACAGATTTTGGCATTCGTACCCTAATGTATCTAGCGCTTCAGCCTGATAGAGATACTTTGTTTCGCATCGCTGAGATCACCGATGTGTTTGAACTGTCACCCAACCACGTATCTAAAATTGTTCATCATCTTGGCAAGCTTGGTTATCTTGAAACTATCCGCGGTAAGAGTGGTGGTTTCCGTTTAGGTATGCCTGCTAGGGATATTAACGTCGGCCAGTTAGTCCGAGTTTTAGAGAACTCTCTGGCACCTATCGATTGCAGTAAACCTTATTGTCGTTTTACACCTAGTTGCCAGTTGAGGGGAGTATTAGCTGAAGCTGTTTCTGCCTACCTAGCGGTATTAGACAAATACAGTTTGGAAGATATTGTGAGTAATCGTCAGGAACTGTTGAATCTCTTACCTGAACTTAATATTCCAGTCTTAGAACTTGCAGTGTGATTTATTCGAGAATAGTGAGCTCTCGCGATTCTCATTTTATCCAGAGGCTTATTAGAGTATTAAGCCTGACTCCACCGACATATTCTCTTTGCTCGCTAATCTATAAGGCAAAAGCTCAGAAGTCTTAACCAGTTTGATGCCAGCCTTCTCTAGTCTTGGGAGATTAAGCTTTAAGTATTTGATGGTTTCTGGGTAGGGGTGAGCTATTGCAACTATTTGTCCTTGGTTATGGGCTAAGGTCATTAGTTTTGTAAATTGGATCTCTAAAGCTGCTGCTGATATGTCATTATCTAAAAAGAGTTCGCGCTTTAGCTGAGGTATTCCCAATTGATCGGCAGTACTGCCAGCTTTGGTAAAGCGGGTTGTCATGCTGTCAACAAAGTAGAGGTCTTTTTGTTTTAGACTCTCCATAACCCAAATCATTGGCTCTTTTAGTTGGGTTAATAAACTGCCCATATGATTATTGGCTCCCTTGGCAAAAGGTACGCTGAGAAAAGCCGCTTTAATATTCCTTTTTAGTTCAGCTTCATTCATCGAGTTGGTTAATCCCCCTGGACCCAATGTTTTTCCATTTAAGGATTGCATGGGAAGATGAACCATTATTTCATGGCCTTTTTCATAGGCTGCGCTAGCCACAGTATGACCTAATGGGGTGTGAGGGAGCACTGAAAGAGTGATGTTTTCTGGGAGCGTCAATACGGCTTCATCGGATTGACGGTAACCGATATCGTCAATGATGATCGCAACTTGAGCTGCATCTGTAAAACTACTGATAAAAACCGCTAAAAAATATAAAATAACGCGCACAATAATTATTATCTTTTTATACCTTAAAGGTATTTATTGTTTTGTTTTAATCCAAGTTATTGCTGAGTTCAGGATTTTATCCTGTGCGCTTTTACCTTGAATCGCTAATTCGTCGATTATAAGCATACTTTTATCATTTGTAACAGTATCTAAGTCCAGTTTTATATCTGGTTCTATCCCCTTGCTGTTGATATCTCGCCCATTGGGAGTGGTGTATCTGGCAATTGTTAACTTAATGGCGTTTCCTTCAATTAGCGTTGGAATTAAACTTTGTACGGTCCCCTTACCAAAGCTGGTTTCTCCTATTATTTTAGCCCGATTGTTTTCCTGCAGGGCTGCGGCAAGCACTTCAGAGGCAGATGCCGAACCTCGATTGATAAGAATTGTCATCGGAACGTGGGATAACATGGTTTGTGGTGAGGCATAATATTCTGAGTTTGCATCGAAAAAACGCCCCTCCGTAGATACAATTCTGCCTTTAGCTAGGAAGATATCAGCAATCTTAATAGCTTGGTCTAATAATCCTCCCGGATTATTTCTCAGATCAAGAATAATGCCGGTCAGCTTCTTTTGCTTCCATTGGGTTAGCTGCTTAATTATCTCTTTGGTGGAATCATCTTGAAAGCTGGATAGCTTGATGTAACCAATCTCATCATCGAGTATCTTTGCCGATACTGACTGAATTGAGATAACACTGGGAATAAGGGTTACCTTGAATTCGCTGTTCATATTTGCGTGGCTCAAGGTCAGTACTATAGAGAGATTGTTCTGGCTATGGTGTTTAATCTCTTTTAATAGCTGGTCTAATTTTCTTGGATCGACGGCTTTATTATTGAGTTTCAGTATCTGATCCCCTGGTTTTATACCTGCATGATCTGCTGGTGAGTCCGCAAAAGGAGTTATTATCGTGATTTTGTCATCTTGGGTTGCAATCTCAACACCAAAACCAAAGTACTCGCCTTTATTGGCATCCCTGATATCGAAGAATGCCTGTTGATCCAAAAAGTTTGAATATGGATCGAGTTTGGCAAAAATACCTTCGATAGCGGCTGCAATCAACTCATCTTGAGTGAACTCTGTGACGTAGTAAGTTTCAACTGTGTCTATGATATCGAGAAGTAGTGGGTAATTCAGACGTGAATTAAACGGTGGTGCATTTTCTTGACTTGAGAGGGTAACCGAGAGGCCCAGTGCTAGGCCTAACAGAGTAAATGATAGATAACGGATAAGTTGTGACATAACAGCCCTTATATGTATGGGCTCTTGTCATATTTAGCGTTTACAATATCTCGCCGGATCGACAGCTTGCCCTTTATGTCTTACTTCAAAGTATAGGCCAGCCTCCGTCTGTCCACCCGAACGACCAACCAAAGCGACCGATTCTCCTTTACTAACAAGATCTCCAGGGCCTTTAAGTAGAGTTTGAGCATGACCATATAGGCTCATATAGCCCTTTCCATGGTCTACCACTAATACCATACCAAAACCACGTAGCCAGTCGGCATAAATAACTTTTCCTGGTGCAATAGCGGTAATTACTTGACCTTCGGGCGCAGCGACTGTGACGCCTTTCCATTTGACTTGTCCTGAACGTTGGCTGCCAAAACCTGATTCTATGCGACCTTTAGTGGGCCATGAGAGTTTGTATTTACTCGATAACCCATTCATTTTAGGGCTATTTTTCATTGTTGCAATCGCTTGTTCGACGACTCGCTTTAAACTGGCTTGTTCGATCTGGAGTTGTTCCAGTTTAGCTCCGCGACTATTTAACGTTTTTTGCAGTAGTACTAAGGTATTTTGGCGTTGTCCCTGCTCAAGTGTTAGCTGTTGTGCCTGCTGCTGCTGGTCTAAGATTAGCTTATTGAGACGATCCTTTTGGCTGACTTGTTCTTGTGTAATTTGGTCTAGCTCTTTAATGGTGTCTTGAAGCTTGTTAATCGAGGCCATTCGAGCATTATTCAGGTATTGGTAGTAAGTCAGTAGTCGTTCAATGGTTGCAGGGTTTTGCTGATTTAACAGCATTTTACTGTAGTCATGATTCCCCGCTAAATAGGCGCTAGCCAATTGATTCGACAGCGATTCTTGTTGCCTTTTCTTTAGCTTGCTTAATGTCTGTTGTCGCTGGTGTAACTTGGTGAGTTCTTTTTCCGTTTGGGCTAACGAAGTTTGTGTTCCATTCACTTTTTTAGCTGCTGAAGCAATCGCTTTTTCATCTTTCTTAAGTAGGCTTATTAGTTTCTCTCTCTGCTTACTGGTGTTCTGCAGATCCGATTGCTGTTTATTTATTTGTGACTGAAGCTGTTTCAGATCGGATTGACGCTGCTGCAGATCTGAAGCCAGCAGTTGCGTTGAAAGCATGATAAAGCCAGCAAAAATGCTGGCTTTATAAAAAAAGCGAAAGTTTACCAATTACTATTTACTCGTCGAGTTTAATTATGGAATGGCCAGTCATTTCAGATGGCACATCTTGTCCCATCAAGGTTAACATGGTTGGGGCAAGATCACTTAGTCGACCGCCGTCTTGAATACTGCCTTTGCGTCCAACATAGATCAATGGCACCAATTCACTTGTGTGAGCTGTGTGAGCTTGGCCCGTCGATTCATCTATCATCTGTTCAGCGTTACCGTGGTCAGCCGTGATTAAGCACTCACCATCGACTTTTGCTAACGCTTCAACAACACGGCCTAGACATGTATCAACAGCTTCACACGCTTTTACTGCGGCTTCAAAGCTACCAGTATGGCCTACCATATCACCATTTGGATAGTTACAGATAATCACATCATATTTTGTAGATTCAATTGCTTCGACTAACTTATCGGTTAACTCTTCTGAACTCATTTCTGGTTGCAGGTCGTAAGTTGCCACTTGAGGGGATTGAATAAGGATCCTGTCTTCACCATCGAAAGACTCCTCTTTACCCCCATTGAAGAAGAAAGTGACATGAGCGTATTTCTCTGTTTCTGAGATACGTAGTTGTGTCATGTCATTTTTTTCTAACATCTCACCTAAAGTATTAGTCAGTTCTGTTGCTGGATAGGCTATGGCTGCAGGAATATCGGCAGCGTACTGAGTCAGCATGACAAAATGTGCTTTAGGCGTGACTTCACGCTCGAATCCATCGAAATCACTGTTTATAAAGCTACGAGTGATTTGGCGTGCTCTGTCTGCGCGGAAGTTCATGAAAATCAGAGAGTCATTATCGTTTAGCTTAGCGGTATTGCCTTGAGCATCAACAATAGCTGAGCTGCCAACAAACTCATCGTTTTCGTCACGAGCATAGGCAGCTTCAAGTGCATCAACTGCATTAGTATACTTATGCAGAGATTTACCTTGAGTGATCAAATCATAGGCTTGTGAAACGCGATCCCAGCGGTTGTCACGATCCATGGCGTAGTAACGGCCAATAATCGAGGCCACGCGACCTGTGCCTAATGTAGTAAAAAGATCATCAAAATGAACTAAGCTGGACTTTGCGCTACGGGGTGGCGTATCACGTCCATCGAGGAATGCATGTAGATAAACTTGTTTAGCTCCACGCTTTACTGCTAAGCGGCACATTGCTTCAATATGGCTTTCATGGCTATGAACTCCCCCTGCTGAAAGTAGGCCCATAATATGGACGGCACCATTGTTAGCTATCGCCTTGTCTACCGCTTCAACAAGTGCAGGATTGGTATCAAATTCCCCCTCTTCAATTGCCTTACCGATACGGGTGAGTTCTTGATAAACAATACGACCTGAGCCTATGTTGATATGGCCAACCTCGGAGTTCCCCATTTGTCCATCAGGTAGACCAACATCGAGCCCAGAACCAGAAATCAAACTATGTGGATATTGGGCATTGAGTCGATCTAAGACTGGAGTATTCGCGTGATATATCGCATTTTTCTGCGTATCTTTACGGTAACCCCAGCCATCGAGGATCAGCAATGCCAAGGGACGTTTGCGTGTCATCATACTAGTACCTTTAAGTTTGAAAGATAGAATTTAAATCAGAAATTGGTTAAATATTACTACGTAACACTAGGTGGAAAAAGCTATTTACCTCGATTGGGCTTATCGAAATTAGCTTTGCTTAAATGAGACTGTATTTACAGAGATATTATTGAGGGGAACAACTTGCTGCAATCTAGCACTGCGATGGTATACTCTGTGCCCTTATTGTAATTTCAGCCCCTTAGAAGTAGGCAGTTTACCATGCAAGAATATATTGAATTTTTGAAAGCGAACCCAATGCTAAGCCTAGCCTGGATAGGTTTATTCGTTGGTCTTGTCGTTAGCGTTTTCAAGTCAAGTATCTCAAAAGTGACCACTGTTGATCACCAGCAGGCAACTTTGTTGATCAACAAACAAGATGCGAAAGTGATAGATGTAAGGGAAAAAGCGGAGTTTAAGAAGGGTCATATCATCGATGCGATCAATGTTCCTCTTTCAGAAATTAAAAATAATCAAATTTCTGCCCTTGAAAAGTTTAAAGCCAGTCCCATTATAATGGTATGCAATGCTGGTATGGTTTCATCTCAAGCGGCTCAATTGATGGTTAAAGCAGGTTTTGAATCTGTTAATAATCTCAAAGGCGGCATGGGTGACTGGCAGTCAAATAACTTGCCTGTATCTAAGAGTAAGAAGTAGATACTGAGGCAATAATTGCTTTTTAAAGGTGTTTTTGATTAGAGTGTTATCTCTTAAAAAATCACTCAAGATATAAAAGTATTGTGAAAATATTACTTTTATATCTTTAGAATGAAATAACTAAAAAACCGGGATGGTGATTGAGGATGATTAACCTCAAGTAACAAAAGCCCTTAAGAATAGGTTTCAATTTAGGAACCAATAACTTGGATAGGTAGGAAATCATGGCTGAAGTAGTTAACAACGAACAACAAGATCCACAATTTAATATTCAACGTATTTATACCAAGGATATCTCTTTCGAAACGCCAAACAGCCCTGCTGTATTCCAGAAAGAGTGGAAGCCTGAAGTTAAGTTAGATCTTGATACTCGTAGCGCTAAGCTAGCTGACAACGTATTTGAAGTTGTTTTATCTTTGACTGTTACTGCTAAAAATGGCGAAGAGACAGCATTCCTATGTGAAGTTCAACAAGCTGGTATCTTTGCGATTAATGGTTTGACTGAACAGCAACTCGCTCACTCTTTAGGTGCATACTGCCCTAATATTCTATTCCCATATGCTCGTGAAGCAGTTGGTAGCCTTGTTGGTCGTGGTACGTTCCCACAACTTAACCTAGCGCCAGTAAACTTCGACGCTCTATTTGCTCAGTATGTTAATCAGCGTCAAGCTGGTGCAGAGGCTGCCGCAGCTGAAAAGACTGAAGAAGCAAGCGCTTAATTGCGAGTTCAAAGTATCTGTTCAGCATTTTTTGTTGCTGCTCAGATAGAGGCTATTTCATTCGATAAATGATACCGGATGAACTAGCCTACAAGTGAGTAGTTAACAATGAAAAACACAGCCGATATTACGGTATTAGGGGCGGGGTCTTATGGCACCGCCCTTGCTATTTCTTTAGCCAGCAATGGACACCGAACTTTACTTTGGGGTCATGATCCTGAACATATAGCAAACCTTAAACGTGATCGCGCTAACGAAGCGTTTTTACCTGGTATTGCACTTCCTGATTTACTTATTCCTGAAGCTGACTTAGCTACTGCTCTGGCTGCCTCTAATAATGTCTTAGTCGTTGTGCCTAGCCATGTCTTTGGCTTAGTGCTTGAACAAGCTGAGCCGTTACTACGTGATGATGCTCGTATTATCTGGGCGACCAAGGGTCTTGAGCCTGAGACTGGGCGCTTGTTGCAAGAGGTTGCTCGGGATATTATCGGTGACAAATATCCACTGGCCGTACTGTCTGGTCCTACATTCGCTAAAGAGCTAGCTGCTGGGTTACCTACTGCCATCTCTATTGCGGGTACCGACGTAACGTTCATTAAAGATCTTGTTGAGTTGCTCCATAGTCCAAAACGTCTTCGTGTTTATGAAAATGATGATTTTATTGGTTTACAACTCGGTGGTGCGGTTAAGAATGTTATCGCGATTAGCGCAGGTATGTCTGACGGTATCGGATTTGGTGCCAATGCCCGTACCGCGTTGATCACTCGCGGTTTAGTTGAGTTAACGCGTTTAGGTGAAGCCATGGGCGCTAAAGCGTCAACCTTTATGGGGATGGCTGGTCTTGGTGATTTGGTATTGACTTGTACCGATAATCAATCACGTAATCGTCGTTTTGGTTTAGCGTTAGGTAAAGGCCAAGGCGTTGAAGAAGCGCAAGCTGAAATTGGCCAAGTGGTAGAAGGTTATCGAAACACTAAGGAAGTTTACGCATTAGCTCACCGACTAGGGGTCGAAATGCCAATCACAGAACAGGTTTATAAAGTCTTGTATCAAGGGGCTACTCCCCATGACGCCGCTAAGGCTCTGCTTGGAAGAGAGCAGAAGTCAGAAACGTTGGCTGACTAGTGTTTTGTGTATAAGGTCCAGAATAAGGATGCTAAAATAGCATCCTTTTTTATTGCATGATTTTCATATACAGATGAGAGTCATGTTTATCAAATTTATCAAATTTATCAAATTTATCAAATTTATCAAATTTATCAAATTTATCAAATTTATCAAATTTATCAAATTTATCAAATTTATCAAATTTATCAAATTTATCAAATTTATCAAATTTATCAAATTTATCAAATTTATCAAATTTATCAAATTTATCATTATTGATATTAACCGTGAGCGGAGTTAGCAGTGAAACATCATGACGTAATTATTATCGGTGCTGGTGCTGCAGGGCTTATGTGTGCTGCTAGCGCAGGTTATCGTGGCCGTGATGTGCTTGTTCTCGATAATGCTAAGCAAGCAGGTCGTAAAATACTGATCAGTGGTGGTGGGCGTTGTAATTTCACCAACCAAAAAGTTGAAGCGAATAACTTTATTTGTGGTAATAGCCACTTCGTTAAATCAGCACTCGCTAGATATCGCAGCAGTGATTTTATTGAGCTTGTCGAACGTCATGGCATTGAGTATCACGAGCGTGATCATGGCCAGCTATTTTGTAACGACTCGGCAAAAGAGATAGTGACTATGCTGATGACCGAGTGTGAATGGGCTGGAGCCAAAGTTCAGCTTAGAACAGAGGTTAGTGGGATTGTTAAGCTAGACTCAGGCCTATTTGAGCTCACTACCGATAAAGATACCTACACGTGTGACTCTCTAGTGATCGCCTCTGGTGGGCTCTCTATGCCTAAACTCGGTGCTACACCCTACGGCTATCATATTGCCAAGCAGTTCGGCCTTAAGCTATTACCCACTTCAGCTGGCTTAGTCCCTTTTACTTGGCATACCGAGCAAAAACTAAAATTTGAACCTCTTTCTGGCATTGCGGTTCCGAGTACTATTACCGCTAAAGATGGCACTCAGTTTAGTGAAGCACTGTTGTTTACTCATCGCGGCTTATCAGGCCCTGCAATCTTGCAGATCTCAAACTTCTGGAAACCGGGAGAACCAATCAGTATCAACTTGCTTCCCGGTGTAGATGCTCGTGCGGCTATAGAGTTAGTGTTAGCTAATCACCCGAAACAGAGCCTAAGAAATACCCTCAGCCATTGGTTACCTAAGCGTTTAGTTGAAGCACTATTTGATGAAACACTGCTTAACAAGGCGATGAATCAACTAATTCATAGCGAGCTTGAACAATTAGCGGTTGAGCTAGAGTCTTGGGAAATTGTGATGAATGGTACAGAAGGTTATCGCACCGCAGAAGTGACCTTAGGTGGTGTCGATACTGACGAACTATCATCAAAAACCATGGAAGCCAAATCCGTCGCTGGCTTGTACTTTATTGGTGAAGTAATAGATGTAAGTGGTTGGCTAGGCGGCTTTAATTTTCAATGGGCCTGGTCATCGGGCGTTGCTGCAGGGCAAGCTGTTTAACCCTAGTGGAAATTGCTCATTAAGCTGCGTCATGTAGGTGGTGTTTCTCGCCCCTCACACTTTGCCAAAAGCATCGATTAATTTGTCAATAGATCACCGCCAAAAGGGAGTTGATATTATCGCGCTTGAATATCACCTACAAATTTAAATATTATCTTGTCATTGATAAGGCTTGCTGGTGGATTAAATTGATTAAGTGGGCAATTGATGAGTATTTGGATTACTTTGTTCTTTTGATTGTCTAAACCTTCAGCAACACCGACGACATGGGGTATGGTTAAAACGAGCGCTTCAATTTCTTCACGTAACTGGGTTAAATTTTTCGATTGCATCTTCTTCTCCAAAGCGAATAAGCAGAGCTTAGACCCTGCTTACTCGTATTACATTTTTATACACAACTTGTTAGAGTAATCATCAACTCTTAGCTGATGATTACATGGGGAACACATACCTTATTTGCCCCTGTAGAAAAGTCGGTTTTTGAGTATGAACCACTACCTTGTGCGCGCACATACACTTTTACAGAACATACAATTGCTGCCCAGTCATTTTTACCTAGTAGTGCAGAGTAATTGGTGTACCGTGTATCATCTAGACGACGATTGCGGTTAATGTTCTGACTATTAATATTGACTAGGTTAACACTGGATAATCCTTTCCAATTATATTGGTAAACATTGGTTTGTGCAGAAATCTTCACATTGGACCTTTTACAGTTATACCATCTGTCATTCGCTTTAGAGATGTAGTAACCATTGAATACAAATTTAGGCTTAATGGCGTAAAAGCGGCTAACGCTTGGCTTAAACCAAAACACCCAAGTGGCTACCTGTGTATTGGAAGCTGTGCCTCCAATACACCCGCCGCCAGCACCTTTTGCCCAGTTCCAAATGTTTTTACAATTACCTCCTCCCACGACAGCTTGTGCAGATAGGTCGTTGCTATCCACAAGTGGGTTGTCTTCTATGGTGTCAGAGAAAGTTTCAGACCAACTTGGTGTGAGGATATGCGCATCAGAAGGTAGAAAATTTGATTCGATATCGAGTTCATCGGGCAAGTTTAGATTTGTTGAGGTTTGTGCCATAAACTGATCTTGTTCAAGAAACTCTTTATCGTTAGCTTCGGCTTCTTGTTGTTCTAGTTTTTGGAGTTCAGAAATATTGGCACCTGAGAACTTTAATGAATCCATATCACAGGCACAATTAGCTTGAGCTTTTACTGATTCCGTCTGCATGTGGGCAATATTTTCAGACATTTTTGTATTGGTTTCTGATCTGATTTTTTCTATCAACTGTTCGTGCAGTATTTTTAAATCTGTTTGAGTATTCATCCTTAATTCCTCTTATTCAGTAAGTAGATCGATATTGAGTGCCATTAACACGTTATGAATGTTGTTAAAGACAGTTACAGAGCTCGAACCTGCAAATAGTAGTCCGACCGCTTTATTGTTGGTTTTGTTAAGAAGTAATGATCCAGAGTCACCTCCATTCGACATGTCATTAGTTAGGAACTGATTGCGGAAATAAGCCACGCCACTAGCACCATAGTTAACAGCTATGGTGGCATCTAGACTGAATACTGTGCCTGTAGTGGTTTCTGTTGTTCGGCCTGTTTTAATCACGGGCATATTGAGTGTGGCTTCTTGGGTACCTTTAGGAATCCCAAGGTTTTTGATGGCACCAATAACCAGATCCATACTAATTGGGGCCGCTACAGCTGCATCAACCAAGTTATAGCTATTTGAACCGAATTTAATAGGAACAAATTTAGAGAGTCGAGCAATGGTATTCGCAAAATTAACTCCCCCGTCAAACGGACCAGGTTGTAAAATTCGGTCTCCTATATTGGCAGTATTACTTTTGGCCATAACATGGTTGTTACTGAGTATGTAATAGCGCCCTGGCCAGACACTGTCTTTTGCTATTGCGCCAAAGGTCCCAGCAGTGATACCAAAGTGACCGATACTGTAGCCTGGTTTGGCTGGACGTATCTTGGCAGTGAAAGCTTGAGCTTCAACGTTTCCCACTTCAAAAACATCAGTATTAATTCCGTTGAGTGTTTTAGGAACAATTTGATCACTATCTAGATCTTTCTCTTTAAGTTTTTTCTGAACAAAAACCTGAATACAGAGCTCTTCATTCTGTTTACCTTTTTTTTCCTTAAAACCAATCCCTACCCCGCTGACATTACTTAATGCTAATAGATTATCTTCGTTGTCATCTTTTATGTTTTTAATGCTAGATAAAAGAACATTGTTATCATTTTGCATGGAAACCTCCGTTTTCGTTATGCAAACAGCATTCACCGTGTTCACTTTCTTGATGTGTGTAGTCTTTTGTGGTGAAGCAATAACGTTATTGAATAATTCATGCCAGTTTTGTTTTTTTATTTATTTCAAGTGGTTAATGTTTTTTGGTAATGGCTGCTTGATGTTAGTGACATGTCAGTAACATCTTTCTTGGCAGAGTTAACAGGTAGAATGTAAGTATTAATGAGGGAGCCAAACATCGAAATTTCAGTTCGGAAATGGCATGTTTCGGCTTAAAAGGATTGGGAGGGCTAAGTTAATAAAATCTTTACCTGTCTGTTTTTTAGGCATATCGTGACTAGTATGCAGATTTATTGAAGCATTATAGTTAATTCGAAAAGGAGTCAGAATTATGGTCAGCACAAGGACTTTAGTGTACAGGCCTATGACCGTGAGACCCATTAGTGGTGCGGAGTTATTAACGCTTACAGTTGTTTATCACCCTGATTTGTCTTTGATTGGTGCACGCTACCAACTGCAATCCTCATTATCAACATGGGGTATATGCCGGTCTTCACCACAGTTTTTAACTAGAGATAGAAAATCACGACCATTAAGTGATGGATTTATCAGTCGTAAAGAACTGATATTGACGACTAAAGGTTCAAACTGTTATTTGTCTCAAGGAGAAAGTAGTACTGAAATTAACGTGTTAAATCATAAGCAAAGCAATGAATATTGCTTTGGTGATGAGATGTTACGTAAAGGGGTTGTGGTTTCTTTGTCAGGTAGAGTCGTTTTGCTTTTGCATTATAGTTCAGCTATCGAAAAAAAAGATGTAGAACAGCTTGATGAGTATGGATTACTGGGGGTAAGTGAAAATACCATATCAGTGAGATCTTTAATCAGTAAGGTTGCAAGTTTAAAGCTGCCTATTTTAATACGAGGAGAATCTGGTACTGGGAAAGAGGTGGTTGCGAACGCTATTCATAAAATGGGAAATCGAAAAAAGGCCGCTTTTATTAGCATTAATATGGCCTCTATCCCTAAAGATCTTGTTAGCAGTGAGCTATTTGGCAGTGTTAAAGGTGCCTTTACCGGCGCAGCATGTAGAGATGGTTATTTTCAAAGAGCAAACAACGGATGTTTATTTCTTGATGAGATTGGTGAAGCCCACGCAGATGTTCAGGTTGCTCTTTTACGCGCATTAGAAACTGGAGTAGTACAAGCAGTTGGTAGTGAAAAGTGTGAAAAGTTGAATGTACGAATTATTGCGGCGACAGATGCAAACCTTGAGAAGTTAATAGGTATTGATTCCTTTAAGATGCCACTACTACAGCGTTTATCTGGTGTAGTTGTCGAGCTTTCCCCTCTCCGTAAACGTGTTGATGATTTTGGTATCTTATTTAGTCATTTTTTAATAGAAGTGCTAGAAGAAGTTGGTCAGCAAGATAAATTTGTAAATGCAGAAGATGATAAGCAGTTCTATTGGGCGTGGTTATTTGCTCAATTTTGTCAACTTAACTGGCCCGGTAATGTACGGCAGTTAAAAAATGTCACAACTCAATTGGCAGTAGCACTACTAGGTTATGATAACTTTTCAGATTTCGATTGGTATGGATTTGTTAAATCGATAGCTAATGAGGTTGCTATTCAAGCAGAATCTAATGAACAAGTTGCTTCTAAAGTTATTGAGAATAAACGTAAACCTAGGGAGATCACAGATGATGAAATTAAAACAGTCTTAGCTAAACATGAGTGGCAAATTAAACAAACAGCTGATGAATTAGGTATATCTCGCGCTGCTCTCTATTTACGTATCGATGCTTGTTCTGAATTACACAGAGCTAATAATTTAACTGACCAGCAACTGAATAGGAGCTTTATTAAATACCACGGTGATTTAAACCAAATGGTGCCCGAACTGAAAGTGTCACGTCAAGCACTCAAGCGACGCTTAAGTGAGATAGGAGCAGTTATCAATTGATTGACGATCTTCCTAAATATATTGGACCATATAAGGTCGATAGTATTTTAGGCAAGGGCAGTTATGGAATGGTTGTGAAAGCCTTTGATCAACGTCTGTCTCGTTGGGTTGCCATTAAGCTACTCTATGATTTTAATCAGGGAGATCTATTGGAAGAGGCTCGGTTAATTGCGGAGCTTAATCATCCTAACATAGTGTCAGTTTTTGATGTTTTTCAGTCTGAGACTGAGTCTTGGACGGCGCTTATCATGGAGTTTTTACCCGATGGAACCTTAGCTGATAGCATTGCGCACTCTACGTCTGTAGATGAAAAAACGGCTTTAGCATATTGCTTAGATATTGCTAAAGGCTTGGTAGTCGCACACGACCACGCCATTATTCATGGGGACTTGAAAGCAGAAAATCTATTTTTTGGTTTACAGAAGCAGCTAAAAATTGGCGATTTTGGGATTGCTCAACGTCAGGGAGAGCAAATAAGAAGTGGACTTGGTAGCTATTATTCACTTAGTCCAGAGCAGGCTAGTGGAGAACTTGCGACTAAAAAGAGTGATCTTTTCGCTCTTGGATTACTCTTATACCGTTTATTGAGCGGTCATCATGCGTTTGAACAAGGTGATGGTGTTGAAGCTATGCTACAGCGTCTTCAAACAGATACTCCTCGTCACTTTGAGCCTATGTCCTCAAACGTATATGACTTCCTAACTCTCTTATTGGCTAAGTTACCGGAAGAGCGTTGTGAGTCAGCGGCTCATGCAGTGAGTAAGTTAGAAGAAATTTTATTTGTACATCAGAGTATTGATAATCCGACTCGGCTTTTGACTAAACAGATAGCGATTAATCCCATTGAGACCGACAAACCAAGAAGATCAAATAAGTTTTTGGTTCTTGGAGTTAGCCTTGTTTGTGTTTTGATACTGAGCTGGGTGCTATGGCCGCCTCCTCCCTCATATGTGTTGGTGTTACGGCCTGTTGTACAATCGGGTGAGTCTCTACCTGATTTGCCTTTAATCAAAGCTTCGATATTTCAAGGCATGAGTGAATCAGTAAGCCAACAACCTTCTAAACGATTGATAGATAACCATGATGTTGCATTACGCTCGTTGGGGAAAAAGGATGTCATGGCGCTATTTCAATTAACGGCGGTAGATGAGCTTCTCTTCAGTGAGCTCAATTGTTTACCTGGTAAATGTGCGGTGACATTAAGCCGTTGGTTAAAGGATGACTCCGTACTGTTGAAGCGAGAAACAATCCATATACCTACAGATGACTTACTGTTTGTTGGAGATTTCATTCAAGATTATCTGAGTAGACAATATAAATTTAAAGATATTGAAGGACTAGAAAAACATACTGAATCTTCACTAGAATATCGGCATCTTTTGGTTCTAGGTCACGAGTATGAGAATGGTGAGCGGACACTTAATGAGTACATTAGTGGGCTAACTCAATATGGTTGCCGTTATCAATATAGTTGTCGAGAATTAATTACAGCATATAAGAAGATGTATCATCAACAGCGAACTGAGATTTGGCTTAATAAGATTGTTGAACTTATTCAAAGTGCTAACTTTATATATCCGCCGCAATTTTTACGTATAGAGCAGATCACCCTTGCCATTCTAATGAACAATTTTGCAGCTGCAGATAAGATGTTATTGGCAATGGAAGGGTATTTCTATACAGATGACTTAGTGGTTGGATTGAGAGCTAGGTGGTATTTCGAGCAAGGTTTTAATCTCAAAGGAAGTACAATGATGGCCCAGTTGGTTCGTCAACGTCCTTCTGCGCGTAATCGTTTTAACTACGCGTTAATGTTATTTAAACTATCTGACTTTTATCAAGCAGTGGAAGTGTTAGAACAATTGCTAGATAAAGTACCTGAACATCAAAACGCCCAAGAGTTAAGGGCTGATATTTTATTTTATTTAGGAAGTTGGGCCGTGGCTATTCCTGCTTATGAGCAGTTGATTGCTCGAGTCGAGGGAGATAGTCCTGCAAATTTAAGTAACTTAGGTTTGGCCTATATGATGCAAGATAAGTTACCTAGAGCGATAGAGTATTTTTTAAACGCATCCCAAAAAGCGTCTAATAATCCTCAAATACTATTAAACTTAGCCGATGCTCAACATCTATTAGGGCAAACACAAACGGCACAACAAAATTACAAAAAAGTCATAAATCTAGTTTCATCTTTAGAATTAAAATCTATAGATGATTATCTATTACTAGCACTCGCCAATGCTCAATTAAAACAAGTAGAGTCATCGGAAAGTGCATTGTTACAAGTTATTAAAGCAAACAAAAGTGATCCTTTACTCATGTTTAATGTGGCACTTGTTTATCTTTTTTTAGGGGATAAAACTACTTGCTATGTCTACCTAAATAAATCAGTAGAGTTTGGTATCCCATTATCTTGGTTAGCTTCACCCTGGCTTGCATCTTTGCAAGATGACAAGCAATTTATAAAGTTACTTGCTGCTGCCGAGATGCATAGAAAAGCTTTCACTAAAAATTAAACCGGATCTAGATGCTATAACCAATCTCGACCAATTAAAATAGGATCATGGGAGAAGTAGAGAACATTTTTTTTATCTTTAATTGAAAACCGAAAACCAATCTTATTGCCTCGGTTCTCAAGGACCTCACCCAAGGGGGAGTGTTGCCAGAAGCGAGATGAAGTAACAGTAAACAACATCATATAGGGCTTAATTAAACGAGAACCAAATGCCTTGAGGTTTTTAATTGTTCGGTTTCCGGTCATGAATAATATGCCATCAAAGATCTGTCTATCAGCACCTTCATTTGCATTTGCAAACTCGAGTGGCTCTTGTTGGCTATGGATCTCTATCAGGATTTCAGCGGGTTTGTTCACTGTTAATATGACTTCTATATCGTCTATTACGACATCTTCACAAGACATAAACCATGTATCAGGATCATCTTTTTTGGGAATGTGAAGCTCCAATACTGTAGGTTCTTCTGATTTTAATGTGCGTGTATCTAAAGTTAATTTTATTGAATTTGTTTTTAGGTACTTGTTCATTATAATTTCCTTATTTATGCTTCATGTCTATTGGGGTCACTATAGTTAATCAAGTTTTGTGCCAGATTATGGTTCTTAACAATCAGTTAGTTATAGACATAATTTAAATAAAAACTGAAAATAACATGTCAAATCTGTTTTTGACACCAGTGAATGGATGTGATTTTATCCTAAAGTTTCAATTAATAGTTGGTCGTTAAATGCGTATGTTGACCATGGACTGTATCATCTTCCCTGTTGCTCTACTCTTGGATGGATATTCTTGCTAAAGCCACTCTTAAGCTTACTACTGATATTACTGATGACTGCTTGCTCTAGCTCTCCGCCAAATTCTACTGGTGAAAAGACGAATGTAGAGGTCAGTAAACTCGCTTTAGAAAAGCAGTTAATGGCTTTTCATCATGAGTGGCAAGGCGTGCCCTATCGTTATGGTGGGATGAGCAAGCAAGGCGTAGATTGCTCTGCATTCGTCTATTTGGTCTATAAAGATATTCTTGGGAGGCAATTACCTAGGATGACGGAAGATCAGAGTAACTTGGGTAAAGAGGTGACAAAAGGTAAGCTCAAAGCAGGTGATCTAGTGTTCTTTAAAACCGGATGGTCGACAAAGCATGTGGGAATTTACCTGGGTGATAATCGTTTTTTACATGCCTCTACCAGCCAAGGTGTGATGATCTCTCGATTAGATAATAGTTACTGGAAACAGAAGTATTGGCAGTCGAGACGTTTGTGGTATTAGTTGTTGAGCTAGCTAATTTTCTAATCGATAATAAAGGGCGAAACAGCTCTCATTTTTGATGATAAGCCAGATATAATGAACACTAACCATGCTAGTTTAGATGCAACTAATATCATCAGCTTCGGTGCCATCGATAAGGTTTTCCGAAGATATAATCAGGAGTAGGACTTAAGATGACTAAAGCTAAGATCGGTATTGTGACTGTGAGTGATAGAGCCAGTGCAGGTATTTACGAGGATCTTTCGGGTAAGGCGATTATCGATGTATTAAACGAGTACCTTACTTCTGAATGGGAGCCTGTTTATGAGGTTATTCCAGATGAGCAGGATATCATTGAAGCGACCTTGATTAAGATGGCTGACGAGCAAAACTGTAGCCTAATCGTGACAACGGGTGGAACAGGTCCGGCAAAACGTGACGTGACACCAGAAGCGACCGAAGCTGTGTGCGATCGTATGATGCCTGGTTTTGGTGAGCTGATGCGTGCAGAATCCTTGAAGTTTGTACCTACCGCTATTCTTTCACGCCAAACTGCTGGTTTACGTGGCGATTCGTTGATTGTTAACTTACCGGGTAAGCCAAAGTCGATTCGTGAATGTTTGGACGCTGTGTTCCCTGCTATTCCCTATTGTATCGATCTTATGAACGGCCCCTTTTTAGAGTGCGACGAGTCAGTGGTTAAGCCATTTCGACCGAAAGTCAAATAACAGTTAGTCAATAGAGCGTGTTTAGATGCACGCTTTATAATTCCCCATACAATTCGTTTTTTGAAAGCTTAGTTTTATAACTGAAAACTCTCCAAGTACCACAGACATTCCACTATGTATTCCCTAAATACGAAATCTTAGAAGATGAGTTGTCCTAATACTAATGTGAATCCAGGCTAACTTTATATCATGTTGGTTATCGCTGCATCGTCGTTTTATAAGTTTTGATGTGTTTGAACCATATTTTATAACTTTTTAATTATATTATATTTTTTTGTGTGACTTATGTGACGATAAAGATTCTAGCTTGCTATATCCTCTTGCCACATGCTGTCTAAATATATCTTAAATATAAAAATAAGTTGGGGAAGAGGATGAGATTTCTATCGACGATAAGCATTAAGCTTAAGCTATTGTCAGTCATGCTGGTATTCGTGTTGTCGGGTGTTGTCATTCTTGCCAACGTGGTGATTAACACCAAAGGCGTTGAGACAAGGTTTAATGAATACGATCAAGCGGGCGTCACGAGTGAGAAATATATCTTAATGATTAGCAGAGACATGAATTATGTCTCACGCCTATCGAGAAGTATTATGCTGGGTGATGATTATGATAAGAATTTTAGCTTATTAGAGGTGTGGATCGACAGTATCTACTCACACTTCGACGCACTCGAATCTGCAACTCAGCTGATCACTGATCCTGCTACCAGAATGCGTATATCTCAGCTTGCCCAAGAATCTAAGCGGGCGACTGAAGATTTTATGGAGGATGGGCGTCAACGTATGTTGCAGCTTAAATCTGTCGAACGAACGCCTGAAGTGTTGCAGCAAGCCTGGAAAGCGTATCGTCAAGGTGCTACGCCGTTTGCTGAAAAATCCAGAGCCAGTTTTAAAGACTTGGTTAAGGTTGAGGTGAGTATGAGGGGGGATATCAAGCAGGCTGCTATCGACGCTATGACAGAGATGAAACAGCAGCTGATCATTATCGTTCTTAGTTCATTCTTCTTGGCTGGTTTGATGCTATTGCTGGTGACGCGGATGATTTTAAATTCGGTGAAAACACTGCACCTGTCAGTTACTGAAATAGAGCAGAACTCAGATCTTACCCGCCGAATTGAGTGTGGCTCTCAAGATGAGCTAGGGCAACTCTCTCAATCATTCAATTTAATGCTAGATAAGTTCCAATCCAGCCTGCAAAACGTTTCAGGAACATCCAAAGAGTTGGCTATTTCATCAAATGGCATGGCCAAAGTGACTTCTGAGTCTGCTGATTCTGTGCAACAGCAACAGCACGAATTGGATATGGTTGCCACAGCAATGAATGAAATGACCGAAACCGTTATTGAAGTCGCTCGAAATGCCAATGATGCCGCAGAAGCTGCAGACCTTGCAGATATCCAAACTAAAGAGGGGATGCGAGTCGTTAATCGTACGATCGAGACCATAGTTGGTTTAGCGACAGAAATCGAAAGAGCGGGAGTGGTGATTCAAAACTTAGAAAATGACAGTAATCAAATAGGCTCAATCTTAGATGTGATAAAAAGTATTGCCGAACAAACGAACTTATTAGCACTCAATGCCGCTATCGAAGCCGCGAGAGCGGGTGAGCAAGGACGTGGGTTTGCAGTGGTTGCTGATGAAGTTAGAACGCTCGCGAGTCGAACTCAGGAGTCGACTCAAGAGATCCAATCTATGATTGAAAAGTTGCAATCAGGAACGAAAACAGCCGTAAAAGTGATGTCAGAGAGTCGCCAGTATGCTGATGACAGTGTGCAGCATGCAAAATCTGCAGGTGATGTGTTAAAACTCATGACAGCTTCAATCAGTAAGATCACTGATATGAATACGCAAATAGCCACTGCGGCAGAGGAGCAAAGCGCTGTATCGGAAGAGATAAACACCAATATTGTCAATATTCATCATGCTGCCGAACAGACCGCCGCCGGTGCTAAATCTACCAAGAGTGAGAGTGAGCGACTGGCTGAGATGGCGATTCAGTTAGATGAATTGGTTAGCCAGTTTAAAATCTAACGATTTATTTATCGGCTATATCTAATACTCTTGGTAAAAGCCTAGATATAGTCGAATTCGCCATTCGGTAAGCCCACCATCACGGATCAACAACATTGACCTTTTTTTCGAGCTAAATGGTAGGCGCTAAACCCCGTGAACATTAACAGACTTGGGATGGCGATAAGGTGAGCAAACACATTTGGCTCAGTATTAAAGTGTAACCAGAGAAGTAGTGTCCAGCTTAAGGCTAAGTAACTTAGGCTCAATAGATAATTTTGTGGTTTCTTCATACATCCTCCGACTCAGATAAATAGAAAACTCATCGCTTTAATTGATATTAGTATAAAAACTAGACAAAAACCTTAAAAGTGTCATTATTGACAAAATAGAGGTGAAAAGTGACACTTTGTTGCTAGTTGATGTGGGGACTGAAGATGAAGACAATTTATATCTTAGCGGCTGGCAATGTTGTTGCTGGTGGTATTGTTAGTTTTTTGGATGTGTTTAGTTTCTGTAATATTTACTGGCGACGTATTAACCCTGAGGCCAGTGAAGACCTATTTCACTGCCATGTTATCTCGGCTGATGGCCAACCTGTTAATACTAATCAAGGGATACAAATTCCTGCGATTGGTTTAGATAAAGCGGAAGATATCTTAAAAGCAGATGCTGTTATTTTGGCTTCAGCCCTTGTGACTAATAGAGAGGAGTTTCAGTACTACCTCGAAGATTTTACTCCACTCTTTAAGCCTTTAACTCTTTTTGCCACCAGTGAAAAACCCCTTGCTGCCTACTGCTCTGGGACTATGATGTTAGCGGCATCTGGTTTGCTCGATGGTAGGCAAGCGACTACAGTATGGTGGCTCAGTGAGATGTTTGAACGTAATTTTCCTAAGGTAAAGCTTAGTCTGGATCGGCTGGTGGTTTCAGATGGCCATCTGCATACGGCAGGAGCAACCACTTCAAACTTGAGCTTAGCGTTGCATATTATCAATTTGTTGGCGGGTGAGCAGATAGCAAATCAGATAGCTAAAATACTCTTGATCGATCCCAATAGAAGCTCGCAACAGCCCTTTATGACCATGGCCCTAGCCGTGGATGGCCATAATCACAGGGATGAGTTGGTGACTAAGATCCAAAACTGGATGCAGCAGCACCTACAGCAGAGTTTTCTGCTCGATGATATTGCCGATAAATTTGCTGTGGGAAAACGTACTTTGATCAGACGTTTTAAGCAGGCGGTTAATGAGACTCCTGCTAGCTATATGCAGCGCTTACGTGTCGATGAAGCTAAGCGCCTGCTTGAAACGACAGAGTTAGCCTTAGAACAAATAGTCGAGCGAGTCGGTTATGAAGATGTGAGCTCGTTTCGTAAGCTGTTTATCCAACTGACTAGCCTCTCCCCTCGCGAATATAGGCTAAAGTTTAATACTCATGCCTGCTGCTAGTTTGGTTGGCGCAGCTTGGTTAAAGTGCATTTATCTGCTGCTTTAGATCGTAGCTGCTATCTGTCACTATCTTCTCTAATGTTTGTACTCTCGCTTCGAGGTGATGGTTCTGCTTACGTAGTTGTTCCAATTCATCTTGATTAATTTCAGATTTACTCACCTTGCGAAGTTTTAAGTACTGCTTAAGGCCTTCGGTAAACGTCACGCTGACGATAAATGCGATCATGACAACCATGATAATCAGTTCCTTGTCCATATCTGCTCTCCTTACTTTGGCAATGCCCCTAGCTGTTATGGCTAAGGGGGGTTCTAATGCAGCATTAAGCTTCCGATTTGTTCTTCTTGGCGTACTTATCGACAACCTTTCCAGTGGTCGCCCACACCATCACACCGCCCCAAGCAATGAATGAAAGTCCAGCGGGAATACAAGCCAATAAAATCAATTTGAAATGCTTACGGTTAAATATGAGTGCCAACATTGCTGGAAGAAACCAGATGATGAGTACTCCAAGGGCTAATAACATCATAAATGCGTAATTTTCTTGAGCTAAAATCTTATCTATAAATTCCATTTTATCTCTCCTTATATATGTAACCCCAGAGTTAATAACACTCTGGGGTTTGGGTGTGTTTTCTATTTATAAGCCGAATACGATCTTCTCACTCTTAAGTGATTTTTCCATGCCTAAGGTCAGGCCAATAGCGATGATTAAGGTGGTTAATGAGGACAATAAAAGCTGTAGCATAGGTATTTCACGTCCTTTGATGAAGGCGATTAATGCTTGTTGTTGGCCGGATACGGGTAGCCACTGCAGGGTATCTGGCGCAATGTTATAGCTGGCAGCCATCGACAACATCATCGGGACAATCAGCACTAAGGTGAGGTAAGACTGAGCCTCTTTAAAGCTTTTTGCCATAAAGGAGACAAAGAGTTGCAGACTTGCGGCCATTAACGCAATGGGTAGTCCAACTAGCAGCATCAGTAAGATGAATTCAGTGCTGATCGAGACGGTAAATCCGAGTTCATGCCAAGGGACAAAGGCATAGGATATCTTGGAAATAATCAGGGTTAACAACAAACCAATCATGGCAAATACAGTCACGGCTATGACTTTCGCCAACACGATATTTCGGGTCGAAACAGGGTGACTGAGCAGAAGTGCCAATGAATTTCGCTCTCGTTCACCGGCACTGGTGTCTATGGCCAAATTCATTCCAGAGATAAACACTGCGTAGATCATGGTCATGGTTGCCACACCCAATATCACCCCTCCTTTGGAATCAGGTGTTGCTTCATCCTCAACATTAACTTTGAGTGGCTGAACGACTCTGGGATCTATTCCTCTAGCAATTAAGCGTAAACTGCCCATCTCAGCGCTGTAGGTTTGTAGGTTTCGTTCGAGGCGTCTGATAGAATTTTGCAGTTTTTCATTGGAGTTGTCAGAGATGAGAGTGACTTCGGCACTCATCCCTTTAGCCATCTGTGCGGCGTAATCATCGCTGATCACCAGACGGATGTCTTTAATATCCAGCTGTTCACCTTGGTCATTGGTATTATGGTTGTCACCGTCGGTGATGCCTTTACTGGAAAGGTACTTAACTAGATCCGGCGCATTGTTGCCATTTTCAATCTTGATATTCAGATCTTCGGGGCTGGTCATCTGTCCGATCAATAGCATAAACATGGCACACATCAATAGGGGCGTACCGATAGCATAATAGAGTCCAGCCATCACTGAACGCTTGTCTCTGGCCGCATCTATTAGCTCTTTTCTGACCATGGTTATAATATTTGAATTGATCATGCTGCTATCCCTTCATCAGTGCCAATTAGTTGAATGAAGGCATCCTCTAATGAATCCTTTCCTGTTTGCTGACAAAGCTGGTCCGGACTGCCGACCGCGACAACCTTACCCTCTGCCATTACAATCACCTGATCACATAATGCGGCGACCTCTTGCATCACATGGCTTGAGAACAGTACGCAGTGTCCCTGATTTTTAAGTTCCTTCAAGAGATCTCTCAGCACTCGGGTACTCATCACATCTAATCCTCGTGTTGGCTCATCGAGAATGATATTGGTCGGCTGATGGACTATCGCCTGGGCTAATGCGGTTTTCATTCGCTGACCTTGGGAGAATCCTTTACAACGGCGATCGGCGATATCATCCATATGCAGTTGAGTGAGTACTTTCTGTGTGGCTATTTTGGCTTCTTTGCGAGATAAGCCATTTAATTCGGCAAAGTAGCTGATATATTCTCTCGGACTCAGGCGCTCATAAAGACCAAATGGATCCGGGAATAATCCCAATTTTTGCTTGGCTTCGATTGGCGATTTAGCTACGTCGATACCATCAATTTCAGCGTGGCCCTCATCAGCCTGCAGTAAACCAAATATCGTGCGTAAACAGCTTGTCTTACCGGCGCCATTGGGTCCGAGCAATCCAGTGATTTGGCCATCTTTGGCCTCGAAACTTAAATTATTGAGTGCTTGAACATCGCCGATCTTCTTCGACAGATTGCAGACCTTAATCATGGCTATCTCCTTGCTCAACAGCTTGCTTTGAATTATTAACGGGAATGGCTTCTACTGTGCTGGCATTAAGATAGAAGTTACGGCGGACATCTTTATTTAAACATTCACCGTCTAAGTCGCTTACTCCTCCAGTCTCGACAAGTTGCGCGATAAGATCGTTGCCACAGGATTGAGCGGCAACACCGTGGGTGGCATAAGGGGCAACGAAATGTTTGGCGTTAGTGAGCTTTTCCATCGCCAGTTCTCCCCAGCTTGGTGGTGTTGCTGGGTCGACCTGACCTGATAAAACCAGAGTGGGAATGTCACTGCTGATCGGCGCTGAGAAGCTTTCATCAACAGCGGGCATATTCCACACAGAGCATGATTGTTCAAAACCTTTGATCATCTCTTGGCCAAAATAGGTGCTATTGATCTCTTCGCGTTCGCTTGGGGTCATTCTTTGCCAATCCTCACCACACACCACCGAAGCATGCATCCCCATGGCGATACCTGTGCTATCTAGGTTAAGCGCGTATAAGCCCATGATAGGTTGGAAGTTATCATTAGCTGCTTGGTGGATTGCATGGGGAAGAAGCGCGCGTATACTTGACGAGTACAATGCCATGCGAATAGCGCCCATAAACTTGGCTCGAGTCATGGTGAGTTGAGTGCTTTCGCCGGTAAGTGGATCCCTCACCTGAGTGACTATTGGTGCAATTGTCAGCTTAGCGTCGACCGCTTCCAACTCTGCTCTAAGTTGAGGGAACTGGTTATTGCATAAAGCGTTGTCGGCACAATTTTGCAGTAGAAGATCGAAGGCTCGGCTAATCGCTTGCCCGATAGCGAGCACATTTTGTTGCATAGGCACGACACCATCGATGGTGACGGTTGAGAGAACTTGAGGGTAATGGCGCATATAAAGTTGGGCCATGCGTGTGCCATAGGAGATGCCGTAAATATGCAGTTTTTTATAGTCAAGATGTTGTCGAACCGCCTCGAAATCCTTTAGGGCATTGAGACTGCCATATTGAGTGATATCGCTATTACCTAAGTTGTCTAAGCAGGCCTGAGTTTCTTTCGTGGTATCTAAATCAGCCTCATTGATTGCCAGAGCATTTTCGAAGCCTTCTCCTTTACAATTAAGAATGTTTGAACGCCCGGTGCCACGCTGATCGATAAGCAAAATATCTCTCTGCTGTCTGACTTTACTAAAGGTGCGATTAAAAAACGCGGCATTGTCCATGGCTGATTGACCCGGTCCGCCAGCAATCGCCAACAGGGCTTCGCTGTGGCCACTGCTTTTGATGGCGGGCAGCACGGCATAATGAATTTGTATCTGCTTGCCGTCAGGTTTAGTGGCATTCTCTGGTACTGTGATATAGCCACAAGTGAGCTGTTCGGATAGACCATCTAAGTAACAGCTATTTTGGTCACTTTCTTTTGGAGTACCTGAAACTGTGTCGTCAGCAAGTGCTGGTAAGCTCATAACAAGCCCTGTGATCACTAGTGCACTGATTAATCTAGTGACAGGAACCCTTCTATGGCGAATATGGGAGAGGAGGGAGTCAGCCCCCATTTGCTGTCCGTGATGCATCATGCTTATATCCTTTGTTGAAATATATTTAATCTATGCTAAATTAACTGCAGTAGTGTATCAATGTATCAATACAGTGTTTAAAGGCTAATGTTAGAACAAATAAATGTCAACCCCAGTAGTGGTGAACCGATATATCGACAATTAAGCGAACAGATAGTGCGTTTGATTGTGGGCGGCCAACTTCAAGCTGAGCAGGTATTACCTTCGGTAAGGCAGATGGCCGAACATCTGTCTGTAAACCCTATGACGGTATCAAGGGCGGTGCAGCAGCTTGTTGAGCAGGGCTGGTTGGAGCGAAGGCGTGGCCAAGCGACTCGGGTAGCTAAGCGCGAAATCAGTGAAAGCACATCTAGTGTGCAGTTGTTAAAGCCGCAAGTAGCCGAACTGCTTACTCAGGCTAAGCAGTTAGGTATAAGTCAGGATGAGCTAAAAAAATTGATAGACGCTTGTTGGTTATGAGTTTAAATCATAATAAGTAGAATAAATAAGAAAAAACAAAGGATTGAACTATGGATATGCCGCTAAAGCCGCTTCTCGAATTTTGTGATGTGACTAAACAATTTGTCGATAAAACCGCGATTAGTAAGCTGAGTATCCAGTTATATCCTGGCATGGTGGTCGGTTTACTTGGCCAAAATGGCGCAGGGAAATCAACGTTGATGCGCTGTGCCCTTGGGATTATTGAGCCGAGTAGCGGCGTGGTAACCACCTTAGGTGAGCCTGTGCATCAACTCAGTTCAGAGGCTAAGACTCAAATTGGGTATGTTCCGCAGCAGCCCTTTGGTTATGAAGGTTTCACGGTTTCCAGAGCCTTAGCATTACACAGTAGTTTTTACCCCAACTGGGATAGTGAGCTGGAAGCCGATTGGTTGCTGCGTTTTGATCTGGAAAAAGATCAGCAAGTACAGCGAATGTCTGTTGGTCAGCGTCAATCTTTGGCCTTAATGATGGCAATGGCATATAGACCTAAACTGTTAATCCTTGATGAACCCGTTGCCAGTTTAGACCCCATAGCTCGTCGAAAATTCATGTCAGATCTGTTTGATTTAGCCATAGAGTCCGGCTCCGCTGTACTGTTTTCATCCCATATCACTTCAGATCTTGAGCGAGTAGCGAGTCATTTAGCCCTAATGAGAAAGGGGGAACTGGTGCTCTTTAAGGAGATGGATAGTGTTCGCGAGGAGGTTAAATTACTGACTTTAGCGGAAGGAGATTCACTTGCCGATGAGATACGAGTGCTAAATAGGCAAGGTAACAAGGTGCTGGTGGATAACTATTCAGAAGAATGTTGCCCCGACATATTGGCTGAATCATTGAACTTGGAACAGTTATTCATGGCATTGCATCGCTGTGAGACTCCATAATGAATGTGGCTACGGACAAACGGCATAACAAGCAAACTGAGTTAGAACGAGTGCTTAGCCGATTCAATGGCATGACGAGGATCTGGTTTTACGACGTGGTCAGTGCTAGCTTTATGGGCGTCGCGCTTCTTGGGATGGTGATGTTAATCCCTGTTTTCTGGTTTGAAAAGTTCGAAGTTGTCCCATTAATGCTGAGCATGTTTCAAGTGTCTGTTTCAATCTCTGTTGCTTGGCAGTTAAATCGATTAGCAGCAACTGAGTGGTCGATACTCATTCCCCAATACCGAGATAACTTGCTGTTTCAGGCAGCAAGTCTGCTTATTTTTTCCTTTCTTGTGTGCTCGCTAATATCCCTTGTTTCAGGCATTGAGGGAAGTCTTCTTCAATTGCAGTTAGCCACCGCTGCGGGGCTAGTTTTTATCTATCTGTGTTTGGTTAAAGCGCAAACTTACTATTGGTCTGTAGTGCTCTATCTTTTTCTGATATTTCTTTCGTCTCTAGCTAGCCAACTTCCTCAAGAGATAAATTTACCTCTGTTTGTGGCTAATGGAGTGCTAGCTTGGCTTTTATGGCAAAGGGCGAGTTCGAATCCTTGGCATCCGCAGGCCAGAGCTGTTTATCTTAATGCACAAGAGATGGGAGGGGTGTGGTTTCCAAGTTTTAAGTCGAATCCCTTGCTGGCTAAAATGGAACTCTGGTTGCACCCGGTAAACTTTTTTATGGGTCCCTTGCTCAGTATGATTATTTTAATGATGCCGTTACTGACATTATTTTCCGCAATTATCTCTAAGGTTATAGGGCTGGATATTCCAGCACTGTTTCTGTTTACTCAGTTTAGTTGTGTGACCTGCTCTATGGTGCACTGGGGTCGTATTCATCGTTGGCGAGCTGTAGAAGCACTTTATATGTTACCGGGATTTGACGGTAAACAAGGAATGATAGACGCGTTTAATCGGAGTCAGTTTAAGCTGCTGATGATATTGGTTGGCCTGATGGGATTAACCTCGGGACTGATTAGCTTATTTAACCCTGAAATTACGATATGGGTTTGTTTGCATCTTATGTTAAGTACCTTTTTCGGTTGTGGTGTTATTTTAGGTGTTGGCAGTGCCTGTAAAACGCCAATGCAGCTTTCTGCCCTCATGTTGATTATTATTGGTCATTCAGTATGGATATCAATCTCTTTAGATGTTTTTGGCGATGGAATAGGTATTTGGCTGATACTGGGTATTGATGTTCTTCTTGTGCTTGTTTCTATCATAACTATCTGGTGGGGAAGTAAAAAGATCTGGAATGGTGATGTCTTATAGTAAATGTTTTCAGTTATATCTGTGATCTAATTGGCAAACTTTGAGAAAATACTCTTATTTTTTTTGATTTCTAAAGTAAAATGGAAAAAAGAGGTACACCTGTACGCTTAAAAGGTCCCCAATTATGTCACTCGAGCAATATCACGTAACACGTTTAATTAAAAAGCAAAGCCACGAACTGGGTGATGCTATCGCGCTCGAAGGATTCGAAATGGCGGCTCCATGGCATCAGGTTAGCTGGCATGATTTTGATCATATCAGCTCTCAAATTGCTCAGGCTATCATCCATTTTGGTTTGGAAGTACAAGATCGTGCCGTGATCCTATCGCAGAACTGTCCCCAGTGGACCTGTGCTGATATAGGGAGCTTAAAGTCGCGTGTGATTGTGGTTCCCATCTATCCAACCAGTACTTTTGAGCAAGCTCAGTATATTGTAAATGATGCCAGTGCTAAGTTAGTTTTTGTCGGTGACGAAAGCAACTATCAGATGGCTTGTGAACTAGCTGATAAGTGTGAAAGCATTACTCAGATCGTGGCCTTTGATAAAAGCATTCAGTTGCAAGATAAGCCTAATCACTACTATTTAGATGATCTTATTGAAAAGACCTATTCTGCAGATGATTTGGTTGAGCTAAATCAGCGTCTAGATGATGCTAATCTAGACGATTTACTGACCATTATCTATACATCTGGTACTACAGGCGATCCTAAAGGTGTGATGTTAGAACATCGTAATGTGGCGTCGATGGTGCGTCAGCACGATCAATTACTGCCCTTCACTCCAGGTGATGTATCACTGGCCTTTTTGCCTTTGAGTCACGTCTTTGAACGTGGTTGGACTTTTTACGTGCTTTGTCGAGGCGGACATAACGTTTATCTGCAAGATCCGATGGCTGTAAAAGAGGCGATAGTGGAAGTTCGTCCCCATACTTTATGTGTGGTGCCAAGATTCTTGGAAAAAGTGTATAGCGCAGTACAGGATAAAGTGATTAAAGCGCCTGAACTTAGACAGAGAATGTTCACTTGGGCTATGTCTGTGGGCCATAAGCAGTCAGAAGTTGAGCAGGGTCGACATAAGGCATCGCTAGGTTTAAGCTTACAGTGGAAACTGGCTGATAAGCTGGTATTCAGTAAATTAAAGCAGGTCTTAGGTGGTCGTCTTAAGTTTATGCCTGTTGGTGGTGCAGCTTTAGATCCTAACGTCAGCGCTTTCTTCCAAAGTATCGATGTTCCCGTGCTTTGTGGTTATGGCATGACTGAAACCACAGCGACAGCGACCTGTAATACTCTGTCTAATCGCGTACCGGGTTCTAATGGTCAAGCTTTACCTGAAGTTGAGATTAAGCTAGGTAAAGATAACGAAATTCTGGTTCGTGGTGATACAGTGATGCGCGGTTACTATAATCGTCCAGAAGAGACTGCGGCAACCTTTGAAGATGGTTGGTTGAAAACTGGCGATGCGGGTCGTATTGATGAGCAGGGTAACCTGTTTATTACCGACCGTATCAAGGAGTTGATGAAAACGTCTAACGGTAAGTATATCGCGCCACAACGTGTTGAAGGCAAAGTCGGTTGTTGTCCCTTCATCGAGCAGGTTGCCATCGTTGCTGATGCGAAAAACTATGTTTCGGCCTTGATTGTTCCCGCGTTTGAAGCCTTGGAATCTTGGGCAAAAGAGAAGGGGATTCATTATGAATCACCGATGGAGCTACTGCGTAATAGTCGTGTGATTGAGCTTTTCGAGCAGCGTCTTAAGACACTGCAGAGTGATCTTGCTGGTTTTGAGAAGATTAAGAAGTTTACCTTGTTGCCGGAAGCCTTCACTATGGAAGCGGGGCTTATCACGCCGACGATGAAGCTAAGACGTAAAGTGATTTACAACAAGTACTCTCGTGAAATCGATAAGATGTATGCGAGATAAACCCATACTTCAAGGTTAGCGTGTAAACAGAAGGATGCTTAGGCATCCTTTTTTGTTGATTGCTTCTCTTTGAAAACTCCGTTAACGTCTGCGGTACAAGAATAACCAGACTAATAGAAATAGGGTGTTTACTGTGTCAGAGACCTTTTTTAGCTTTGAGATCCAGCCTAGATTTAATGAAACCGATGGCTTAGGTCATATCAATAACACTGTCATCCCAGTATGGTTCGAGGCGGCGCGAGAGCCTGTATTTGAGATTTTTAATCCGAGCCTAGATCTGACTAAATGGAATTTGATTGTTGCAGGTTTTACCATCGCTTATACCTCACCAACCCACTATGGTAAGCCTGTATCGGTGAAGACTTGGATAAGCCGCGTTGGCAACAGTAGCTTTGAAGTGGCGCAGCAGAGTTGGCAAGAGGGTAAGCAAACTGCCGAAGCTAAAACCACACTAGTGCATTACGATTATGCTATCGACAAGAGTCAGGCTATCTCTGATGAAGTTAAGTCACAACTGGCAAAGCTTACTGGGGCATAGTTAACCATAAAATGTTATAACAACTTACCTGCAACTGGCTTCAACCTTGAAGTTGGCTGATTTGGCCTAGCTAAGGCCGTAATGAAACTGCTTCTCGGCAATTCTAAGATCTTTAACCCTTTGATAATTATGTTATCTAGATTGGTAATCATTTATGCACAAGTTATTTAGTTTTGAATACGCTCAAGTGAGTAAACTTGCTGTCCAATTACTTTTGGGAGGCATATTGCTAGCCGTTTCTCTTGGCCGCGTGCATGGTGTTGAATTGATACCCGTTAAGGTTGAGCCTGTCATGCAGAAGTCTTTTGCTGATATCGTTAAGGAGGTGGGGAAAATTAATGCAATAGATTTTGCACAACTCACCTTTAATGCCAGTGAAGCCATTACTGCGATTCATTCTAATGATGGAGATCAAGTTAAAAAAGGGGATCTGATCGCTGAGCTTGATAGTGCCAAAGCACAAGCTGATTTTGACAAAACTAAAAGCTCCCTTGCCTTAGCTAAAACTAAATTGGAACGTGTCGAAAACTTACTTGCTATTGAGCCTGATTCGTTATCTAAACAAGATGTTGATGAACTAAAGGAGCGTGTAGAGCTTGCTGATGCTGATGTGCGTCAAAAGCAGGCAATCATGCAAGATTACCAGATTATTTCACCATTTAATGGGAAGTTAACTAATTTTTCTCAATCTATCGGCAGCCAAATCAGTGCAAATACGGTATTGGTGACTCTTTTTAATTTGAATCCAGTAGAAGTACAGTATTCCATCAGTCAAAGTGAATTTGGTAAGGCTAACAAAGGCCAAGAGGTACACGTGACTGTTGAGGCGTATCATAATCAGCTGTTTAAAGGTGTTGTAAGCTATGTGGCCCCAGCTGTAGATGAAAGCTCAGGCCGAGTCGAAATTCGAGCACAATTAGATAATCCCGACTACCTGTTAGCGCCGGGTATGTTTGCCAATATAGAGCAGTCTTTTAGTCATAGTGTTAAACGTTTGTTGGTGCCACAAAACTCAGTCATTGCAAGTGATAAGCAACGTTTCGTATGGTTAATTCGTGATAATAAAGCCGTTAAGCAAGCTGTGACGTTAGGCAATAATACCAATGATGGTTATGTGGTTATCACCTCAGGAGTCAGTGCTGATGACAGTGTAGTACAAACGGGAATGCAAAATTTATCAGAAGGAAGCCCTGTCAATATTCTATCTGATAAAGCGGTAACGCCTACAGGTGGAGATCAGTAATGCGTTTGCCTGAAGTGTGTATTCGCCATCCGATATTTGCATCCGTATTGAGTATCATCATTATTCTATTTGGCTTGATAGCCTTTCAAAAGTTAGATATTCGTTATTTTCCAGAATACAGCACTCATTCAGCGAGTGTGAACGCCTCTATTTCAGGGGCTAGCGCAGACTTCATGTCGAGGAATGTGGCCGACAAGCTTATTTCTGTGGCAGCTGGGCTAGATATGGTCGATACCATGTCAACAAACTGCAGTGAGGGCGGTTGTACTCTTAGTATTCAGTTTTCAGATGAGATCGATGAGATTGAATACACCAATTTAATGAATAAGTTGCGCAGTAGTGTTGAGTCTATAAATGATTTTCCCGACAGCATGATTGATAAGCCAACAGTGACCGATGACGTGTCTGCTACGGGGTCGGCCAGTAATATTATCACTTTTACCAATAGCGGCAATATGAATAAGCAGGTGATGTATGACTACATTAGCCAGCAACTTGCCCCACAATTTAAGCAAATTCAAGGTGTTGGTACAGTTTGGGGACCCTATGGTGGCTCTAGCCGTGCAGTTAGAGTGTGGTTAAACCCAGAACCGATGAAGCAGCTTAATATTAAAGCTGCGGATGTGGTCGGCACATTAGCGACTTATAATGCGAGCTTTACTTCTGGAGCCATTATTGGCGCATCTCGAGATTTTTCTATCAATCCGCTGAATCAAGTCGAGAGCCTTGATGATGTTAAGGATCTCGTGTTGCGGGTTGATAACGGCAATATTATTCGTATTGATGATGTGGCAGATGTCGTGATGGGGGAAGAAAGTTTAACCCCAAGCTTGCTTTCTATTGGGGGCAATTTGGCGATGTCTATTCAGATATTGCCATTGAGTAATGCTAACCCTGTCATAGTGGCAAGTAACATTCAAAGCGAAATTGATCGTATGCAGGCTAGTTTGCCAGCAGGCATAGAGATGAAAAATGCTTACAACCAAGCGGACTTTATTGAAACTGCCATCACTAAAGGAGTGGTAGCTTTAGTCGAAGCGGTAGTGCTGGTGACGTTAGTTGTTGTGTTGTTTTTGGGTAGTTTTCGAGTGGCTTCGATCCCGATTATTACGATTCCAGTGTGTATCATTGGCGTCTTTAGTGTCATGTCTCTATTGGGATTCAGTATCAATGTGTTGACGATATTGGCGATTATTCTTGCTATTGGTTTAGTGGTGGATGATGCCATTGTGGTGGTGGAAAACTGTTACCGTCATATTGAACAGGGAGAGACTCCATTTAATGCTGCAATTAAGGGCTGCGAAGAGATTATATTTCCGATCATTGCTATGACCTTAACCCTAACCGCTGTTTATATTCCAATTGGCTTAATGTCGGGGCTGACAGCGGATCTATTTAGGCAGTTTTCCTTTACTTTAGCCGCGGCCGTTATTATCTCTGGCGTAGTCGCGTTAACTCTCTCTCCTATGATGAGTGCGTACTTGATTAAGCCTGTAACAGCTCATCCTAGTTGGTTTAATAAAGTTGAGGTGGCCTTGAGTCGGCTCAATGGATTGTATATTAAAGAGCTGGAAAAGTGGTTTGGTCGTCAGCGTTTGATGCTCGCGCTTGCTGTAATATTGATGACAGGTGCTGGGCTTGCTTACTGGCAGTTACCTAAAATACTGTTACCGATTGAGGACTCAGGTTTTATCGATGTGACTGCGACAGGCCCAACGGGAGTTGGGCGTCAGTACCATTTAGAGCATAATGCTGAACTTAATGATGTTATGGTCGCCAATGAGTCCATTGCCGCTAATCTCTCTTATATCGAAGGGGGACCGACGAACCATGTGTTATTAAAGCCTTGGGGTGAGCGTACTGAAACGGCTAATTCGGTCATTGATGATTTGATCGCTCGGGCCAAGATAGATGTGTCGGCTTATAACGTCTCTTTTAGCGTGCGTAGGGCTGACGGGTTAAACATTGCGTCTAGCGTCGTTCTAGAATTGACAGCACTCGATAGAGATGCCACCTCTCTCAGCGATACCGCCGCGAAGGTTCAGCAACTACTTGAAAACTATTCCGGATTAACAAATGTGAGTAATTCGGTTATACGTGATCAAATGCGTTTTGACTTGTCGATAGATCGTAATGCGATAACGTTATCTGGCGCCAACTATGCAGACGTTACTAGCGCATTATCCACCTTCTTAGGCTCGGTTAAAGCCGCAGATTTACATGCAAAAGATGGATTTACTTACCCCATTCAAGTGCAAGCAAATCGACAGCGGTTGGGTGACTTTAAAGTGTTAAATAAGCTTTATGTTCCCTCAGCTTCGGGTCAAGCCTTACCCTTGTCTCAGTTTGTCTCAATAGAGGAGACCACAGCAGAATCAAATATTAAAACATTTATGGGCTTAGATAGTGCTGAAATACGAGCCGATCTTATGCCTGGCTATTCGACTGATGAGGTTAAAGCCTATCTCGATGCCAACGTTGCTAATTTGCTGACTGATTCACAAGGGGTAATGTATAACGGCTTAATTAAAGAGCTCATGGATTCTCAAGCTGGTAGCCAGTCACTATTTTTGTTGGCGCTGGTGTTTATTTATTTGATTTTAGCCGCACAGTTTGAGAGTTTTGTGGACCCAGTTATTATCTTGTTTACGGTACCTTTGTGTATTGTAGGAGCTTTATTTACCCTGTCTATTTTCGGACAAAGTATCAATATTTACTCCCAAATTGGATTACTAACCTTAGTAGGATTGGTGACTAAACACGGCATCTTATTGGTGGATTTTGCTAATAAGCAACAAGCCAAAGGCTTGAATGCCATTCAGGCTGCGAAGAGCAGTGGAGAATCTCGTCTTAGACCGATATTAATGACTTCTCTGACGATGATTTTAAGTGCTGTACCGCTGGCCCTGGCTAGTGGCCCTGGCTCATTAGGTTTAATTAACATAGGCCTAGTTCTAGTTGGCGGCTTACTGACAGGAACCTTCTTCTCGCTATTTGTGGTACCTGTCGCTTATGTCGCCATGGCAGAGTTTAAACATAAAGATGTGCTTGGCAGTTTTAGGCATAGCTAGATAGCGCCAGAATTGTTTATACACTTATAAAACTAGACTATTAAATTTGGTTGATTAAATAGCCTAGTTTTGCTGCTCATGGCTTTTTAGTGCGTCTAACAGCTGGCCACTTAACTTAGATTTCTTGCCTGTTTTGAAATCAAACATGACCACAAGTGAGCTGCCCAAGGTGGTGACGGCCTGCTGAGTCTTGCTAAAAACCGTGTAGTGCATCATAAAGCGATCAGCTTGCACGTCGCTGATAGTGACACCCACGAGCAAGGTATCAGGATAGGTGACTGGGCATTTATAGCGAGCGTGATTATCGGCTAATACTGGGCCTATATTGGCAGTTTGTAATTCACTGAAAAGACCTATCTGAGTAAAGAAATCTATGCGCGCAGATTCGAAATAGCGGAAGTAGACCACATTGTTGACGTGCTGCAGGGCATCCATCTCTCCCCAAGCGACAGGTATCTCAGTATAGATGGGGTATTCCTTGATAAAGCTTTCCATGGTAATTTCTCGCCTGTTTCGTCGGTATTCAAACATGTGTTTTACTGAATTTAGCATAACAGCATGAGTTAGTGTCAACAAGTTGGGTTACAACAGGCATAAAAAAGGCACTCTATTTAGAATGCCTTAAATTACTTCAATGGTTATTCATTTCACTGTCAGAACGTCAACTCTTCAAAGCTGCTTATCTGCTTATAGTTACCGGTACGTTGTTCTGGGCTTCTAACCATTTGCAGAGTACGCATTCCAGCTTCTTCTGCGGCTTTTAGCTCTTCTACTACATCAGAGATAAACAGCACTTGTTTAGGTGCTAAGCTGATGGTGTTGATTATGTTGCAGTAAGCCTGTTTAAACAATTTATTGCCGGTACGAGTATCGAAATGACCGTCAAAGTAGGGGGTTAAATCTCCACCATCACTGTGGCTAAACAGTAATTTTTGCGCTTCTGCAGAACCAGATGAGAAGCTATAGATGCGCATATTGCTTTGTTTGATACGCTCAATGGCTTCGATGAAGTCAGGGAAGATATGGCCAGTAAATTCGCCACGGGCGTACCCTTGTTTCCAGATTAAGCCTTGAAGTGTTTTTAATGGCGTTGCTTTACGATCCTCTTCTACCCACTGTTGCAGGATCTCAACCACACGATCCAAATCAGCGTCAGGCTCCAGAGCGATATCTCTAACATCACAGATGCAGTTGTCGACTAAAACATTAGACTGGTTTTCTTTTAAAAAGTCGGGTAAAGCCTTAACTGAATAAGCAAAAAGCGTGTCCTTAATAAAGTTAAGGTCGGTTGTTGTACCTGCTGTGTCTACAACTATGGCTCGGATACCCATGATGTTTGCTTACTCCACAATCTGTTTCTGTTAAGTGCTCACATTTGCACTGTTAAGATCCTAAGCTGAAACCTCCGCCATTGCTAGTGAATTATGTCTATATCTGACAACGTTAAGCTCTTTGAAAAGCTACTTTAACCGTTAATCACTTTTTTTTACCGTTTATCATATTTTAATTAAATAAAGTTAGTTAGTTCATATTATGTAACTCAAGCGAAAGCTTAATATAATAGAAAATAAATAATTTTTTAATATAAGGAGTTATAAAATGAAAATTGAAAAAACAGTAGAGTTGAAATCACAATTTGGTGTGGCTGGAACATCTCAACTGCAAGTGGTCGGTGGCCCAATCTGTATCGGTGTAATGGTTATATTAATTCAAGCGTAGATTAATTAAGAGGTGTAAAATGAAAATTGAAAAAACAGTAGAATTAAAATCACAGTTTGGTGTGGCGGGAACATCTCAATTACAAGTAGTCGGTGGTCCAATTTGTATCGGTATTATGGTTGTATTGATAATGCACTAATAGAATAATTAAGAGGTGTAAAATGAAAATTGAAAAAACAGTAGAATTGAAATCACAATTTGGTGTGGCTGGAACATCTCAACTACAAGTCGTTGGTGGTCCAATTTGTATCGGTATTATGGTTGTATTGATCGTACATTAATGGCGAAATGGGTCGCTGACTTGCTTTATTCGGTGTAGGCAAGTTGGCTCCCCCCTCCCTAATATTACTTACAAGGAAGAGATAAGATGAAGTTTAACCAGAAAATAGAGAGCTTTATAAGTAACCCTTCAAGCTGGAGTAATACGGTTAGTCGTATGGAGGAGAGTCGGAAAACCAACCTGAAATTTGAGCTTGTACAAAAGTTAAAAGAAACTATGTTTGATGTTGATGTAATCGATATTGGTAGGATATCAAGTATTATAGAAGGTAATGCTCAAGATGTTATAAATAGTATATTGTTGGAAGGGATGAGTAACATGAAGGCTGATGACTTTTATGTATATCCAATAGTTGGTCACTCCACCTTTTTTGCTCAAAGAATAATCCTAGATAGTAATGATTGTTTTGATTTGAGTATTGATATAATAAACAGTAGCTTGCTTAATAAATATAAATCTCAAAGTAAAATAAATCTTAAAGAAAGAGGGATTTCGTTCTATGGAAGAGAAACAATAACTTATTTTATAAAGTCCGGCAATATGAGTATATCAAACTGGACTCATGAAGTTCCAATTGAAAACTTGCAAGAGGCTAAGTGTAAATCTACCGGTGAAACCAAAGTTAATGATGGCGACCTTATCTATAAGAAGTGGAATGAAACTTATATGTTCGAATCTTCAAGTGATAATGCAATTGCTATATCTTTGGAATTGAAGGAAAACAAGTCTCCATTAAGTTTAATGTTTTCAGCTTATGATTATCAACTGAAATTTCAAAACCCTTCAGATGAAGTTGATTCAAGAGTGCAATTACATATTTCACTTTTAAAAGCAATGAACTGTATTAAAGCGATTCCTACAATTAAAAAGTTCCTATCGCATGAGCAACATTACATTCGTTGGTATGCAATGCAGCAATTACTCGGACTTGATGCATTGATGGTTTTAGATGAATTAGAGTATATGGCTAATTTTGATGCTCATGAAGAAGTTCGCTATGCAGCAGAACAAACCTGGGAGCTGGTACAGGCTCAACTGTTAAAAAAGGCATCATAATCATTTTTAATCAAATTGTTTGCCGGAAATCCTTTAAATAGACCGATTTTCACTTTTCAACAATCGATGTCAGAAATGATTGATAGTCTTTAGTTAATCCAATTTGACAGATAAACATTTTATTAGCGTGTTTCTCTACTCTACACCAACAAACATAAGGAATATTGTCATGCCGTTAAAATTTGATTTGAATGATATTACAGAGTCAATTGAGTTAGAAGACTGCTATGAACAGCTCGTTGAAAGTAAGTTTGACTCTGCAGATAACGAAAGTTTTCAAACAGTGGCTCCACTTTTAAAAAAATTGAACAATAACAAAAACTTTTTACCGGAAATTTTAATATCAGAGCTTGAGAAGCATTGTGATGTTCAGAAGCAAACTAATAAATATACTCCACAGGTCATTATGCTAAAGCCTGCGAGTAAAGGTGTTAATTTCTTTATGAGAGCGAACATCTGGTTGGCAAAACATGATCCGCTACTCACAACATCGGGTGAAAAGTCCTTCTTCTACAATGTGCCACATGATCATAATTTCAGTTTTTTGACTTCGGGTTACACAGGACCAGGTTATGCCAGTGATTATTACGAATATGATTTTTATGATGTCGTTGGCTATCCTGGTGAACCAGTAGACTTACGTTTTATTGAACGAAAGAATTTAACGGAAGGTGAGGTGATGCTATATCGAGCTTATACCGATGTACATAATCAACTACCAGCAGATGAGTTGTCTGTTTCTTTAAATATTATGCCATCAACAATGTTCTCCCATTTGCGCCCGCAATATGTGTTTAATGAGAGCTGTACAAAAATAGCAAGTAGTACAGTTACATCTAATTCGTCTGTTGAGCCTATTCTGCACCTTATCGCTGAGATGAGGAATGATAGAAGCCGTGAGTTTATGGAACGTTATGCAAGAAGCACTTGCATTGAAGAGGATAGGTTTAGAGCTATAAAAGCATTAGTGTCCGTTGAACAATATGCAGATAAAAAGTCAGAGTTGTTAGAGTCTTTAGGCATTAAATCAAACTCTAAACTTGTCTCTGAACTTAGTCGCCAACATCAATCAAGGTTAGGTTTAGTTTAATTAATATCATTACTATAAGAGGATACTATTATGTTTATTTCAAATTTAGGTTCAGGGAAAATGGTTTTATTGTTACCACTACTTTTCGCTATCTACTTTTTGCCATCAATTATAGCTGTACTGCTTAACCGTCAACATAAAGGCAAGATTATGGCTGCCAACATTCCAGCTGGCATCTCTTGGATTGTTTGGTTTGGTATTTTAGTGTGGGCTATTTCAGGCCGAGATAAGGTGAAATTTTGATTATATATTCTTAGTAAGCGTTTAAGTTTATTTTATACCATTTAGGCGCTTATTAACTTCCTGCATCACCAGTCATGTCATCCATTTTCTTATCATTAGTGCATGTAGTTAATGCGCATTGAAATTACTCCTCTTCTGTTTGTTTATCTTCGAATCCCCCGCCAAGTAAAAATTTACCGAAAATCACTTTAAGTCACCGCTTATCACTTTTCAGGGATAGTGTGAGTTAATTGTTGTTATTTTGCCTTTATGTCCTTTTAGTTGAGAGAGAATTGTTATGACAACCGTTACAGCAGTGAACACAGTACTGGACGCATTTGTTGCTCCGAGTGCTTTATTTGAAAGATTTGAATATAACCAGCGGCAAAGCAGTATTGTTCTAGTGATTCTGTTTGCATTGATTTTGGCTAGTTACTATCTATTTTTTGGTGGTATGTCAGATGAATGGTTGTTAGCACAACAGCTGGCTCAAGTTGGTGATTTGAGTATTCAGGAACGAGAGATTGCACTTGAGATGATGGCGAAAACGTTACCGTATACTTGGGTCTTCATGGGCGGTGTGACTATTGTTGGTCACCTTTTCACTGTTATCGGCTTAAGTCTTTTATTTACTCTTTTAGGTAAGATTTCCAGTATTGGCATGAGCAGGTTTACCTTTAGAGATTGGTTTTATTTTATCTCGTGGTGCCAATTACCTTGGATCGTCAACTATGCCGGGTTCTCCTTTCTTTTTTTGAGCTCTTCAGCATCGGATCTACCTCTTTCGTTAATTCACTATGCCTCTTTTGAGCAGTTATTTTCCAATCAGAGTGTGACAGATACTGCATACGGATTGTATACATCTTTGAACTTGTTCTTGGTTTGGTCGATAGTCATTTCGATTCTAGGTCTTAGAAAGTGTTTTAACATGAAATTGGCAATGGCGACATTTATCTCTATTTTTCCATATGTGGTTTTTTTTGGTACTTGGCTGTTGTTTATATAGTGTGCTTCTTAATGGGAGCTTGGAGTTTAAGATGAAAAAAATATTGTCATTTACTTTTGTTTTACTGAGCGTCTCTCTTTTGATTTTTATTAGTAAAGAGAAATCGATATCCGATGGCGTTACTGTTGATACCCATGTTGTTTCAGAAGATCAAATTAATGAAACAATTTTGGCATCAGGTAATTTAAGGTTTGCTAGTGAAATCCAAATACGATCTGAAGTTACAGGGATTGTTAACCGTGTTTATGTAAAGGAAGGGCAGCTTGTAAAGAAAGGCGAACTGCTTATGGAGCTGGATCCAAAGATCTTTATTGCTGAAGTTCGTAGATCTCACGCCGCTGTTGAAATTCAGTTAATTGAGATTCAACGATTAGAGGAAATAGCCAATGAAGCCGCTCGTCGAGCAGGACAGTACCTGAAGTTGCTGGGTCAAGGGCTAACTGATCAGGACACTGCTGCACAGTTACAGAGTCAATTAAAAGTGGCGAGGATTAATGTGAAAGCCGCAATACAGGGACTAGAACAATATAAAGCTATCTTAGCTCAAAGCCAGAACCGTTTAGATCAATCTCGTTTTCTTGCTGCAATAGATGGGTTGATTTCCACGGTTGATATAAAAGAGGGGGAAACGGTGATAGTTGGTACAACCAACATTGTTGGTAGCCCTTTAATGACCTTGGCAGATGTCGACTCTTATGTTGCTCAGATCCGAGTTGATGAAGCCGATGTTTCCAACATTGAGATTGGTCAGGAAGTTGAAATTTTTGCTGCTGCAACACCACAAATAGCGTCCTTGGGCCAAATATCCTCTATCAGCACTTCGGCAAAAAAGGATAGCGTCAACAAAGGACTCTACTACAAGGTTGAGGTGACTCTTCAGAAGGGACAACTTGTGTACCCCGGAATGAGCTGTCGTGCTGAGATTGTTTTGGCTCGCTCCGGTATTGAATTAATCATACCAATAGCGGCAGTAAAACAGCTTGATGGGGTCAATTTTGTTTGGGTTGTTGAAGACAATAAAGCTGTCAAACGTGATATACAGCTTGGTTTGTCTACGGACACTGAGCAGATAGTTTTGTCTGGTCTGGCTCATAAGGAGTTGGTCATTGTTGGGCCTAGTCGTCAAGTGAAAGCATTGAAGAATGGTACTGAGGTGGAGCATAAGGAGAGCTATCATGCATCAATCTAACCCCATAATAGAACTAAGAGGCGTAAGCAAAACCTATCAAATCGGTGATGAAGGATATATGGCATTGCAAGAGATTGATCTTACCATCACGAATAATGAGTTTGTTGCTATTACAGGCCCTTCGGGGTCGGGAAAGTCAACCTTGATGAATATTCTTGGTTGCTTATCTACCCCTACAGCTGGCGCATATCAGTTGAATAACCAAGATGTGGCTAATTATGATGAGGATCAATTGGCTCATGTTAGAAATTATTCAATAGGGTTCATTTTCCAAAGTTTTAATTTGTTACCTCGCCAGAGTGTTCTACAAAATGTTATTCACCCATTAAAATATCGCTCTATGTCATCAGCTGAGCGAAAGCGTCGGGCATTGAATTCGCTAGAAAAGGTGGGGCTTGGTGATAAAATCGACTCTCTTCCTAGTCAGTTGTCAGGAGGTCAGAGACAGAGAGTTGCTATCGCCAGGGCATTGGTCACCGAGCCTGAGATATTATTAGGCGATGAACCGACTGGAAATTTAGATAGTAAGACAACTCATGAGATCATGGCTCTTTTTGACCAACTGCATGAGCAGGGACAGACGGTTGTATTAGTTACACATGAACAAGATATTGCAGATCATTGTCAACGAGAGATTAGGTTAGTCGATGGGTTGCTGGCGTCCGATGTTTCCAAGGAAAGAGTCAATTGGGGGCTAGCATGTTAAATCGAATATTCCATAGCGCCTATGAAGGTTCTGTTGCCGCGGTAGAGTCTATTTTTGCTCATAGTTTTAGAAGTGCCCTGACGACCCTAGGTATTATTATTGGTGTTGCATCTGTCATTACCGTGGTTTCCATCATGGAGGGATTGAGTCAAGGAGTCGATAATCAGCTTAAAGACTTAGGCAGTGACATGGTTACGATAAAAGCTCATACCAATACAGAGTTGGAGATGTTAGGTGTGACTAACCAACTTACTTATGATGATTACCTATTAATTAAAAGTAAGATATTGGGAATTAAAGATATTGTGGCAAAAATGCGCGCATTTAGTTTTGGTTCTGAAGCTCGCTTTGGTCAATATAGCACTCATACTCAAGTGATAGGCACTGAAAGTGATTATCAAAATGTGGTTAATATATTTCCTGTTGAAGGTCGTTTCCTTTCCAATATTGATGATGCAAAACGTCGGCGTGTTGTATTTGTAGGTAGTTCTGTGTTAAAAAAGTTAAACCTTCCACTTCACCCCGTGGGTGAGTTTATATTATTGGGGGAAGAGTGGTTTAAAGTTATCGGTGTTGCTGAGACCCGAGGAAGTTTATTCGGATTCGATCAAGATAACTATATTATCGCGCCTTTCAGTACAATACGTTCATTAAATGGAACCGATCGCACCAATAACATTGATATTATTTTTCGCCCAGAATCTGGTGTCGACTTAACGCTATTAAATGACAGAATTCGTAACATATTAAGAAAGAAATATCGATTAACCGAATCTGAACAAGATTTTTTTGAATTTGAAACTGCAGCAAAAACACGTAAACAGTTTAGTGATATTACTGACTCTATTACCTATGTTGCAGCTGGAGTTGTTGGTATTAGTTTAATTGTTGGTGGCATAGGGATTATGAACATCATGCTTGTCTCTGTAACAGAGAGAACAAAAGAAATTGGGATAGCAAAGGCCTTAGGGGCTACTTCCAGAACTATTCTGACTCAATTTTTAATTGAGGCCAGTATCTTAGCGCTTTTCGGTGGAGTGATTGGTATTTTATTAGGTTACCTTTTAGCGGGAGTTGTTTTTATGTTTATGCCTGTTATCGGTTCTGTAGCAGTGCCGACATGGGCGATTTGGCTTGCGCTTGGTTTTAGTGCAACCATCGGTGTTGTTTTTGGTATTGCTCCTGCAATTAAAGCGTCAAAACTGGATCCTATTGATGCCTTACGCTATGAGTAGTGCTGTTGAGTCGACGTGGCTCTTCAATTTCTATTTAAATAGCCGTAATACAAGTAAAAGCTACCGTGCAGCCATGCTTATTATGTTTTGGCTGCATTTTATTTTGACTTGGTCTGTGATGCTCTCATTAATAGAGGTTCCAGAGCGTCATTATAATGATATTATTCTTCGCTCGTTTTTAGAAGCAGCGTTATTAGTTGGGGTATGTCACTGTTTGATTCGACCCTATCTAAGAATGAACTTGATTGGTTCAAGTGTAGATATACGCAGTACATTGAAAGGCTTGTTGTATGTCGCCTTTATCTCTTTTATCTATTTTCTACTCTCTTACAGTATGGGACAGATGAGCTTCTTAAAAGGTACTGACATCAGTCAGATCCAAGTCGTTACCCAAAAGGGCAAGATAGGTGGAGAAGTGACCTTGTTAGCCATTGCTATTATTGGCACTTTAGAATCATTTGCGACTCTGTTTTTATGGAGTGTTGCTTATCTAGTCTGGCATTTCCATAAAAATAAGAAAGAGTTGCAGGTACAGGTTAATGAGAGTCAAATTCAACAGTTGACCAATCAATTAAGCCCACATTTTCTGTTTAACACGTTAAATAGTATTAGAGCATTAATTTTTGCAGATCAAGAAAAAGCTGCTGAAGTACTTACTCTTTTATCTGATTTATTACGAAGTCAGATGCAATCACAAATTAAAATTCAGTCAACGCTAGAACAAGACTGGTTACTGACCTCTAAATATCTATCTATTGAAAAAGTTCGTTTTGATAAAAGATTAGAGTTAATCGTCGATCTTGATGAGAGTACTTTACGAGAATCAATTCCGACATTGACCTTGTTGACGTTAGCTGAGAATGCTATTAAACATGGTATTGCAACCAGTAGTAAGCCTGGCTTTATCTGTATAGAAAGTCAGGTTGTGACAGCCAATATGTGGCGATTATCCGTGACGAATACTGTTCACTCCCCCAAAAACCAGCCAGGTACTCGAGTTGGATTACATAACATCAAAAAGCGACTTGAATTGATGTTTGCTAGGCAATATACGTTTTCAAGTGCGTTAGATAATAAGCTTTTTACGGTTTCAATGGAGCTTCCCTATGCTAAAAGTGTTAATCGTTGATGATGAATATTTAGCTCGCATTGAGCTCACCCGACTGCTAAGTAAGCATGCTGACATTGAGATTGTTGGTGAGGCTGAAGAGGGTTATCAGGCGCTTGAAATATTAAAAAAAACAGCGGTTGATTTAGTCTTTGTTGATATACAGATGCCAGAGATGGATGGACTTGGGTTTGCGAAACAGGCCCAATCTCAGCAGTTTCAACTAGTATTTTGTACTGCCTTTAGTGAGCATGCAGTTGATGCCTTTGAGTTGAATGCTTTTGATTACATTGTTAAACCTATAATGCCTGATCGACTCGAAGCGGTTCTGAATAAAGTGCGTCTTATACAAGAGACCCATGATGAAACTGAGTCTGACCATTCTCAGTTTTTACCGGATAATCATGGTCTGCTGCTTAAATTTGGCTCTGATTATAAAATTGTCAGAATTAATGAGATTTTTCGTTTTGAATCTTTGGGGAATCATGTTGCTGTTTATTCTGACTCTGGAAAGTCCTATCTTCATATCTCCTTGTCTAAAGTTGAGAAAAGACTCGATCCGACTCTTTTTTTTAAAGCCAGTCGTAGCGATATTGTGCGTGTTGATCAAATCAAAAAAATTGAGGAGGGGATGGCATCTGGGAGTCTACAAGTGCATATGTGTAATGGACAAGAGATTGATGTGAGTCGTAGACAGGTCCAACTGTTACGTAAGGTATTTAGCATAGACCATTTCTAATGGGACTATTTGTGGATTAAATTTGGTGCTAGTGCCAGCAAAGATAAGAGATATGCTTTTGCTGTTTATTTTAATTATGTGAACTATAACTCTATATTTCAGCGCACACTTGTACGCATAATAAGTCATCAGTAATAATGACTTTGGAGTTAACAGTGAAAAACATAGATTGCCCACAATGCAGCCATACGATTGATCTTAATGTCGTCACTTGCCCCCAATGTCATGCGGCCCAAGGCTTAGAGGCACTTGCTGGCGTAGATCCACACGTTCATATTAAAAATCAGAACCTTACGGTTTGGTTTGGCTTTTTATTTGGTGGCTTAGGCTTGCATAAGTTCTATTTAGGTCAATACGTAAAGGGCTGTTTATATTTAGTCTTTAGCTGGACGCTAGTACCCATGATTGTTGGCTGGATTGATGCCGTTCGTACCCTTAAGATGAGCCCATTTAGTTTCGAGCAGCGTTACTGTCGCAGAGTAGCTCGTCACTGGCTTTAACCCCATATTTCACGTTTACAATATGTATCTGAAGTCACAGGCATTTTAAAATGCCTGTGACTTGTCGTATCTCAGAGTCCTAAATTTTAGTCAGCAATTTTTATATCGTTACACACATCATTTACTGTCTTACCTTTCAAGTGCTGTCGTAGCTTTTTAACTTGGGGTAATAGTAGTGAAGGTAACACGACTAAGGCTGCGCCAATCCAGGCTAAGTTATCTAACCACTCATCGAAGAGTAACCAGCCCATAAAGACAATAAACAGTAAGCCTGAATATTCAGCAATGGCAATCTCTCCTGCTTGAGCTTGACGATAAGCTAGAACACAAAACCAGTGATACACCAATAAACAGACATTGCTGATCAAGGCGACGATCAATAGCTGCCAACTTAATCCTACTACGCCTTGAATCCCAGCCATTATCATCGCTAGAGGTAAAGCTAATAGGTTATAGAGCATTAAAGGCAGAATCGGGTGGTCGTTGAAAGACAGTTTACGCAAGCTCAACTGACAGATCGCAAAGGTTAACGCGCTAAATAGCACGGCTCCCCCTGCCAATGCCATGGAACCTGGTTTTAAAATTAATAGTACCCCCATCATTCCCAATACTGCACATAACCATTGTCCTGGTGTGACTCGCTCTTTTAAAAAGAGATAACCTAGCACCATGATCATTAAAGGCGCGGTATAAAATAGCGCGCTAACACTGGCCAGTGGCAATGCCATTAAACCTATGATTAGACCTAGTGCACCTACAGCTCCAATATTCGCTCGCCAAAAGTGAATCCCCCAACGCTCAGGCTGAGGCTTTCCTACCCAGAACCATAGAGGGGCGAGGATAAAGATCGAAGTAATTTGTCTCACTAATAGAAATGTGGTGGCATTAGTATCACTTGGTAGCCACTTAATACTGACATCATACAAAGCGCTGAATAGATTCCCTGCGATCAGTAATAGTAAACCCAGCTGTACCTTGTTTTTCATGGTTAACGCTCATCAAAGATTAGGTCACTATGATACCGAGCACAGCTTAAGGCTAAAAATGATGTTTTTTGTCAACTCATGAGTTAAATTCATATAAGGTATCTCTTAGATGAGGTTAAGTTGATAATGAGATGACGTTTAGATGAGAAAGCTACCTCCCCTTAGAGCGCTACAAGTATTTGAAGCCGCGGCTAGATTACAACACTTCTCCCAAGCTGGTGCTGAACTATGTATTAGCCAGAGTGCGGTATCCCATCAAGTTCGCTTACTTGAACAATATTTTGGCACTCACCTGTTTGATCGTAGTCGTCGTCAATTGACGCTAACTGCCAAGGGGGCGCAATTGGCCAAAGGCCTTGAGCTGGAGTTCAATGAACTTTCTAATCTCTGTCAACAGGCACAAGGTGTACCTAGTCAGGACTTGACCTTAGTGGTTTATAGTTCGTTCGCCGTTAAATGGTTGATCCCACGACTTGGGGACTTTAAACGACACCACCCAGAGGTGAAACTGCGTTTAGAGATGGTCAGCCAAGATCCGGAGCTCGTAGGACTCGATTGCGATATCTTAATTACTGGCCAAAAGGTACCCCGAGGATTTCATCAGGAGTGTTTGCTACAGGAGCGTCTTATCCCTGTTTGTAGCCCAAGTTATGCCGAACAACACTCGCCAATGGAGCTGGCAAATTTTCAGCAATATATGTTGCTTATTGTCGATGAGGGGCCGTTGGGGCTTGATTGGCCACGCTGGTGTGAGCGCAATCAAATCGATTTTGATCAAGGTGCTACTCACCAGGTGGTCAGCCATGTGCTGTTGGCGATTGAAGCGGCAATTGCTGGTTTAGGTATTACCTTGGCCTCAGACTTTATGGTGGAACAAGATATCGAACAGGGGCGACTCGTAGCCTTACCCTGGCCAGATATCCACACTGGCTTTGAATTCCTCTTTAGTTGCCATCGCCAGCGATTAGCCGAGCCCGGCATCGTCAAAGTGCGCAGCTGGCTGCAAGGGCAGTTGGCACAAAACTAACTAAAAATGCCGGCATAATCCGGAAAATTAAGAAAAAGAGATACTTTTAAGCCGTTGCTTCCAAATGTCGGCTAGTTTGTTTCAGTTTTTTTAAGGTAAATGTCCTTATCTGTCTCTTTGGTTAATTTAGATGCCAAAACGTTCTTCATCCCTTTTTTGGCTAGCAACTTTTTCTAGTGCTACTCCATCTACAAATACGCCCAGCTTTATATACTGTTCAACAAAATACCCTTCGCCAGCTTCAATTTGAATATCTACATTGTTTTCAAAGCCTGACCAGCGAAGCTACTTCTGTATATGTAAAGTCCAGATTTATCCTCTGCGGGTTTCTGATATTCCTTCAGAGCTTTGTCTCATTTAAGAGGAATGATAGGCATACTCGTACAAGTAGAAAATCTATTGACTGCAATGAATGGTAATACAATCGATGAATTTCATTAATATTATTGTCCAGTATAATTATTCATGTATATATGTAGAGTAATTAAGATTTTATAGAAATAACATGTGTATGATAATTAACTTGAGATGCATTAAACATTGTAAATGCATCCGTGGAATATGTTGGCTAATTATTGCTAATGTACTTCTTGATATAACAATCAGAGGCATTCATCGAGTGATGTTTAAGAGAGGTTTCAGACAGATATATTATTGTCGTTATGAAAGAGAAATAATTAATAGTCAGTTATTAAACATACTGAATAAAATTAGTATCCGTGCTGATAGCTGTACTTTAATGCAAAACTCTAATGATAATGAACGAAAAATCTCATCAATGTATGTTTTGAGTTTTGATGATTTGAGTTTAGAATGAGTTGTGACTGGTTTTTACAATAGTTTTTTGTTTATATAAAAGTAATACACAATGGTTACAATTAAGCAGAGGTATTATATAAGGTCACCATATAACATTTGCATGGGGTGTTTTTGAACAAAAAAGTGAGTTTGGTGTAATTGTATCTCGCCAAGGTTCTGACATTTTCTAATGATTGAAAATATTATGCGTATGTACTTGTATTAGTATCATTAGGGGAAAGGGCTATTTATGGATATTAAATTTTTTCAAACGTTCCTTGAAGTTGTGAAAACTCGTCACTTTGGAAGGGCTGGAGAGAAACTCTATATAAGTCAATCTACGGTGAGTTCACGTATTAAAATACTGGAGAGTTATTACGACACTAAATTATTGACACGCGACAGGAACAACATAAGTCTAACATCCACAGGGGAACGATTGGTTGGGTATGCTGAATTAATAACCAATACTTCAATAAGATCTAAATTAGAACTATCACTTACAAGCGGAGTAGATCTTCAGATAAAGTTAGCTGGAACACCAAACGTCTGGGATGCTTACTTGAATGATTTTTTAAGTTATGCAACTAAAAATTTTGAGAAGCATAGCTTTATCGCTGATTTTCAGAGTAGAGACCAAATTAGAGAAAATTTGTTAAATAATACTTTGGACTTGGCATTTACTTTAGAACCGGTAATCGCGGCAGGTGTTTCGAGTACTAAAGTATCAAAAATAAATATTGGATTAGTACATACAGTTAATTGGAAAGAGGATTCTTTATGTCGATACATTTATGTAGACTGGGGACCACAATTTGCTGTCGCTCAATCAAGTTTGTTGGGGGGACCGGTGATACCATGTTTAAGAACATCTTCAAGTAATATTGCACTAAATTATATGATAAAGAATAGAGGGGGAGCATATTTACCCTTGAAAAGTGTACAGAATCTAATTTCATCTGGTCAGCTGGTTCAATCTTTGGCAGCAGGGATATGGGAACAATCTATTTATCTTAACTATATGAATAATGATGTTCCTCCTGATGTAAGTTCATTTATCGAGAATATAATGTATCAGTTGGATTCATGTGAATAAATAATAGTAAGAGTTTGATGATTGCTCTCATTTATATTTGTTTATTTTATGGTTTTCATTAATTGTATTTGAAAGTTGTTTTATTGTAATTGTCAATTGTCACGAAAATATATTGTAGTTGAATTTATTTGCGTGCACAGGTATTAATATGGATGCTAGAGTAATGTTAGGGTTAGAAGGCAATTCAATGTTTGGTATTTCGAACCGTAAGAGCTGTAAATATAAAGAGGATTGTTTTTTTCAAGGTGAGTGTAATAACTCTGACTCTTGCTCACATTATTTTGTCGTCCAGAGTATTGTGAATAGAGATGGAGTTGTATTTGCGTATGAGTTACTAACTCGACCAACCAGATTGAATGGACTTACTGTTGAAGAGTATTTTTTGAGACTAAACTTTACTGAAGGTAGTAAAATACTGGAAAAGCAGATAACCAACTTGATTAACAAATCACTCACAAGCTGTATGTTTGTTGATACTATATTTGTAAATGTTGAGCGCTACATACTCACTAACAACTACATGGTTGAGAAATTGCTATTATGTCGTAACAAACTGTTGTCTTTAGGGGTTGAAGTCGTATTCGAAATAACAGAGCGGTTTGAGTATTCAGATAAGTTAATTAGGAAAACTTTTACTCGACTTTTGCTTGAAGATATTATATTTGCTGCTGACGATTATTGTTTTTCAAAAGTTACCCATCAATATATCAAAGACTACACGTATGTAAAGGTTGATATGACTGAGATACTCCTTGGGTTAGATAGAAATTATAATAAATTCTTAGATGGCTTGTACTCTCTCAAACAAGATGGGGCGAAGCTTATCGCAGAAAAAATTGAGACAGAAAATGAATATCTATTAGTAAGACTTTTACCTTTTGATTTTTTTCAGGGATATTATTTTGATAAATAAACTAAGACTGAAATAAGATGTTTAACAGGGGGTGAGAATGAGAATAATTATCTTAATACTTATTTTTTATTCATCGATATCTTTAGCAAAAGCTCCATTTGGTTTGACATGGGGAGCGGATTTGTCTGCGTATGGGGATATCAATATAAATGGAAACACTGTCACTGTATTAACTAATAATTTACCAGGAAATAACACTAAAGCCCTAAAATGCTTCCTCAAAGGAAGTGTTGAATCAGGACTCAGTTTAATTAGAATATCTTCAGAAACATATAAATTAGAAAGTACAGAACTTAAGGATATTGAGAAGGAGATCAAAGAGTATTTGACTTCTAATGATTATGAGTACGTTAGCTTACAATTAGGAAGTTTCTCAACATATCAGTGTATTTTGCACGGTGACTGTTATGGCAATGTTTTACATGCCAAATCAAAACAAGGCAATATGGTAACGGTAATGATCCGTGGAATAAATAAAAAGGGGTATTTATTGGTTGAGTTCACTGCCCCTCATTTGTTAGCTCAAGAAAAAAATTGAGTTAATCGTCCTCTTTGTGATCAGGCTTTTCTACCAAAATTAATCAATTTCGCAGAGGGTATATGGATATTTTAGTAGATGTATTTTGTTCTGTTTTTATTGCTCAGTGGAAACAACAATGCTCAATCGGTGGGACTCGCAAACGTAAACGCTCCAGTAGCATTCATGAATCTAACCACTGTTGAAGGAGGACAAAAAGTCTGATGATTTTCTATTGTTAGAGATTTAAGCTTAGAATAGCCATCTACAGACAATGGTTTTTGGGGAAGCATAGGAATGAGAGTAGGGGCATTAATTAGATATCTGCCAGCGCTTGCTGTTGGTATTTTATTAGCCGAAATAAGTCTAATCATGTTGAGTTATACGGCTACCTATATGTTGAAGTACTTAATCTCGGTTGTAGATCTCAATGCCAATAGCATCTAGTATCTATGGCTAATATTGCATGACGTCAGTTTGGTATTTATCCTCTCAGGCTCCGTTTATTTCGGCTATCGAAATATTCTATCAACACTGCCAGTTGATCTGTTTTCTGCAATCTTGATGCAGCTACCCATAGCCTATCTATGCCTCTATCTCTTACGGCCCTCATTTGATTTCAGCTCGCTTGCGAGTAGTGCATCTACGATATCATCAGTTATCGCATCAATATCAGTATTGTTAATTTACGCCCTTAGTAGGCTAATAAGGCAACGAGGGGTCTAAATAAATCAAGCTTGCTGACTCGCTAATAGTAGGCTTGTGGGGGCAATCTCTGGTATTTGTTTGGATTAAAGTCGTGGGTCTTCAACCCCTCTAAGGTGCAAAGAGTCGACCAAGGAGAGAATATTCTCACCAATAACATCCCTGTGTAACGGCCAGCTCGGTATCCATGTCTCTCGCTTATAAGTACAACCACCTACGGTGATTATTCGCCTTCCAACGGGGACTTATCGGATCTACTCGAAAATTTTGGGAGGGGTGATTAAATCATGTTTGCTCAGATCATCTGGTTTAAAAACGATGGCTCAATAGCTGGAAGGCTGCACAACTTATTAGCTGTAACTATATGGTGTTTAAATCGAAGAGACTACTTTCTTGTAAATCAGCCAGTGCAGATGCGGCTGTGACCTTCGACAGCAAGGCGAGGTTTCACAAGGTGAAACTCTTCGAGCGGGAGATAGGGATATCGAACTGGCTGTTTAACATGGAGGTTATTGGCTGTAGTAGAGGCTATAGGGATATACTCGTGCCGTGTCACAGAAGTATCTGCACATTCAGCTAACCGCAGGTTATAAATTACAGCAAGATTATGGATACCATAAAACTACCAAGTACCCAGAACGCCAAATAAAACTATATCAAATGATAAATAGCCTGATCATTCTGGACAGATTTAATTGCTGCAAGCAATTGATAACCATAACGCTATGGTTATCAATTAAGCCTGCTAAATATCAACACCCTTGAGGGTTACGATAAATAACGATGAATCTGCCTCATCGCTCTGGTTGCCAAATTATTGGTGAACTAGATGTCCATTCTTCACCACTTCAAGGCAAGTGCCAACGCCATAGGAGTAGGAAAGTTCTGCTGGTGTAGTGATATCCCATAAGCAAAAATCCGCTTGCATGCCGGCGGCTAACACGCCGACCTTGTCTTCAATGCCTAGCGCTTTAGCAGCATTGCGAGTCATGCCAGCAAGTGCTTCCTCTGGTGTTAAGCGAAACAGGGTACAACCCAAGTTGAGCATCAGTAGGCTAGAACATAATGGTGATGAACCGGGGTTGTAGTCGCTGGCTAGTACTATAGGTACCTTGTACTTACGCAATAGCTCTATTGGTGGCATCTGGGTTTCACGTAGGAAGTAGAAAGCACCGGGTAATAAGGTGGCGCAGGTACCACTTTTGCTCAGTGCGATAACGCCGGCTTCATCTAAGTATTCGATATGATCCACAGACTTAGCGCCGAGTTTGGCTGCCATGGCTGAGCCACCTAAGTTTGACAGTTGCTCAGCATGAAGTTTGATATCGAGTCCTGCATCTTTTGCTGCTGTCAATACTCGTTCAGTCTGTTCAATGTTAAAGGCGATATTTTCGCAGAACACATCGACAGCATCGGCTAGCCCTTCGGCTATAACAGCAGGTAGCATCTCGTTGACCACCAGATCTACATAGCCCTCTGTGTCATCTTTGTATTCTGGCGGAATGGCATGGGCACCTAAGAAGGTGGTTTTTACATCAACGTGGTGATGTTTTCCGAGTTCGCGAGCGACTCTCAGTATTTTTAATTCTGTTTCAGTGTCTAAACCATAGCCAGATTTAATTTCGACAGTGGTTACGCCCTCTTTAGCTAAGGCGTTAAGGCGTTTGCGCCCCAGCTCGAACAGATCGGCTTCACTGGCTTCACGACAGGCGTTAACCGTTGAAATAATACCACCACCACTACGGGATATCTCTTCGTAAGTGGCGCCCTGCAGACGTTGCTCAAATTCGTTAGCGCGATTACCGGCAAAGATAAGATGGGTATGAGCGTCGATAAGGCCAGGGGTGATCCAACCACCTTTACCTCGGTAAAGTGGCGTTGACATTACATCGAATTCTGGCAGTTCAGCTCTTGGCCCGACCCAAGCAATTTTGCCATCTTTTACAGCCATTGCTGCATCGACTATTGCGCCGTAAGGTGCTGATACAGCAGGGTCCATACTTGCTACGTTGACGTCGATCCAGACCTGATCCCAAGACATGATGTGCTCTCTTATTTATGTGGTACACCCAAACGGCTTGGGTATAAATTCATTCTAAAGAAAATAAAAGTGTGATCCAACTTGTATTTACTTGTATATACAAGCTAGGATTATAGCGATAATGTTAATCATTTGAAAAGTGCTATCTCTACCAGAGAGACATAACCAGCTAGAACCACCAAAATCGTTAACCTAGATTGAGTGGTTAAGTGCGAGATAGCTGCTTTTATTAGCTTAGTGCAATATTCACGTTTAAGGAGCGCCTGTGGCCACGCCCAAATTTGCTAAGATCAAGCAGTCTATATTAGCCCGTATTGAATCTGGTGAGTGGGAGGAGCATACCCGTGTCCCTTCTGAGAATCAGTTGGCAGAACAGTTTGATTGCAGCCGAATGACGGCGCGACGTGCTTTAACTGAACTGGTGGATAGTGGGGTCCTTGAGCGAACTCAAGGTTTGGGCACTTTTGTTGCTGAGCTTAAGTCTCAATCTTCTATGATGGCTATCCGCAATATTGCCGATGAAATTAAAGATAGGGGCCACGGTTATAGTGTTAAGCAGCTTGAGTTGACTAGCATTGAGGCTATTGCTCCTATCGCGATAGCACTTGGATTGGAGGCTGGCAGTCGGGTTTACTATTCTGTATTGGTTCATAGCGAGGATGGCGTGCCTTTACAACTGGAGGAACGCTTTGTTAACCCTAAGCTAGTCCCTGAATATTTAGTGCAAGATTTTACCTCACAAACCCCCCATGAGTATCTGTCACAAGTTGCGCCGCTGACGGAAGCGCGCCACACCTTAGAGGCCGTAATTGCCAACAAACATAATCAACAAGCTCTGAATATCCAAGCGACCGAACCTTGCTTGCAGATCTTGCGCCGTACCTGGTCTCGCCAAGGTGTGGTGAGTTTTGCCAAGTTAATACACCCTGGAAGCCGTTTTAGATTGGGTGGTCATCTGACGTTCTAGCCATTTGATGTTCTAAAAATCGATCGGCTGCGCATTTCGATGAATACCACTGCGTGGTCGTGGAGAAGAGCATGAGTCAGAGCGTTAAATCTGTGGTGAAAGCAACAGAATTAGCGAGCCGAGAAGCAGGATTAAGTGTTGTATATACAAGTAGATTTAAAGTAAAAGACAAAGATAAAGCACAGCAAATATAACTAAAGCTCTTTAAAAGAGCGATATCAGAAACAAACAAATTGAAATGAGGTATGCAAGATGGATAAGAGACACGATCCTAGTCGCCGTATTATCGCACCACATGGCACACAACTCAGTTGTAAGAGCTGGATGACAGAAGCACCGATGCGTATGTTGATGAACAACCTGCATCCTGATGTCGCCGAGCGCCCTGAAGACTTGGTTGTTTATGGTGGCATTGGCCGAGCAGCCCGAGATTGGGAGTGCTACGACAAGATTATTGAAGTACTGCAGCGTCTTGAAGAGGATGAAACCTTAATGGTGCAATCGGGCAAGCCCGTTGGTGTATTCAAGACTCACAACAATGCACCAAGGGTGATTATTGCTAACTCGAACTTAGTGCCACATTGGGCTAACTGGGAGCACTTTAACGAGTTAGACAAGAAAGGTTTGGCCATGTACGGCCAGATGACAGCAGGTTCTTGGATTTACATCGGCTCTCAAGGTATTGTCCAAGGCACTTATGAGACGTTTGTTGCCATGGCGAATCAACACTTTGGTGGTTCATCTGCTGGTAAGTGGATTTTAACCGGTGGCCTTGGTGGCATGGGCGGCGCTCAGCCTCTAGCTGGTACGATGGCGGGTTACTCAGTACTGACCTGTGAAGTAGATGAAACTCGTATCGATTTCCGCATGCGCACTAAATATGTCGATAAAAAAGCTACATCTCTTGATGAAGCGTTAGCGATGATTGATGAAGCTAACAAGAGTGGTAAGCCTGTTTCTGTTGGCCTACTCGGTAACGCAGCTGATGTATTCGCTGAGTTAGTCGAGCGTGGTATCACGCCGGATGTAGTGACAGATCAAACCTCGGCTCATGACCCATTAAATGGTTATCTGCCTCAGGGTTGGACGCTTGAGCAAGCTATCGAGATGCGTAAAACCGATGAAGCGGCAGTTGTAAAGGCGGCTAAACAATCTATGGCGGTTCAGGTTAGGGCGATGCTAGCACTTCAAGCTGCCGGCGCTGCAACAACCGATTACGGCAATAATATTCGCCAAATGGCACTGGAAGAGGGCGTTGAGAATGCATTCGACTTCCCTGGTTTCGTGCCTGCCTATGTGCGTCCTCTTTTCTGTGAAGGTATTGGTCCATTTCGTTGGGTAGCGCTTTCAGGCGATCCAGAAGATATCTATAAAACAGACGCGAAAGTGAAAGAGCTTATTCCTGATAATCCACATCTGCACAACTGGTTAGATATGGCTCGTGAGCGTATTGCCTTCCAAGGTCTACCTGCACGTATCTGTTGGGTCGGCTTAAAAGACCGTGCTCGTTTGGCGTTGGCCTTTAACGAGATGGTTAAAAATGGTGAGCTTTCTGCCCCTATCGTTATCGGGCGTGACCACCTGGATTCAGGCTCTGTTGCCAGTCCTAACCGTGAAACTGAGTCTATGCTCGATGGTTCTGATGCAGTATCTGATTGGCCATTAATGAATGCGCTACTCAATACTGCCAGTGGCGCGACTTGGGTGTCTTTGCATCACGGTGGTGGTGTGGGCATGGGCTTTAGTCAACACTCTGGTGTGGTGATTGTGGCTGATGGCAGTGACGATGCTGCGGCGCGTCTTGGCCGGGTATTGTGGAATGATCCAGCAACGGGCGTGATGCGTCACGCCGATGCTGGATATGATATCGCTAAAAATTGTGCAAAAGAGCAGGGTCTAGACCTGCCGATGCTAAATACTGAAAATAAAGAGGGCAAGTAGAAAATGAGCCATTTAGTATTAAACCCAGGTACCCTTACTCTATCTCAAATCCGCGAAATTAGCCGTGGCAAAGTAAGCTTAGAGCTTGCACAAAGTGCGATAGCGGATATCCATACCAGTGCTGGTTTAGTTCAGCGAGTATTGGATGAAGACCGCACTGTTTATGGTATCAATACCGGTTTTGGCCTGTTGGCAAACACCAAGATTGTCGCTGAAGATCTGCAACTGTTACAGCGCTCAATCGTGTTGTCCCACGCTGCTGGTATCGGCCAATATATGCAAGATGCCACTGTGCGCTTGATGATGGTGCTTAAAATCAACTCGTTGAGTCGTGGTTTCTCTGGTATTCGTTTAGAAGTGATCAATTTCCTTATCGCTCTCGTCAATGCTGAAGTGTATCCCTGTGTACCTGAAAAAGGTTCAGTGGGGGCGTCTGGTGACTTAGCGCCACTAGCGCATATGTGCCTGCCGTTACTTGGCGAAGGTGAGATGAGCTATAAGGGACAGATCCTAACGGCTGCTGAAGGACTTGAAATTGCGGGTTTACAGCCTATTGAACTTGCAGCTAAAGAGGGCTTAGCCCTGCTTAATGGTACGCAAGCTTCGACAGCACTTGCACTCGAAGGCCTGTTTAACGCAGAAGACCTGTTTGCGGCGAGCTCCGTTATCGGCGCCATGAGTGTTGAAGCTGCGATGGGCAGTCGTAGCCCGTTCGATGCACGTATTCATGCTGCACGTGGTCAGAAAGGTCAGATCGATTCGGCGGCTATTTTCCGTCATCTATTAGGTGATGAGTCTGAGATCAGCTTAGATCATGTTAACTGTGAGAAGGTACAAGATCCCTATTCACTGCGTTGCCAGCCACAAGTACTAGGGGCGTGTTTAACTCAAATTCGTCATGCGGCAGATGTATTAGGAACAGAAGCTAACGGTGTGACCGATAACCCGCTGGTTTTCCAAGATACCGGCGATATCATCTCAGGGGGTAATTTTCATGCTGAGCCGGTGGCTATGGCAGCTGACAACTTAGCGATTGCTCTTGCTGAATTAGGCTCAATTGCTGAACGTCGAATCGCACTCTTGATCGACTCTAGCTTGTCTAAGTTGCCTCCTTTCCTTGTTGAAAATGGCGGTGTGAACTCTGGCTTTATGATTGCTCAGGTTACTGCTGCGGCATTGGCTTCAGAGAACAAAACTTACGCTCATCCAGCATCGGTAGACAGTTTGCCTACTTCGGCTAACCAAGAAGATCATGTGTCTATGGCCACGTTTGCGGCGCGTCGTTTGCGAGATATGTCAGAAAACACTCGCGGTGTGTTAGCGATAGAGTTATTGGCTGCGGCGCAAGGACTTGATTTCCGTATGCCATTACAGCCAAGTGTCGCAATTGCTAAAGCAAAAGCGGAGTTACGTGAAGTGGTGGCTTATTACGATAAGGACAGATTCTTCGGTCCGGATATCGAAGCGTCAAATGATCTACTGCTGACTGCGAGCTTTAATGCTTATCTGCCAAAAGGAATGCTGGCTAGTTTCTAATTAAACTAGCTGGAAATTTTTTTGGATTAATTGGTTAGTTCGTTGCTTAGTTGGTTGGGTGAATGGTATCGATTAACCCATGATTATATGAAGGGCCTCAGGGCCCTTTTTGTTGCCTGTTTTTAGGGGCTTCAAACGAAAAAGCCAGAAGAGGGTTAACTCTGCTGGCTTTTTTCGTTTAATAATATGTAGAACCTAGAACCAGCTAATACTCAAGCCTAGAAGCAGCTTGCTGCGCTCTCGCAGTGAGTTTACGAACGTCCTCGACTCTCGGGCCTAAAGCAAGCCTACATCCTCGAATCCATTTCGCCGATCTTCAGGCTCATCAACTCTTTAGTCCAGATGTTAGGGTCAATGCCCTCAATCCAGAAGACTCTACTTTCACGTTGCTGACCTTTACGCAGGTAGGTATCAGGCATTCTGAAAATAGCTTTCCAAACCTTGATAGTCTCAGTCTTTAATAGCTTGCCAGTGTCGTCGAATAAGGTGACGTCGAGTTCGATTAATACGTAATGCTCAGGGCTAGTACTGGCCAGATCAAAGGTTAGGCCTAAGCGACCATCTTCATCCCACTGACTCTTAAGAAAACTGACTTTTACGCCATCTTTTGCTGTCACTTTAAGTAGCGCTGCTTGTGCCATGGCGTTGGCGGTTAAGGTTGGCGTGCTCGTGCTCGCAGTGGCGGGAGCGGTTATTTGAGCTGCTTGTGATGAGCTGACGATTGGGCTTGCAGCGATAACAGCTTCAGGAGCCGAAGGTTCGGTCTCTAAGATCACATACTCCCAAGTAAAGTCATCGCTGAGCCTAACTTTAGCGCCGTTGTCTAATGTGATTGTAGTGAGTTCAGCTGCCATGGCTGGGAGCACCAACATGAGAAGTGCGAGGCCGGTTAGGGTCTTGAATGTTTTACGCATAGGTTTGAACCAAATGAGATAAGTTGGCCTTAGCATAAACGTAAAGAGTTTCATCGACAATCTTAGGAGATTGCCAGTAGTAAGATTTTTTCAGATTCTGCGTGAATAGTGCTTATACCAATCAGTATAACGATGTGATGGCTCTGCTTGAGTGTAGCGCTTCTGGGGCAAGGTCATTAAATTCCCACAGCCCCCTGCATTTCCAAGTAGCTTGGGTATATAATACCGATTTCATGAAATAGACACTCATGCCATAGGGCTGATGTTTTAAGGAGGCTTGATAGTGGATCAAGAACTAAGATTGAAGATCTCTCAGTTATTTACGGATTGGGGGATTAACAGCCTGCCATCAGATGATATTTCAACTGCAATTCTGGTGTTTGCTAGCCTCATTTTGTCTATGGTTTCTTATCTATTTGTCAGGCGCGGTGTCGTTCGCGCGATGAATATCGTTATCCATCGTTCAAAAGCGAGTTGGGATGACATTTTTATGAGGCGTAAGGTACTGGAGAAGTTCTCTTACGTTGTGCCCGCGCTGGTTATGAATCTGTTGATCCCAGTAGTTCTGAAAGATCATGTGCTAATAAGCTCTTTGATTGATCGTCTCTTAAGTGTTTTTATTGTCGTGATGCTAGTGCGCGCCATCTATAGTGCACTGGATGCTGCTAATGATATTGCTGACTTTAACCATGTGAGTCGACGTCTGCCTATTAAAAGTTTTGTCCAGCTTTTCAAACTCTTTCTCTTTTTTGTTGCCATCATTATTTCGATTTCTGTTCTTGCTAATCAATCTCCTGTCTACTTCTTAAGCGGTTTAGGTGTTATGACCGGTTTGGTGATGTTGGTGTTCAGGGATACTATTCTAGGTTTTGTTGCTGGAATTCAGTTAGCGGCTAACCGTATGGTGAGTACGGGTGACTGGATCGAGATGGATAAATATGGTGCCAATGGCTCTGTCATTGAGGTGTCTCTAACCACTGTTAAGGTACAGAACTGGGATAATACTCTCTCTATGATCCCAGCTTATGCCTTAGTTTCTGATGCGTTCAAGAACTGGCGCGGTATGTCTGAATCGGGAGGGCGGCGTATTATGCGTGCGGTTTCTATCGATATAGAGAGTGTACACTTTCTATCGGAAGAGGAGCATGCCAAGTTAAGTAAAATTAACTATTTGAAAGAGTATTTTGCTAAGAAGGATAAGGAGATTTCTGAGTTTAATACCAGTATTGAAGATGCCGATATGCCCGTGAATAGTCGTCATCTGACTAATATAGGAACCTTTAGAGCTTATCTGTTTGAGTTTGTGACTAGGCATCCCTTAATTCATAATGATATGACCTTGTTGGTACGCCAGTTAGAGTCCACCTCAGAGGGTATTCCAATTCAAGTTTATGTGTTCAGCACCGACATTCGCTGGAATTATTATGAGGATATTCAAGGGGACATATTTGACCATGTTTTTGCAATATTACCTACATTCGGATTGAGGGCTTTCCAAGCCCCCACAGGTTCAGATATTCGAAGTTTGAAAGCGGTAAGCTAAGCATTATGAGTCGCAAGTTATTAGCGATAAGTAATCAATAAAATTGAAGCCTATGCAAAATTAGTTCGCCGAGGCTTTTTTGTGTCTGGGCTGTGATGTCGATGATTTATTGGTGGAATAGTGTGGCGAAGAGAAGCAGATCTCCATCTTGTTTTATCATGCTTCTCTGGAAACTAAGATCGCTGCGAGGGTGAGAAACACACCACCGCTGGTTCGGTCGAACCAATGCAGCTTATTGCTGGTTTTTAAGGTTGGTGCTAATACATTAGCCATACTGGCGTAGATCATTACAAAGCTGAAATCTACAATAGCCCAAGTGACAGCTAGAATCGCAAGTTGCGGGCCTTGTGGGGCTGTGATGTCGATGAACTGTGGGAATAGCGCACCAAAGAAAAGTAGATCTTTCGGGTTGCTTATTCCGACTAAAAAAGCCTGTTTGAACATCTGTTTCGGGCTGCCTTTTCCTTTTATATGTTGCAGATCTAAGCCCTTGGCACTGGGCTTAGTGAGCAAGAGTTTAATCCCCAAAAACAGCAGGTAAGCCGCGCCACAATATTTTAGAATAGTAAAGCCATACTCCGTTGCGCTTAATAGGGCGCCGAGTCCAGCAGCCGATGCCGCCATCAAAATCATCGCCGAGGCGACACTGCCCAAAGCTGTTGCTAAACAGCGACTCTTACCGTAATGAATGCCGTGGCTCATGGAGAGAACAGCCATTGTTCCTGGAGAAACAGCGATTAGGAGTACAGCGAAGAAGTAGAGTAGCCAAGTATCAAAGAGCATAGGTTGTATCTTATTCACTAGTGGGTGTAGCTACTATAGCGAGCAGCTAGACTATTGACTAGCTAATGCATCTACTTTTACTCATGGGGTGTAAAATCTGGGATCGCCTTAGGGTGGCGTCCATTTATTGAACGATAGAAGCTGGTGATCCTATCCATGTCCTGCTGCATATCCTCTGTTGTATCGAACCCGTCGGGGATAAGCACTTTCTTATTGTCAAAGTCTAATCCTATTGTGACAATCGGAACGTTAGCCTTACTGGCGATATGATAGAAACCTGTTTTCCAACGCTTAACTGGGCTTCGGGTTCCTTCAGGAGCTAATGCGAGAGAAAACTTAGGGTTTTCCTTGAATAATAGCACTACTGCATCGACTAAGTTGTTACTCTTGCGTCTATCGACAGGCGTGCCACCGATTGCTTTGAAGAACCAACCCCAAGGCGGGATAAATAGTTGATGTTTACCGAGAAAGTTAACTTTGGATCCTAAAGCACCACGGGCGAGTACACCGATAATAAAATCCCAATTACTGGTATGGGGACCAACTATAGCCACATACTGATGATCCCTAGGCAGTAGGCCCGAAATCTTCCAGCCGGTTAATTTTAACGCGAATTTGCAAAACTGTTGAAACATATAAGAAAACTCTAAGTCTTGAAAATTAAAAATCGGTCTAGAAATGATAATTACTAGACGTGGAATAGTGTAGTATACCTCACTATAGGCATTCACTCATATCTGGATATATCATGATTAGAAAAGGACTTGTTGCTCTATTGATGTTGACGGCTTTTAGCGCATTGGCAGTGCCCAGTGATGATATTGCTCAAGTGATACAGGAGCAGGAATCTGCTTGGAATCGTGGTGATCTTGATGGGTATATGCAAGGTTACTGGAATAACGATAAGATGCGTTTTGTGTCCGGAGACAAGTTTCGCTATGGTTGGGAAGATACCTTAGCGGCTTATAAAAAAAACTATCCGGATAAGGCCACCTTAGGCACCTTGAAATTCACCATCAAGGAGATCAAAATGCTAAGTAATTATGCGGCAATGGTGGTTGGCCGTTGGCAATTAACTCGAGCCAAAGATCAGCCCGGCGGTGTATTTACCCTTTTGGTCGAAAAAATTGATGATCGTTGGGTTATAACACACGATCACACTTCTGATTGAATCATGTTCCACCTCGCAACTTGCCACATCACTTTATAGTTTATATTCCTGACGTCCTAAAGTGCGTCCTTTGCCATCATATCTAACCTCAATGAAGCGGGTATGACCTTGGTGATCATCAAGTATGATGCTGGTGGAACGGGTGCCGTATTCTAGATGGCGTATATAGATGGAGGAGAGCAGACGCTCCCACTCTAGTGCTATTCCTGTTTGAGGAAGCTCACTCTCTTCGGCTCGAGTCTCATCTTTCATGATAGACAGTAAAGCATCGATATCAGGTTCGTCAGATTCTGATATCACCTTTTCTAAAGCTTGTGTACCTCGCGCCATTTTTGGCCATATGTCATCTAAATTGCCATTACTAATGGAGTGAAAGCCTGGAGTCAGTGAGGTGAGGGTTTTGTCTGTACTTTTATAACAGTAGATCTCATCTCTATTGCCAAATACCAGATTGAAAGGGTTGTAGTTTTGGCTGTGTTCCTTTAACCAAGATGAGGTGAGTGGTGCTTGAGATTTTAGGGCGTTGAGGACTAACTCGCCGCGACTTTTCATTCCATCTTGCTGGGCTTGAGGATCTCGAAAGTTGGTCAGTGCGGCGAAGTCACCTCGTCGATTTATGCCGAGCCAACTTCCCCCAGCCTGAAGATCTTTACCTGCGAGTATTTGATTGTCCGGCATCCAGAAATGAGCCTGCTCTGTGGGTCGGTGATGAAACTCATCACGATTAGCGCAGATGATAAGCGGGTATTTGGGATGTTGTTCCAACGCGATAAACAAGATGCACATAGGCAGCTTAAATTAAAGAATGATACTTTGAATTTAAACTGGATTTAAATTCAAAGCTATTTCTTTTCAGTTTGGATCAGTGAAATGTAAAAAGTTGCGAGTCTCTAGTAACGAGTAACGAGTTCAAGCAAAGGTAAAGGCGCTAGCAGTAAGTAAGATCAAAAGCTTGGGTATACTGAACTGGTTTCAGAATCTAGCTTTTGATCTAGACAGTGTACTCATAAAGAGTACTAATGTTTATGGCCATGCTCATGGCTATGATTGTGATCATGGGTCTTAGGTTTAGGATACATGATTCTGGCCATAAACTTTCTCGGTCCTAAGCGTAACAGGCTGGCTGCAAATAGGCAGGCCAGCGCCGTTAAAGACAGGGTATTTATGCTATTAGGTATCGTCATTATCGAGTGCCATTGTGGCTGGATCATATTGATCACCACTAGGCTTGCCAATATCAAGGTAAACAGCAGACCACGTTGAGTCCAGTTCATCAGCTTTAGCTGAGCGAGGTTAAAGATAGGCGCAGCCAGTAAAGCAAGTAAGACGGCTTCATTACTCCAGCCACTATAGGCGAGAGATAACGCTAACACAGCGCCACCTAAGTTACAGAACCGCATAGGTAAGAAGACTAATAATAGCACCGCAACCTGAGTAACTGGGCTAGCTAGAGGTACTGAAGGATGGCCAATCAAATTGGCTAAGATCAGGCTAAGCACCACCCAGGGAGCACTACGGTCGACTAAATAAGAAAATCCGAAACGCACAGCAGATTGAGGCAAGTGAACGTGAGGATCTGTTGGTTCAACTTTAGCCCATGTCAACAGGGCTCCTATCGTCAATAGTCCCACTAGTTGCAGCATAGCGAACATAGGACCGAGCAGTAAGAATGTGATAATCAAGGCTTCGGGTCCAGCCAAACGCTGTAACCACCGCAGTGCTAACGAAGGGGTTTTAGGCGATAAACCCAAGCAATATCTCAGACTGGCCGCGACATAACTAAGCAGTAAAACGGGAGCAAGAGTCAGCAACCAGTCTGCGAGTTGTTCAGTACTGTGACTGTGATTATGACTTTCGTGTCCACCTGAGTCCATCATCAGCAGTAGACAGAGTAACCCTATGCCAAGTAGGCTGCCGATACCTGCTTGATACTCATATTTACCCTGTTTATCTTCATGGCTTTGGCCATGGGGTTGATGCAGCACCACGTGCAGAATTGAACCTGTGACAAAAGCCTGTAAGTAGACAGTGTTATCTAAACTTAAATGAGTTAACAGTTGCTCACCAGCGAAATAACCAAAGCCAGTCAACAGCATCATTGCGACTAATACCACCATGGCCCAACGTGCACCTAGCTGAGGTTTTAGTAGCCACCAGATAGCTAATCCAACCGGTAGTCGATGCAGAATCACCCCCAAAGCCAGTAGGATAGAGTTGTCATTTTGTTGTGCTAATACCATGGCACTGCCATCAGTAATGGTATGGAGTAGCAGTCCGCCTATGCCTAAGGTCAGAGTCAGATTATGGGTGACTTCTGAGTAGCGATGGAACAGTTTTTCACTGGCTGTGGGTCCCCAAAGGCCAATGATCACGAAAATGATGGCTAGAAATCCGCCGTGCTCCAGTAACTCTGGCAAAATATGCACCAGCACTAAGCCGCCTAGTGATACGAATATAAATCCGTCTAGACCTTTTTGTAGACCGTTTTCAGTCGAAAGGTATCGATAGAAAATAGGGCCTAATAATAGAGCAATACAACTGGCTAATAGATAGAGCATGATTTGCTTAGCTGGGGCTTAAAAAAGACGAGCTAGTATAGCAGTTTCTGAAAAATTAGCAGTTAAGGTCGCATTATTTACACCAAGTGTGACCACATTTACTTGTTAAGCCGTTTTTATACACCGTATTAAGCGCCATTTATTGATTAAGTTGAGTAATGCTTAGGAGGGGAATTGGATTTTTAGTTATTTCTACTGTATGTTTTTTCTATCAAATTGTTTCAAAATGGTTATAGAATGTGTTGCATTTCTTATTCACAAAAAACAGGCTTAATTTGCTATGGATACCTTCTCTGCCGCTGTAATGTTGTTTCTTATTATGGATCCGCTTGGTAATTTGCCGATTTTTTCATCTATCTTGCGTCATATTGAACCTAAGAAAAGACGCAGAGTGTTGATCAGAGAGTTGTTGTTTGCTTTGATCATTATGGTGTCATTTCTGTTTGCTGGTGAAGCCATTCTTAGTTTTCTCAATCTGAGAACAGAGTCTGTCAGTATTGCTGGTGGTATCATTCTGTTTTTAATCGCGATCAGAATGATCTTTCCTCAGCCTGGCGGCGTTGTTGGGCTTGCGGCGGGTGAAGAGCCTTTTATTGTCCCTATGGCTATTCCATTGATGGCTGGCCCTTCAGTATTGGCGGCGCTTATCTTGTTGGCCCATACAGACAGCTCACGCATGTTAGATTGGACTATCGCTTTATTGGCTGCATGGGGTGTGAGCGCGGTTATTCTGCTTTTCTATAAAGTCTTTACTAAGGTGTTGGGAGAAAAAGGCCTGACAGCGGTAGAGCGTTTGATGGGGATGGTACTGGTTATGATCTCTGTGCAGATGTTCCTCGATGGTATTGCAAATTACATGGCGCATATGAGTCAGCCTACTCCGTAGAGAGGCTCGAGTTTCTAGGTTTCAGTGCCAGAGCTTAGGAACAGCATTTAAGTGCAGTTACTACTCTTGCATCAAAACTGACTTACCGACATACTCTGGATATTGTATTCAATAATGTGTGATTTCAATGCTATCTTGTCTGCTCCTGTGTGTATCTAGCCTGTCATCGCTTGATTCTGTCGACTACCGTAATCTTCTCCCTTACCAAGGAACACCGACTTCGATGGAGGAGAGAGATAAAAGAGGTAATTTAAAGATCCCTGCAACTTATGTTGATCAAGGGGCGTGGCATGGCTTTTATCAGCCAGATAGTGTTGAGCAATATGCTGGTTTTACCGGCCCGATGATCATTGCACAAGAGTACACATTAGATTTCAGCGACCGCCTGCAAAAACTGACTATCGAGAACCTGGACAGTGGTGAGATGTTGTTGCTAACGGCTGCTGATCGCATTGAGCAATACAGTCGTCCCGATGGATTGGTGCAGACATTTCATTGGGCTGAGTACTCCCTAGAACTTAAGCTGAGTTACAGTGATGAACGTACCTCCGTGGTCACCACTCGACTGGTTAATCATACGCAAACTCCACAACATTGGCGCCTCATCTGGTCGGGAAAGCCATTTGCTCACCATCCGAATCTTGCTCAACATGCTTTAATTCGTGAGTTTGAAACGTGGAAACAGGGAGTGAGGTGGAAACTAAACCCCATTATGGACACTTGGCAGATGCAGTTAGCGGATGCTGAGTTTGAGCTTTGGTTTGATCGAGATATGCAGATAGAACCCCTTGAGGCTCATGGTTATCGGGCGACGACTTCCAAACTGACTGTGGTGCCGATGAGTGAGCTTTCCGTGTTGAGTGCCCAGCGATATTTTCATACCCATGAGGAGCGTATTCAACATAAAGCGGTCAATTGGTCTCAAGTTGAAATAGGACTAACCAATAATCAACAAGTATGGCAGCAGCGGTTGGATAGGCTGATTTCGTCAGATGATTTGAATTATCGACGTATGGCAGTTAAAAGCATGCTGACTTTGATACATAACTGGCGCAGTCCTGCTGGTGCGTTACTGAGGGATGCGGTGACTCCTTCGGTAACCTATAAATGGTTCAACGGCGTGTGGGCTTGGGACAGTTGGAAGCAAGCGGTAGCCCTTGCATATTTTGATACAGAGTTGGCTAAATCTAATGTGCTTGCCATGTTCGATTATCAATTTACTGGCAATGATAGTGTTCGGCCTCAGGATGAGGGCAACTTACCCGATGCTATTTTCTATAACAAGGATAGTGTGCGAGGTGGAGAAGGGGGGAACTGGAATGAGCGCAATGGTAAGCCTCCCTTAGCTGCATGGGCGGTGTGGGCTATTTATCAGCACAGCCAAGATACCGATTTTGTCGAGCAACTCTATCCTAAGTTAGTTGCCTACCATAACTGGTGGTACCGCAACCGAGATCATAATGGCAATGGTTTGGCTGAGTATGGTGCGAACGTGCATCCGGCACATATTAAAGAGGGTAAACCTGATCGTACCGCTATCATCGAGGCTGCAGCTTGGGAGTCTGGTATGGATAATGCCCCCAGATTCGATGATGAGGGGTCCGTATTAGTATTAGAAAATCGCGATAGTGAAGGGATATTATTAGGCTACTCCCTCTCTCAGGAATCAGTCGATCTTAATGCTTACCTGTTTGCAGAGAAAGTCTTGCTGGCTAAAATGTCTGCTTTACTTGGCCGTAGTGAAGAAAGTACGCGTTGGTCTATTCAGGCCGAACAGCTCAAGCTTAAGATACAGACAGAGATGTTCGATGCTAAGAGTGGTTTCTTTTATGATGTCAGGTTTAGTCACAACAGCCGTGAGATGATGACTGATGCAGGTAAAGGTGTTGAAGGTTGGATCCCTTTATGGGCAGGAGTCGCATCACAAACTCAAGCCAATATGTTAGTTGAGCATCAGCTTACTTCGAAGACATTTGCAACTAAGATCCCCTTCCCTACAGTGAGTGTTGACAGCCCGCATTTTCAGGCCCAACGATATTGGCGCGGTCCAGTATGGTTAGATCAGGCCTTATTCGGGCTGCAAGGTCTGCAACGTTATGGTTTTAATACAGAGGCCGAGCTGCTTGCCAGTAGACTGGTTAATAATGGTGAAGGTATTTTAGGGGGGGAGCCTATTCGGGAAAATTATGATCCCATTACTGGCCAAGGCTTACATTGTAACAACTTCAGCTGGTCAGCCTCTGCTTTGCTGATAATTTATAAGACTTGGTTGGATAAATAACCCCTTCTAACCAAGATATTTGTGTTGTTCCTTTCTCCAATTAGCCGTGCATACGGTATGCATGGTTAATCTTTCATTTGTTAGTATCTTAAGTGTAAATGTTGTTTTAAAGTGATATTTACTGCTGTGGTTCAGCCTTAAACACTGCTATTGTTTTGGTGTGAAATTGTAGCTAGAAGGATATTTTTCCGTTTCTTAAAGTCACTTTTTATGCTCATCACTTTCAGTATTACTGCTTACATTATCAGCTGAATTTATTTGGTATCGATTTTGGTAATCTATCGATAAGTTAATTAGGTCTAAACTTAACATTAATATCCTTGAGGCTAGCTCAATTGGCTGAGAGTCGGGTTCATCCCCTCACTTTGAATGACATTTAGTCTGATCAATCGGAAGGAAATAGTGGCTATGGCTCGAAATAAAAATAGAGGAGTGCTTTCAAGTCTCTGCCTCTCGATCATCCTCTCTTTTATGAGTCCAGCTCTAGTGGCTAAACCGATAGAGGCATCAATAGCGACATTGGCAGATGCCGGGGTGATCAACAAGGATCAGATTTTATATTGGTTGATTAAACGAGGTGAGGTTTCAGATTCCGCCACCGCCGAAGAAAAGCTGGCGGCTGTGAATGCCTTCTCGCATCGGGTTAGCGGGGTTCAGAGCAAAGGGGACTTACTTAGCGCTAAGTTTGAGCAGAAAAGATTAAAAGCAACTCGTCAGCGTCAGAGTAAAAAGAATGCATCGAGTTTGAGTTTTTTAGCGCTTAAAGCTGAAGCTCAGGCCAATAGCGAAGTGACTAAAACGGTAAAAGTGTTAGCTGTATTGATCGACTTTCCTGATCTCCCCTACAATAACAACCGCCTTTCAGCCAGCGATACACCTATGTACTACCCAAATTATCCGACTTCTCATTACCAGAATATGATGTTTTCAACTTCTGGATTTACCGGGCCTCAACAGCAGAACTTATTAACCGGGTATCAATATTACCAAGCGGTATCAGGTGAAAGTTTTTTCTTTACTGGTAATGTAAAAGGCTGGTTTACCGCATCCAATAATGCTGCTTATTACGGTGGCAATGATGCTGGCAATAATAACGATGACAAAGCGGTACCTGAGCTAGTGAAAGAAGCTGTGACTCAAGCGGTGGCAGGTATGTCAGCCTCTGAATTGGCGAGTTATGATGTGGAAGATCCTTTCGACGTCGATGGTGATGGCAATGTTGATGAACCTGATGGCGATATAGACCATGTGATGCTGTTTCATTCCAGCATCGGTGAAGAAGCTGGCGGTGGAGTACTCGGTAACGAAGGTAAAGATGCTATCTGGTCACATCGATTCTTCGTCTACACAGGTAATAATCCTGGATATACCATTCCGGGAACAGGAATGAAGGTCTTTGGTTATACCGTTCAGCCTATCGATGCTGCAGCAGGCGTAGTGGTGCATGAGTTTGGCCATGATTTAGGTTTACCTGATGAGTATGATACGAGCAATACTGGTGAGGGATCCCCTGTGGCATCTTGGTCTGTCATGGCCGGAGGTAGTTGGACAGGCGCGATACCTGGTACTGTGCCATCAGGCTTTAGTCCCTATGCTCGCTCTTATCTGCAGGATAAATTCAAAGGGCGTTGGATTAATGAGCAAGAGGTGTTACTGACAAGCATCGGCACATCAGGTTTGGATGTGATTATTAATGAGGCGGTTAATCATTCTCTGGTTAATCAGGTATCTATTCCATTACCTTCGGCGACCATTCCTTTTAAGCAGCCCTATGCCGGAGAGTATCAATACTATTCTGGTCAAGGGAATCTGCTCAATAATGCCTTGTCATTTGAAATTGATCTGCCAAGCACGACGCCGTTAACGTTAATAATGAAGGCTCATTGGAATATCGAAATTGATTACGATTATGCTCAAGTTATGGTTGATGGTGTGGTGATCTCGGGGGATCACACCAAAGCTAGCAATACCGCTAACTCTGCTCGAGATATTATCACTGGAAATTCGGGCACTATTTCGGGTTCTGAAGGCACGAATAATTGGGTTGATCTTGAATATAACTTGAGTGCTTATGCCGGAAGAGATAATGCTCAGATTAGCATTATTTATAAAACGGATGAAGCCGTAGGAAACTATGGATTTGTCCTCGACAATCTGCAGATCACCAGTGATAACACCGTCGTTCATAGTGATGATGCAGAAACGCCAAATACCATGATGCTTAATGGTTTCTCACGCATCAATGATGAGCGACCAGGGGCTGATCGCCGTTATATTATCCAACTGAGAAGTCATAACGGTGTTGATGCAGGACTAGATAGTCATACATATGAGCCTGGAGTGTTGATGTGGCTTGAAAACTTCGGCTACGCTGATAATAATTCCAGTACTCACGCTGGTGCAGGTTTGATAGGTGTCATTGATGCTGATCAAAACTTTATCGGTGAGGAAGGTGGTCTTGAAAGTGAAACAGCTCATCAAGTTCGTGATGCGGCCTTTAGCATGTTTAACCAAGCTAGCTACAACGGAGACAGCCACCTGTCATCTATCTCAATGTTTGATGACAGCCAAGATTACCGTGCACCGACTCAGCCTCAATCAGGCATTATCTTGCCTGAACTGGGTTTGACTATGGAAGTGGTGGCCCAGAGTGATGATTCATCTACTGCAACGCTGAGGTTTAACTATGGCGGCCCGACAACACCGCCTCCGCAATCAGATCTCACATCCAGTGTCAGTATTACTCAGCAAGAGGCTGGAACGGTGAGCTTTACTGCAACAGTGACGGGAGGTGATGGTAACTATGCATACTTGTGGGACTTTGGTGATAATGGTGCAACGAGTGCTGAAAAAATGCCTACCTATGTCTATCAAGCGTCAGGAACTTACCCTGTAATCCTTACGGTGACCGATGGTTTAGGGGCAAGTGTTGAGACAACAGGCTCTGTAACGGTTTCTCTACCTGTAGCTCCCATTGCTGGCTTTACGTTTACCACGAGTGATCTCAGTGTGACGTTTACTGATACCACCACTGGTGGTGAAGGTGTGATGACCTACCTATGGCGTTTTGGTGACGGGTTAACAAGCACTGAACCGTCTCCAAGTCATACTTACGCTGCAGCCGGAACCTACACGGTGACTTTAACCGTCACTGATAGTTTGAATGTGGTGAATAGCAGGAGTAACTCCCTTACTGTGATTGCAGCGGTTGTAACATCGCCGGAGACTCCTGCAGCGAATGACTCAGGAGGTGGTAGTCTTGGTTGGTTGACTCTATGTCTGCTGGGATTACTAGGGTTTAGAAGGGGGGAAGTAACGTAAACTTGATTGGGCTTGAATATTAAAAACGCCCTAAATGGGCGTTTTTTAATTAGCGGTGATTAGATCTGGTCACATCTCTTCTATTAATTTGCGGGCAGCGGGAAGAAAGGTTTCACTGACGATAAGCTGCTCGCCGTTATAGGAGAAGTAGCGACGTCGTCCCCATAACTCTTGTTCGGCATTTTGCTTAAGTGATGTCATTAAGTTGGCTAATTTATGACAAGGGGTAAAATGAGCTATTTCTATCTTACCGGGTGAGAATTCATCACTGGAAAACAATAGCTCACCTAATGGTCTGGTGCCTAAGGTTAAAAAATCAGATTCTTTTTGCTGGAGTAAGTTGCCAGGGATGAGTGTGCGGGCAAAAACCCAAGGGATCCCATCGAGACAAAGTAAAACTTCGCGTACCCAGGCCTGATTTTGAGAAGGAAACTCACCGCTAAAAGGAGTTAAAGTACCCTCACCAAGTACTACAACCTCAAATTCAACGCAGTGTGAACGTAACTTTTGAGTTAAACTTTCATAAGACATTAACCAGTCTGTTAAGGGGGACTTAGGAAGTTGGTCAATATTATCTGGCGAAAGCCATTGAATTGATTCACCATACGGGAAGCTTAGCTTAGTTACACTCATTTGATTCTCGGTACAATACTGACTTGCAAACTGGTACAGTCTAACATGTTATTAGTATAATTCTGAAAGATCCGCGAGCACAGGTATTTGAAAAATTGCACTCAATGCTCAATATAAAAGCGCTTGAAATGGAAAATTTCGATATGAAAAAATGTGACAACTACGCACTACTTATGAAAAAGCTCGTCTCATTAATGTTCATTGTTTCAATCAGTATTTTTAGCTTGAGTGCTAACGCTGAAGAGGAGGAACCTCAGGAGCAAGAGGATCAGACCCTAGCTGAGTATGCTTACTATGGTTTCGAGCCAGAAATCGTGACGAATTATCTTTCGAGTGGCAGAAAGCTAGGTTTTGTTCGGATCAGTGTTGAACTGATGGTCAAATCACCAGAAGATCTTGTGGCTATTGAACATCACGATCCCCTGTTACGTGCCGCCATTATCGAAATATTAGGTAGCCAAACCTCCGATAAAGTAAAATCACTCACTGGACGAGAAGAGATCCGTCGAGAGTGTTATGAGGCCTTAAATCGCCTTATCGAACAGGAAACTGGTCAGCAATTGATTGTTAATATGCTATTTACTAAGTACCTCTATGATTAGCCGCTAGCTAATTTATAAGCACAGTTAATTCCTCTCTACTACAGCCGTTAACCATTAGGCTAACGGCATAATACCAGTTACATTAGACATCATGATAAAGCCAAATTCTACATCAAGCCGAAAGCCAAACGCTAAGCAAGACAAAAACCCTAAGAAGAGAACTAACAGAGCCAACTCTGGCGGGAATAAAGGAAAGGCTCAGGTTAATCTTCAAAAGCCCGGTCTGCATCCGCGCAATTTACACCGTGACGGCTATGACTTCGATAAGCTCACCGAGGCAAGTCCCGCACTAACTCCTTATGTAAAACCAAATCCCTACGGTAATCTCTCTATCGACTTTGCGGATCCTCTAGCGGTGAAAGCCCTTAATTCAGCCTTATTGAAACTGCATTATCAGATAGGTACTTGGGATATACCCCAAGGTTTTCTCTGTCCACCAATACCCGGTAGAGTCGATTATCTTCACTATATTGCCGACCTGTTGGTTGAGGCTGATACCGTTGAAAGTAAAGAAGATAGTAAGCGTGAAGGACAATATGTCGCACCTGTAAACACCCTACAGTCTAAGCTTAATAAAATGAAAATTAACGCATTAGATATTGGTACTGGGGCGAATGGTATCTATCCTATCTTAGGCATTCAGGCTTATGGTTGGCGTTTTGTGGCCAGTGATGTGGATCCTCTGTCGTTATCTAACGTCAATATGATCGTAGCGGCCAATGTCTGTTTGCAAGGAAAGTTACAGACCCGATTGCAAACCGATCATCAAAAAGTATTTAATGGAATTATTCAAGCCAACGACAGGTTCGATATCACCTTGTGCAATCCACCTTTTCATTCATCGCTGGCTGAGGCGAGTGAAGGGACTCAGCGTAAGGTGAAGAACTTAGCGGCAAACAGAGCAGCGAAAGGACATAAACCCCCTGGGACACAATCAGTTAATAGTGGGGCAGCTCAAGTAGCTGAACTTAATTTCGGTGGCCAGAAAGCAGAGCTCTGGTGTGACGGAGGTGAGAAACAGTTTCTCGATAACATGATCCGTGAGAGCAAAGGTTTTGCGACTCAGTGTTTGTGGTTCACCAGTTTAGTGTCGAAGAAAGAGAATCTACAACCCGCTTATTCCAGCCTTCAAAAAGTGGGGGCTGCTACCGTTAAGACCATCGATATGGCCCAAGGTAATAAGCTCACTCGTGTGTTGGCTTGGAGCTTTTTAACGCCTTCACAAAGAGATCTGTGGGCTAAATATCGGAGTTAAGCATTGGCGTTAAGAGCCTGGATTAAGTTGACTCTTAACGTTACTCCTTCATTATTTAACCTTGTTTAATCACTTGTGAAGAGTGAAAGTCTCACCTTTTGAATTAATCTCTGTAACTTTCTATTGTTATGAATGTGTAACAGGTTATGCTGTGTTTTAATTTGAGTGTTGGTGATTTTTGGGAGTGATTGATGCAGAGGTATAGGATTAGTAATGAGTTAAACGAGATGGATATTGATGTTATTCATGCATTTATCTCAAAAAGTTACTGGGCTAAAGATATTCCTAAATCAGTACTGCAAAAAGCACTGGTGCATTCACTTTGTTTTGGTGTGTTTACTAACGACAAACAGCAAATCGGGTTCGGTCGTTTGATCACTGATAGAGCAACTTATGCCTATCTTGCGGATGTGTTTATTATCGATGAATACCGAGGATTGGGTCTGGGCAAGGCATTAATGACAAACATTGTTTCACACCCAGATCTACAAGGTTTGCGACGTATGGTTTTGTCGACTCGAGATGCTCATGGATTATATGCCAAGTTTGGTTTCAAACCTGTACCGAACCCCGAAGTGTTTATGCAGGTGTGGCAACCAGATGTCTACAATGTTAGTGAATAACGCTTAGGAACGATCTTATGTGCAGGTATTTCTAATGACATACTGCTCAGTCCTGTAAGTTTGGCCGTGAGATCCCTGTCATGGATGGTCACAGTCGCACACTTGATTTTAAATCTCCTCTATCTATTTGGTATTGGTCTTCTATTAAGGCTCAAACGCAACTTAGTTTTTAATATTAGCAGCTCGAGTAGCGATCCTTGTTTATTGTTCTCTTTATAGCAACTGTATCTTGCAATTTAGTCTGTTTATCTCTCTTTCATAGCAAGTTAATCTAGCTTTATTGGATATATTTTGTATTGAAAATTGAGGGTTAAGTCATGAAAAAATTATCAAGCTTTGATCTTAGAGAGGGTGGCTTTGCTGGCTTAAAAGAGCATAGATTTGTGATGGACAGTCGTGTCTTTGGCCGCGGGAAAGAGCTGAATACCTGGGATGGCGTAGGTCATTTTGTCTATCTGGCAGACGCAAGGTTTATGCCTAAAGGCGAAACCATGATGCATGGACACAAAGAGGTCGATGTGATCTCTGTAATGGTCAAAGGACGTATAAATCACGAGGGTTCTCTAGAGCATGGCCAGTCTATAAGTGCTAAGCAGGTACAGGTACAACGCGCTGGTGGTGAAGGTTTTTCCCATAACGAGATAAACCCTGATAGTGTTGAGAATCAGATGATTCAACTTTGGGTGATGCCGGAACGTCTAGGCGAGCCTGCAGCTTATCAGTTGTACTCACCAATCAATGGCGAGCTCACTCCCGTTTATGGCGGCGCTGGGCAAACCTTCGATAGCCGCACCCAGATAAGTGTTGCCAACCTCAATCCTGGGGATGAGATCACACTGCCGACACCAGCTCTCGTCTACGTCAGTAACGGTAGCGTCATTTTGGCGAATGAAGTTATAGCTGCTGGTACGTTAGTTCGCACTGACGAAAGTGAATTGGAAGCTCAGTTAATTGCAGAGCAGACATCGCAGGTGATAGTCATAAGTCTGTTAGATAGCTAGTTGGTATGTAAGTCAGACTTGGTCTAACAACTAATGTCGTGAACTCTCATAGTTAACTGGTCTAATGGTTGGCTAACTCTCTGTTAAAGGTTCGGGTTAGGAAATCAAGCTTCACTTGATAAACGTCGTGGGTCTCCAACCCACACCCGGGCAAGGAGGACTGCTGTCTGCTGTGAATGGATTCACAAATGCCGCGATAACATGGATGTTAAAGAGCGGCCTTATCAACGACGTCCCTGTCTAATATCCAATACCTCTCGCTCAGAGATGTCATCGTCATGACCTTCGCCCTTGATTCTTTGTAAACCAAAGTAACATGACGCCCCGGCGAAGTTGTCGATCCTCATGCTTTTGGATAAATCACTAACGCTTCCGATGGGGCATCCTGCCCCGCGAAAGCTACGCCGACATCCATGTCGGATTCACGCGATTTATTCCAACGCATTTTGGCAACTTCGATGGGGAAATCGGTGTTTCCTTTGAATGAAGTGTTGTTATTGGCCTAGTAGTTTCACGCTTCTTCCGGCTTAGGCATATCTAGCGCAGAAGCTAGTTCGACCAAATCTTTGTATGCTGTCATGCCATAGTTACTTTTTTTATTTTCTGTTTCAGCTAAAAGGATAAACCAACTCTTAGTATCTGAACAGTTGTTCCGATTTGATAAAGAACGAATAGCTTCCCCTCGGAGGTTTGAGCTTCTTGGGTGACCTGATTTTATGAGGGTGTGTGAAACCACAATAAATGAGTAAACACCTAACTCATATTGACTGTCCTCAATAATGTTGTTGGCAGTAGCAATAGGATTTAAATAACTGGCATCCCCTTCGGTAAATAAACTACTAGGCCTTAAGCCTATGCTAATTTTTTTTGAGTCACTGCCTGAAACTATTCCACTTACTTCGTAGCCTAGTTGTTCTTTATTGTCCAGTTGATGCTCCATATCTTTTGTTAATACTAAGTCATATAAGGCCTGATTTTTCTCTCTTAGGCAGAGAAGGAAAGCTAAGTAAAGTAGATTAATGTTTGAATTTTCTTTTAAGTTTTCAACAATTGAAATTAATCGTTCAGTTATCTGAATAATTTGCCTAGCTGGTAGTGAAAAAGAGTTATATATCGCTGTTAGATTTTTAAGCTCAGAACTTGAAGGTTCATCAGTAGTTACATCTAGCTCTGGCCAGTTATTGATTTTTCTACTTTGGAGGTATGACAGAGAAAGCTTTTCCATATCACAGTGCACTGGTAGTAGCTTTTCAAACGATGGCACTTTTAGGGTGTATCGGCTGTTAAAGAATCTACCTAGATATGTACGAGCATCGAATCCTTCGCCATAAATAGCCTTAACAGTATGCTGTAATTGCTCTGTATCCGTAGCGACAACAAATACCACTCCTGGAATGTCAAAAATGTGCTTAATCGTTTCAAGCATCTCAACTGCATAGCTTGGTCTGCAACGGTCTAGTTCATCAATAAAAATAAATGCAGGGTGGTGCTTTTCTTTTAGGCCGACAACAGCTTCTACCCATTGCTCGACATTAACCTTTAAGCTGCTAATTGCCGATGATTTTGCATCGTGTTCACTTAGTAAATGTTCAACCATCTTGGATGCAGCCAAGCCCATATCCATTTCTTTGCCATCACTGTCTTTGACGGTTTCACCAATATCTTCATCATCGGCTTGCTGGATAATTTTTACTGGATCGACACCCAAGTATTTTGTTGCAAGCCCGCGAGCTATGCTGGGGGCGGCTGCTTTTAGTAAGCCGATTAATTTGCGTGGAGTTTTGAATAGAGGATCTTCAGCACCTTTGTCTGCTTGCTCTCTTAACTGCTTAATCATGGATGAGATAACAGTCATTAAGGGATCGTCTGAATAATCTTGCTTCCAAGCGTCGACATAGACAACTGGATAAGTACCTTTTAAATCTTCTGCCCAGCGCCGTAAAAAGTAAGACTTTCCTGAGCCCCATTCGGCATTGAGGTTTAGTACATAGTTATGTTTTTCACTTGAGCTACTAACCCCCTTAGACGCTAAAAAATGCGTAAGAAACTTGGCATACTTTTCTCGGTCTAGTTGATCGGCTGGAAAGCCATCGGTACTGTTTTCTAATGCTAATGGGTTTGACCAATCAATCTTAACTTCTGATGACATTTAAATGGCTCTTGGTGAGAGGGATGAAGTATATTGAGTCTAAAATTATTTAAATTCAATTATCTAATTTGAAAATAAATACCTGTTGAGTCAACGTTTTACTTAAAACTCTATGGGTGAATTGATAATGCTTTTCTAACCGGGTGTAAGTGCGGCTGCGAGCTTCGGTTTCAGGGATGAAACCGTAGAGCCTACAGGGAACGTATTTACGGCGTCTCGTAAAAGTATCTGTGCATAAGACTGCTTCAAGCAATTGATAACCATAAGGCCATGGTTATCAATCAAACTTGCTAAGTACCAATAAACCCAGACTCAACAATAAATGTTATTTAGCCAGATTGTTAACCGACAATCCTCAACTAATACCTCTAAGAAGGGTTCCAGAGTAACTGTCCACAATCCGTTAAATCATAGCCACCCAAAGTGGCTGCTAACTGCCTTGTTTGAGTACTGGCTAACATATCAAACAGGTGCTGTAATTGGCGACGGAAGTAGATTCCCTGTGGCATCACGAAGTCAAATGATTCTGTGACTAACGGAATAAAGGCAAGCCCACTTTCCATAGCGACTGATTGGCAACCAAAACCGATATCAGCATCGCCTCGAGCCACATAGGCGGCCAGTTCACGCTCGCTGTAAGCTATGACGTTAGTATTCAAGTGGGACATAGCCGCGCCTTGCTTCATTAGCCAATGCTCTAGATGCTGTTGGCTGCCTGCGCCAGCTTGTCTGGCGACCCAGCGCCAAGGGAGAGAGACTATTTTATCCTCTTCTTGGCACTGTTGTAGCATGTCGCTACGTACCATCAGGCCTTGTTTTCTGGTGTAACCGTGGACCATGACCCACTGCTGATGATTGGGGTAGCTCTTCAGTAGTGCAGGGTGACGTATATTACGTTCATCGACACTGCCCCAGTGCAGAGTGCAGACATCGGCATAGCCTCTGGACAATAAGTCCAACCCCATTCGCGAGCCTGTGGAGCTGTAACTAACCAGATCGCTTTTGCCGATTTGGGTCATGAGGCGCGACACTAGCATGGAGAGTAAGGGGTCGTCACTGCCAGTAATGTGCATGCGATCTGATAACATGCCACTGTGGCAGGAATCCATAATCCAACGATCTATTAATATTTTAGGAAACAACCATTTACCTGTTATTTTTGTCGCAGGTAATACTCGATCGTTCGCCATGGAGTAGACCTTCTTTTCATTAAGGTCTAGGTACTCGGCGACCTGTTTGGCGCTCATATAAATGAGTTCGCTTGGCTCTATCATCTCTGTTTCCTAGCAAGGTCACGCTGATTTAGTTTTGGTTTCATTTAAACGTTTTCTGTTGGTTTTTAGGACGTTTGGGAGGAATTGCATCGAATTCGATATTTTCGGCGCCGTTGTAGATGAGAAAGTGTTTGCCTTTCGCTCGAGCTATCATAGTAATGCCAAGTTTTTGAGCAAGCTCAAGTCCCATCTGGGTAGCACCACTTCTCGACAGCACCACTGGGATGCCCATTTTGGCGATTTTTATCACCATTTCAGAGGTCAAACGTCCCGTGGTGTAGAATATTTTGTTGTGTCCAATATCTTGCTTTAACCACATTTCACCTGCGAGGGTATCGACCGCATTATGACGGCCTACATCTTCGACAAAACCGACAATATTGTCACCTTGGCAGAGACCACAACCATGAACGGCTCCGGCATTCTTGTAGGTTTCATTGTAGGCATTAATATTGTTGAGTAAGCTGTAGATCATACTTTGTTTTAGTTGGGGCTGGGGGAGATTTATCTCATCAAGCCCATCCATAAACCCACCGTAAACAGTACCTTGTCCGCAACCTGTTGTGACGGTTTTTTCTGAAAGCTTGGCTTCTAAATCTGCCGTAATTTCTTTGGTAATGACGGCCGCAGAGCTGACATCCCAATCGATAATCACAGATTCTAACTGCTCAAGATCTGAGATAAATCCTTGATTTTTTAAGTAGCCTAAAGCAAGCATTTCGGCTCTTGCCCCTAGGGTCATTAGGGTCACAATAGGACGCCAGTTTAAATAAATCGTTAGGGGTCGTTCACACGCAATGTGTTTTTCAACTTGTTCGCCATGTTCATCAATGGCGTTAACAGCGATAGTTAAAGGAACTTCTGCATCAGTTTTAATTAAGCTAGGTTTATGCTGGCTCAAGGCTAGAGACTCATGATTAGACAATGGACGATAATAGCATAGCAATTTTTGTTCCTAGGTTTCGATTCCTTAGTTGAATGCGTGATCTTTCTCATTTTCTGTTTTTTATCGAGGGAGAAACGTCCTTTTCTGTCCTAATCTGAAATATATGCTGGACAAAATGTCCTATTTATAGCGTGAAAAGAATGATCCAGCTCAAATAACTGCAACATTAAGGCTGGCACATATATTGCTAGTTACCCAAGCAACCTCGACATGTAGGATTCAGCATGTTGAGAAGTGGCAGAGTTCAATAGATGAAATTGCTGGACTAGTTATTCTAATTCAATATTTCATAATGCTGAAATATGTTGCTTATCGCCTTGCCCTTCGGGAGTTCCTGTAAAATATCTGCATCGTGTTAGTGACATCAACAAGGGAATAACATTCTCTCAATCACTGCCTTGTTCAGCTATTCTACAGGGACTCTGAAACGAGCATTTTGAAGTGGTTTGGTATATGTGAATCAAGGTGCGTAAATACTCGTTATTTAGCTGGCTAGTCTTATGTGATTATCTGCTAGCTACACGTTAAGGTGAGATGAATGCTACATACTGAAAGCCAATGGCCTATGCACGTTTCTTTAAATCGAATCGAGAAACAAGTTGGACGCTGGATCTCTGTCAGCTGGGAGCTCGATCAATTTCTACCAGCAACTCATGCAGCCCCAGAAGGCTCCGAACTCATTATGCTCGAGCTGCATAAAGATGAGCGTGGAAGCTACCGTATTAATCTCGATATGGACAACGCTATGTTGTTCATCGTCTGTGATGAACTCGAGAATGGTGACTGGGTACCCGCTATGATATCTGCTGATCAAAATGTCGCAGCCGGTTGTCTCGAAGGTGATACCCCTGTATTGAATTTACCGATGCCAGAAGCCATTGCTTGCTGGATCGAAGCTTTCATTACTCGTCATGGCGAAGTGGAAATTAGTGCCCATCGTCGTAAACATGTTAACCGGCGTAAGAATGAAGGGCCGAGTAATAATAGTGATTTTGGGAAGATTGGCTCATGAGTGGATTGCTGTCACGTTGGAATCTTCGTCGCCAAAAGGTTGAAGAGGAGAAATTGGCTGAAGATGCTGAGCTGGTTGCTGAGCAAGCAGAGATAGTTCAAGAGCCGTCGGTTACAGCTCCTCTTTCTGACCAGGCTGCTGAGCAACAATCTGTGCCGGAAACTGAAAAACAGATACTCACGGCTGAAGATCTGCCTGATCCAGAGAAAATTGAGATAGGGGGGAGTTTCGCTAGCTTTATGGGGGCGAATGTCGATCCGCTAGCTAAAGCTGCTGCGCTTAAGGCGCTATGGAAACAACCTCAATACAGTGAGATTGATGGTTTGCTTGAATATGCCCTAGATTATAGTAATCAACCTAAACTAACCGCGGAACACTCAGCTGAACTTGCCAAGAAAATTTTCCGCCATGTGACTAAAAGTGATGACGAAACGGCTGAGAATGAAGCGCTGGAGCTGGCTCAAACCGAGCCTAAAGATACACGTTTATTAAGTGATACAACAGAGGACATTTTGGACGGTACTATTGATGAAGTGCCCCAAAATGAACCAGAGTCCGGTGACGAACCAAAGAGTAGTGTTTCTTAACGTCACTTAAGAGAAGTTTAATGACCGTAATTTTGGTATGTGAATTGCTGTCTTTCTGAGCGTCTAAAAAGAATGATTCAGAAGAGCTGACAGTAACAGCCAAAAGTGTTCGGGAATAAAATGTGAGCAAACATTTGAATAATAATAGCCAAGTTGAACTCAAAGAGGTTCGACAACAGGTGTTGGTCAATACTCAGATCCTTCAAAATCTGATCCCGCCAACCGTAAGTTATACCACTGAAGGAAACGTGCTCATTATTGGGCCGGAAGATCTGGCTCGTCTAACAGCGGGCAAGTTATCAAATATGGGCAAGTTGGCCATATTAGCTAATGAGTCAGTTACTAACCAAGATGAAGCTCATCTGGAAAAAGTGATGGCCAGCGCCGAAGATGTTGAAACTTTCTATAACAAGCTTATTGAGATCAAGGGCTTCTTAGGGCAGTTTCAAGTAAAAGTTGAGCATGAGTCCGACGCTCCTTCTGCTTCAGACACACGTTCTGTTGACTTAAGTACGGTGGCGATACGTAAAGCTCATTTCGATCTAATCTTAGATTTGAGTCAATCTCCCTGTATTAATCTTGAAATGCTACCGCCTGGCTATTTTTATGTCGGCCAAGATGAAACTAAACTTGAAGAGGCCATTGCCCAACTTCCAGATATGATTGGTGAGTTTGATAAGCCACGTTACGTTAAAGTGAATAGCGCCATATGTGCGCATAATCGTAATGGTATTGATGGTTGTAATCGTTGCCTTAATTTTTGCCCTGCCGATGCCATAAAAAGCATTAACAAGCTAATTGAGATCGACCCCTATCTTTGTCACGGTGCAGGTAGCTGTACTAATGCTTGTCCTACGGGCGCGATCAGTTACGATTTGCCGACACCACAAGCACTGCATTCCTACCTGCATAAACTAGTGACTCGTTTTCGCGACCAAGCACAATTGGCTCCAGTTATTCTGTTTCATGATGCGGCTAATGGTGCTGCCTTGGTAGGTAAAGACTTACCCGGTAGTGTTATTCCCGTCGTCTTGGAAGAGGTCACCGTGGCGAGTATGGATCACTGGATGTCGGCCTTAGCTTGGGGTGCTCGTCAGATTTTAGTGCTAAACACTGAAGCTACTGCACCCACTTTAACGCAGATGTTGCAAGGTGAGTATAAGCTGGCTAACGACATTCTCGATGAGATGGGTCAACCCCAACGTATTGCTCTTATCGATGAAACTAGTATTGGCGATCTGACTGAATTGCTGGAGATCAGTGCTAACTGGCCAGTGATTGTCCCCGGCGAGTTTGCAGCAACGACTAAGCGTAATACCTTGTACGCGGCTATCGATCATCTGAACGAACAAGCCGCGTCGGTTGACACTTGCCTGAGTCAAAGTAATCTTCCCTACGGCGAAGTCAGTGTTAATACCGAAAGCTGCACGCTTTGTCTCTCCTGTGTGTCTACCTGCCCCACTCAAGCTTTGACCGATGGTGGTGATAAGCCCGCCTTGCATTTCGTAGAGCAAGACTGTGTACAGTGTGGCTTATGTGAGTCAGCTTGTCCTGAGAATGCAATTAGCCTCACTTCACAAATAAATTTTGATAAGTTCGAACGTCAGCAGCATCAGACTCTAAAAGAGGAAGCGCCATTTAATTGTATTAGTTGTGGAACACCTTTTGCCACTCAATCTATGGTGGATCGGATGTTGGAAGTTGTCGGAGGTCATAGTGCCTTTAGTGCAAACATCGAACGATTAAAAATGTGTGGCGACTGCCGCGTAAAAGATATGTTTGAAGACATCCTTCAAGATCCTGAAAAGCAACTTCGATAAGAGTTTAGCTATGACCGAATTAGTAAGAGAAATATCAGAAAATGACCAGCTAAGAGCCGATATTTATCAGTTATTAGCTGCACTATTGCGTCGTCCACCAAGCATCGAATTATTGCAGTTTTTAGCGAACCTAGAGATCGATACTAACGATGACAGTGAGATGACTAAAGCGTGGGTATCCATCAAGTTAGCCGCCGAGCAGTTTAGCGTTGAGCAGCTAGAAGATGAATACTTTAACGTTTTCCTCGGCGTAGGTCGTGGTGAAATACTGCCTTATGGTAGCTGGTTTATGACGGGGTCATTGATGGACAAGCCACTGGCATTGTTGCGTCAAGATCTGATGCAACTTGGCTTTGAGCGCGAAGAGAATGTAAAGGAGCCAGAGGATCATGTTGCTGCATTATGTGAAGTGATGGGGACTTTGATTCTAGAAGCTCCAAGTTATCGTCAGTTGGCATTTTATCAGCGTCACCTTAGTAGTTGGATTGCTCGCTTTTGCAGTGAGTTGGCTAAAGCGCCAAGCGCAGCTTTTTACGCAACTCTTGCTGAACTCGCGAAAGCATTTTTTGTTATTGAGGCCAATGAATTTGAGCAGTTAAGTCTCAATATTCCAGTAAATTGCCCTGGTAACAGTGATATAGAACCTGTGACGGAAGAGGTCGTAAAAGTGAATTAATACGTGGCATTATTCCCACGATTATAGGGGTTATCGGCCGCCGATGCGGTATCAGGATCGTCGATAGCAAACTGAGGGGGAAGGATTTCCCCTCGATAAATCAGACCTTAGGGTCTTATATAAATTAGGAGACAGTATGAAGAAGCAAGCTTCCAACATCAGTCGTCGTGAAGTGTTAAAAACACTGGCGATGGGTAGTGTAGCAAGTGTAGCGGCGACCTTAACCGGCCCGGTACTTGCCCAATCAGAAGACGTCACCCAAGTAGTTAAAGGTGAAGGTTACCGAGAAACTGAACATATTCGCGCCTATTACGCTTCGTTATAGAAGTTAACTTTTTATAGTTTTGAAAAGTGGGTTAGTGAAGACATCTCCTTATCGTAAGGAATAGATGTTCCAAAATGGAGGATGTATTATGCATCTAAAACGTACATCAAATCAGGTAGACACGCCTAAAAAACCGAGTCTGGGTATTAACCGTCGTCAGTTTTTAAAAAACGCGGGTTTGACCAGCGGCGGGATCGCAGCAGTTACTGTGCTTGGCACAGGATTTATGCGAAAAGCTTCAGCTAAATTTATACCCCATGATACCCCTACCGAAATTAAGAAAACCATTTGCTCCCATTGTGCAGTCGGTTGCGGCATATACGCCCATGTGCAAAATGGTGTCTGGACAGATCAAGAACCTGCATTTGATCATCCGTTTAATGCGGGAGGTCACTGTGCTAAGGGCGCGGCAGTGCGTGAAGTTGGTCAGGGTGAAAAGCGACTGAAATACCCAATGAAAAAAGAGGGAGGTAAGTGGAAGCGAATTAGCTGGGAGCAAGCGATTCAAGAAGTGGGCGATCAAGCACTTAAAATCCGAAAGGAATCAGGTCCTGACTCCGTATTTTTTATGGGTAGTGCTAAATTTTCAAACGAGCAAGCCTATCTATACCGCAAAATGGCCGCTATGTGGGGCACTAATAACGTCGACCACTCTGCACGAATTTGTCACTCTACCACGGTAGCCGGGGTTGCAAATACCTGGGGCTATGGTGCGCAAACCAACTCAATCAATGATATGCGTAATGCTAAGTTGATGATGTTTATTGGTTCTAACCCTTGTGAAGCTCATCCTGTTGCTATGCAGCATATTCTAGTGGGCAAGGAGCGGGGAGCCAAAGTCATTGTTGTTGATCCTCGATTTACCCATACTGCAGCCAAAAGTGATGAATATGTGCATATTCGTCCAGGCACTGACATCCCTTTTATCTATGGCCTGTTGTGGCATATTTTTGAGAATGGATGGCAAGATGATTCCTTTATAGACGAGCGTGTCTATGGCGTAGAAAGCATCAGGGAGGAGGCGAAAAAGTTTCCACCCGATGTTGTTGAAAATGTTGCTGGTGTACCCGCTGCACAAATGTTTAAAGTGGCGAAAATGATGGCGGATCATCGTCCTGGTACTGTGGTTTGGTGTATGGGAGGGACTCAGCACCATATTGGTAATTCCAATACTCGATCTTACTGCATATTGCAGTTGGTATTGGGCAATATGGGGGTTTCTGGCGGTGGTACCAATATCTTCCGTGGCCATGACAATGTGCAAGGGGCCACTGATTTTGGCTTGTTGTTCGATAATCTGCCGGGTTATTACGGCCTGACGAGTGGTGCATGGCAGCATTGGTGCCGGGTGTGGGAACTGGATTATGAGTGGATGAAGAGCCGCTTTGATCAAGGGACCTACTTGGGACAAGTGCCGATGAACTCTACTGGTATTCCATGTTCACGTTGGCAAGATGGTGTACTAGAAAATAAAGATCTCATTGCCCAACGAGATAATATCCGCATGGCCTTTTTCTGGGGACAAGCCGTCAACACAGAAACGCGAGGGGCTGTGGTACGTGATGCCTTAGATAAGATGGATATGGTGGTGGTGGTTGATCCCTATCCAACAATGGCTGGGGTAATGCCGGAACGTGCCGACGGGGTATATTTACTCCCTGCAGCAACACAGTTTGAAACCTATGGCTCAGTGTCAGCGACTAACCGTTCAATACAGTGGCGCTCAAAAGTGATTGAGCCTCTGTTCGAATGTAAGCCAGATCACGAGATCATGTATTTGATAGCCAAACGTTGGGGTATTGAAGAGCAGATGTTCAAAAATATCAAAATTAATGGTACTGAACCTTTAATTGAAGATATTACGCGTGAATTTAATCGTGGTATGTGGACGATTGGTTATACGGGTCAAAGTCCTGAGCGTTTGAAATTGCATCAAGAAAACTGGTCAAGCTTTAATATTGATAGCTTGGAAGCCGCTGGAGGGCCCTGTGTAGGCGAAACCTATGGTTTGCCTTGGCCGTGTTGGGGGACGCCAGAGATGAAGCACCCCGGCACTCAAATTTTATACCGTAACGATCGTGAAGTCAGTAATGGTGGGGGAACTTTCCGTGCTCGTTTTGGTGTTGAGCGAAATGGCGATGATCTTCTTGCTGAGAACTCTTGGTCTAAGAACAGTGACATCAAGGCTGGCTATCCTGAGTTTACTGATGTCATGCTTAAACAGTTGGGCTGGTGGAATGATTTAACGCCAGAAGAACAGGTTGCTGCTGAAGGACGTAATTGGAAAACGGATCTATCCGGTGGTATTCAACGCGTGGCGATAGCCCACGGTTGTTCCCCTTATGGAAACGCTAAAGCGCGCTGTATCGTATGGAATTTCCCTGATGAAATACCGATACACCGTGAGCCTCTCTACACGCCAAGACGAGATCTGGTGGCTAAGTATCCGACCTATAATGATCGCATGGTTGCTCGACTACCGACCCTATATAAAACCATTCAAGATCAGGATTTTGCTAAAAACTTCCCGTTAGTTTTGACGTCAGGTCGTTTAGTCGAATTTGAAGGTGGTGGCGAGGAGACGCGTTCTAATCCTTGGTTGGCTCAACTTCAACTGGAAATGTACATAGAGATGAATCCTAAGGATGCTGCAGACAGAGGCATCATTCATGGGGATAAGGTCATTGTATTGAGTCCAGAGGGCAGCAAGATAAAGGTCGCGGCGATGATCACACCAAGGGTTATTCCTGGAGAAACATTTATGCCGTTTCATTTTGCTGGTGTATTTGAAATGAAGAGTTTGGCTGATAGTTATCCTGCGGGAACGGAGCCTTATGTTATTGGTGAGTCCGCCAATATTATTATGACCTATGGCTATGATGTGGTGACACAGATGCAAGAAACAAAAGCCACCTTATGCCAAATTGGCAAGGCATAACCTAACTAGATGAGGAGAGAGCTATCATGGCAGTCATGAAATTTCTATGTGACACCAAGCGCTGCATCGAATGTAACGGTTGTGTCACTGCATGTTCAAATGCTAATTCAGAAGCCCTTGTGTGGGGTCTTCAACGACGACGTGTTGTAACCCTGAAAGATGGGGAGCCCGGTGAGGCATCCATATCAGTAGCTTGTATGCACTGTAGCGATGCACCTTGTATGGCAGTTTGTCCTGCGAACTGTTTCTATCGTACGGACGAAGACATTGTGCTACACAATAAAGAGACCTGCATAGGTTGTGGCTATTGCTTTTATGCATGTCCTTTTGGTGCCCCACAGTTTCCCCAGAAAACCAGTTTTGGTACACGAGGGAAAATGGATAAGTGTACTTATTGTTCCGGAGGACCTGAGCCTGACTTTTCTGAAAAAGAGCAGAGGCTCTATGGTGCGAACCGTATTGCGGAGGGTAAGTTACCTTTATGCGCCGAGATGTGTTCAACCAAAGCGCTGCTTGCGGGAGATGCCACGGTTATCTCCAATATTTTCCGAGCAAGGGTTGCCGCTCGAAGTAATCCAAACAGTATTTGGGGTTATATACCTGAAACTGCAACGGATTCTAATTAATCATAGCAGGAGGAATAACTATGTTTACACACAAATGTAAGCAATTAGTACTCGCTCTTTTTGCTGTATTAATATGGGCGCTTGGCTCTTCAACGGTAGCATTTGCTGTTGAAGAACCATTGGATCAAGCTCAGATAGAGCAGAGCTTATTACAACAGCAGCAACAGGTTATCGCAGCTGAACAGCTACAGATACAATTGCTGCAAGCTAACCCACAAACAGCAACTGCAGATTTATGGCGGGGAATACGAGAGGGAGAGACTGGCTTTACTCATTCTCAAGATGCGGGGGCTGGTCGGTTAATCAATGCTTTTGGCAATGATGGTCGTCTAGTGCGTAATGAGTATGTTGTGCCTGCATTGGCCATAGCTGTTGTCGGTGTGTTTGGCTTGTTTTTACTATTTTACTTGATAAATGGCTCTACCAAGTTGAGTCATGGTTTTTCCGGTAAGTTAGTAAGGCGATGGACAAGAGCCGATATGTGGTTACATTGGGCGATGGCAGTGTCTTGCTTGGCCATGATGTTTACCGGCCTGACCATTATGCTGGGACGCTATGTACTGGAACCTATGGTTTCGAGTGATATATGGGCACCACTTATCTACGGCGGTAAGACGATTCATGATTGGACTGGGCCATTATTTATCCTGTTCTGGGCCATTTGCATCTTGAAGTGGATGCCAGTACAAACCTTTAAGTCATACGATTTGAAATGGTTTTTACTGGTCGGTGGTTACATCAATTTTGGACCATTTAAAGGTAAGCATCCAGATAGTGGTTTTGCCAATGCGGGCGAAAAAATGTGGTTCTGGACCTTAGTCCTATTTGGGCTGTCGATCAGTATTACTGGTATTTTGTTGGTATTACCCGATTTAGATTTATCACGAGAAACATCGATGTTAAGTCTGTTGATCCATGGCAGCAGTTCAGTCATATTGATTGGCTTTACTATCGTTCATATTTGGATGGCTACAGTGCTAAGCGAAGGCGGTTTAGAGAGTATGTCATCGGGATATTGTGATGAAAACTGGGCTGTGCAGCACCACAATCTTTGGTATGACGAGATCAAAGCTAATGGCACGTTAGAGTACAAAGAGTAAGCTGCTAGCTACGAGCTATAAGTCTTAAAGAAAGAACAAAAACCCTAGCATTCGCTAGGTTTTTTTTATGTCCGTTTAACACGAGTACCACTCGGTATAAAAGCCTCTGTTGATTTAAATCGCTGGGGCTTTTTTTGACTTCGATCTACACATGATATTTTTAAAGCGTGACCTAGTTAACGCTTTGAAGATCTGTCGTTTTTATTCGAGAACTGAACAGGATTCAGATCAACTTTTTTTCTCCCAATTTCTCATATATTAGCCGTGTAATTTATGGCTATTACCAATAATGAGTCATCCTTTCACACCAGGAGCAAGAATGAAAAAGAAACAGCCTGATCTGAGTCGAAGATCTTTGCTGAAAGCACTTACCATAGGTGGAACGGCGACAGTCGCCCTTGCCGCTACAGGTATCAGTGCCGCGCAAGCAACCGAGAGCAATGTTAGCGCTAAAAGTGCAGATGGCTATCACGAAACGAATCATATCCGCAGTTACTACAATAGCCTGCGCAGCTAAATTAGGAGAGTTCGAGCGATGCAATTAACTCGCAAATCCAACGAGGCACCTAAAGTCGAGAAGAAAACTTTAGGTATTAGCCGTCGTCAGTTTATGAAGCATGCTGGTATCACATCTGGTGGTATTGCCGCAGTTTCATTTTTGGGTACAGGCATGATGCGTAAAGCGCAGGCCAAAGATGTCCCACATGATGCACCAATCGAGATCAAACGTACTGTATGTAGTGCGTGTGCGGTCGGTTGTGGTCTGTATGCAGAAGTGCAAAATGGTGTTTGGACTGGTCAAGAGCCAGCTTTCGATCATCCATTCAACGCTGGTGGTCACTGTGCTAAAGGTGCTGCACTACGTGAACATGGCCACGGTGAGAAGCGTCTAAAATACCCAATGAAGCTTGTTGATGGCAAGTGGAAGAAATTATCTTGGGAGCAAGCTTTCAACGAAGTTGGCGACAAGATGCTAGATATCCGTAAAGAGTCAGGTCCTGATTCTGTTTACTTTATGGGTAGTGCTAAGTTCTCGAACGAAGGCTGCTACATGTACCGCAAACTTGCGGCTATGTGGGGCACGAACAACGTCGATCACTCTGCACGTATTTGTCACTCTACCACGGTAGCCGGTGTTGCTAACACTTGGGGCTACGGTGCGCAAACTAACTCTTTCAACGATATTCAGAATGCTAATGCAATCTTCTTCATCGGGGCAAATCCGGCTGAAGCGCATCCTGTTGCTATGCAGCATATTTTGATCGCGAAAGAGAAGAACAACGCTAAACTTATTGTTGTTGATCCTCGTTTCTCTCGTACTGCAGCGCACTCAGATCTTCACTGTGCACTGCGTCCAGGTACTGATATTCCATTTATCTACGGTATGCTTTGGCACATCTTCGAAAATGGTTGGGAAGATAAGACTTTTATCAAAGAACGTGTATTTGAGATGGAAACAATTCGTGCAGAAGCGAAGAAGTTCCCACCAAAAGAGGTTACTCACGTTACTGGTTGTAGCGAAGAGGAAGTCTACCAAGCGGCTAAGCTTATGGCAGACAACCGTCCAGGTACTGTGATTTGGTGTATGGGTGGAACTCAGCATCACGTCGGTAATGCTAACACTCGCGCTTATTGTATTCTTCAGCTTGCGCTAGGGAACATGGGTGTATCTGGTGGCGGTACTAACATCTTCCGTGGTCACGATAACGTACAGGGCGCAACTGACTTAGGTCTACTGTTCGATAACTTACCTGGTTATTACGGTCTGACAACAGCAGCTTGGAACCATTGGACTAATGTTTGGGATCTAGACATGGAGTGGATGAAAGGCCGCTTCGATCAAGGTACTTACTTAGGCCGTGAGCCTATGACTACCCCAGGCATCCCTTGTTCTCGTTGGCATGATGGTGTGCTAGAAGATAAAGAGAAGCTTGCTCAGCAAGATAACATTAAAATGGCATTTTTCTGGGGACAATCAGTTAACACTGAGACTCGTCAAAATGATGTGCGTGATGCGCTAGACAAGATGGACACTGTGGTTGTTGTGGATCCATTCCCAACAATGGCGGGTGTTATGCACCGTCGTAAAAATGGTGTTTACCTGTTACCTGCTGCAACTCAGTTTGAAACTGAAGGTTCAGTGTCTAACTCTGGTCGTAGTCAACAATGGCGTGAGCAGGTTATCGAGCCGTTGTTTGAATCAAAAACTGACCTTGAGATCATGTACCGTCTATCTCAGAAGCTTGGTTTTGCTGAGCAATACACTAAGCGTATCGCCAAGAGTGCGACTGACTTATTGGTTATCGAAGACATCACTCGCGAAATAAACCGTGGTATGTGGACGATTGGTATGTCAGGTCAAAGCCCTGAGCGTTTGAAGCTACATACTCAAAACTGGGGCACATTCAGCAACAAGACTCTTGAGGCTGCTGGTGGTCCAGCTAAAGGCGAAACTTATGGTCTACCTTGGCCATGTTGGGGTACTCCAGAGCAGAAGCATCCAGGTACTCAAATTCTGTATAACACAAGTAAACACGTTAAAGATGGTGGTGGTAATTTCCGTGCACGTTACGGTGTGGAATATAAGGGCAGCAATTTATTAGCGGAAGGCAGCTTCTCTAAAGGCAGTGAGCTCACAGATGGCTATCCTGAGTTCTCAGCAACCATGCTTAAGCAACTTGGCTGGTGGGATGAACTAACGGCTGATGAGAAAGCTCAAGCAGAAGGTAAAAACTGGAAGACGGATCTATCGGGCGGTATCGTTCGTGTTGCAATTAAGCATGGCTGTATTCCATATGGTAACGCTAAAGCGCGTTGTATCGTGTGGAACTTCCCAGATCAAGCCCCTGTTCACCGTGAGCCGTTATATACGCCTCGTCGTGATCTTGTGGCTAAATATCCAACTTATGACGACATGCAAGTTCATCGTCTACCGACTCTGTACAAGACTATTCAAGACAAAGACATGACAGCTAAGTATCCACTTGGTTTGACTTCTGGTCGTCTGGTTGAGTATGAGGGTGGTGGTGAAGAGTCTCGTTCTAACCCTTGGTTGGCTGAGCTTCAACAAGAGATGTTTGTTGAGATCAACCCAAGCGACGCTGCGGACCGTGGGATCAATAACGGCGATACAGTGTGGTTAGAGGGTGCTGAAGGTGGTCGTATTAAGATTCAGGCTATGGTGACGCCTCGCGTTAAACCTGGTGTGACTTGGATGCCGTATCACTTCGCTGGTGTTATGAGCGGTGAAAGCCTTGCACCTAATTATCCTGAAGGCACTATACCTTATGTAATTGGTGAGTCTTGTAACACCGCAATGACTTATGGTTATGACCCTGTGACTCAGATGCAGGAAACAAAAGCAACACTGTGTCAGATTGTGAAGGCATAAGGAAAATTACCGTTATGGCAACAATGAAATTTTTATGTGATACCAAGCGCTGCATCGAATGTAATGGTTGTGTCACTGCATGTAAGAACGAAAACGATTCTGCTCTAGAGTGGGGCATCCAACGTCGTCGCGTAGTGACTATCAATGATGGTGTGCGTGGTGAAGCTTCGATCTCAGTAGCATGTATGCACTGTACTGATGCACCTTGTCAGGCTGTGTGTCCTGCTAACTGTTTCTATAAGACTGAAGATGGCTTAACTCTGCACAATAAAGATACTTGTATCGGTTGTGGCTATTGCTTATTTGCTTGCCCATTCGGCGCGCCTCAGTTCCCTAAGAAGGGTGCATTCGGCAGTCGTGGCAAGATGGACAAGTGTACTTTCTGTGCCGGTGGCCCAGAAGAGAACTTCTCCGAAGCAGAGCGTCAGAAGTACGGTTCTAACCGTATCGCTGAAGGTAAGCTACCTATGTGTGCTGAGCTATGTGCGACTAAGTCGTTACTTGCGGGTGATGCTGAGATTATCTCTTCAATCTTCCGTGAGCGTGTTGCATACCGTGGCTCTAAAAATGCAATCTGGGGTTAATCCCTAGTCTGTATTTAGCCCAAAAATCCAGCCCCTGTTTTCAGGGGGTGGAAATTAAGGATGTAATATGAACAATTGGTTCAAACAGATAGGCTTAACTTTAGTGCTGATGTTTAGTGCTATCGGTCTGGCTCAAGCTGGCTCTTCACATGAAGCAGAACAACCTGTAGTAACAGATGGTCAAATTTGGTCTCAGTTGAAAGCGGGCGTCACTGGCGTGACGACCTCTCACGGTGAGTTCCATAATCAGCCGATCAATACCTATGACCTTCGCGTTTTAGAACTGCGTAGCGATATATTAGCCCCAGCCTTGATGGCTGCGCTATTTGGTATGATTATCATCTTTATTGTGTTTATCAAAGTGAATGGTATCTCTAAACTTCACGGTGGTTTCTCAGGTAAGTTGGTGTATCGCTGGTCTAAGTTTGATGTCTCGATCCATTGGTTAGGCGCAATTCCATGTCTGCTATTGATACTGACGGGCCTTACGCTATTGGCTGGACGCTTCTTCTTCCAACCTTATTTACCTGAAAGTGTATGGGCTAATTTTGTGTATGCTTCCAAACAGATACATGATTTTATGGCGATTCCTTTCATGTTAGGTTGGGCATTGATGGTTGCACTTTGGGCTAAGAATCAGCTGCCTAAGATGTATGACATTAAATGGATGATGGTGGTTGGTGGTTACATCAACTTCGGTCCATTTAAAGGCAAGCATCCAGATGCTGGTTTTGCTAATGCTGGTGAAAAGCTATGGTTCTGGGCGTTTGCAGTGTTCGGTCTATTGATTTCAGCCTCTGGCATGCTACTGCTATTCCCGAACTTGTTCGAGCCTAGCCGTAGCCTAAGTCTAATTGCTTTAGTACTTCACTCTGTCAGTGCCATCATTATCACTGCTTTCTCAATCGTGCATATTTTTATGGCTACGGTTATGTCTGAAGGTGGTATGGAATGTATGGTATCAGGATACTGTGATGAAACTTGGGCTACCCAGCACCACAACCTTTGGTTTGACGAAATCAAGGCTGACGGTACGCTGAAGTATAAAGAGTAATATCGAGTTTCTAGGTATTAAAGCTTAAGCTTTAAGTTAAACACCTCGTTGGTCATGCTGGCGAGGTATTTTTTTATCTATAAGATTTTAAATTCAAATGGATGCGATATAAGGCGTTGTTTATTGTCATGAATATTTATTTCCAGGCGTTGGAGAAGGAATTATGACGAAAAGCATCAGCTAATCCTGTAATTTGCTGCATACGCAAAACCTCATCTTTATCCATTCCTAGCTCCCTACCTATATCCTCATTAGTCCAGTCCATTTGTCGTAATTTAATTACTAGCTGTGAGGTGAGCTCAACTTGATGGGTCCCCCGTGCTACATTGTGTCGAATTGATGAAGACATGCGATCATCAATCTCCTTAGTGAGGATGACGACAGGCATATAACTTGAGAGTGACTGTTTTATGTTTAAATCTTGTTTTAATATCCGACTCCTATGATAACCATCGATTATGACATAGTCATCAGATCCTGACTGTTTTCCAACTATGATAGGCATTGTGACTCCATCTTTTTTTATAGAGTGTCTGAGTAGTTTGAATTCAGGTGGAGCGACAGTATTCGGATTATAATCATTATCCTTAACTTGGGAGCTACTGATTAACTTTACATTGAGTACAGGGTGCTTGAATTGAATAATTTTGGCAGCTAAATCTGACAGTTTATTAAAGACAGTTACTCGGTCTCGAACTGATAGTTCAGTGAGATCCAGTTCGTTTAGTTGTTCTATTAATAAGTCTATATCGAGTTTATTTTTCATATTTACTTCTTAGTAATATATTGACCATACAGGTCAACATAATGCTGTGTAATGCTTTTGTTTTGTCCAAATGAGAGTCCTCTGCACCAGTAATCATTTTTAATTAACACTTTGCAGATACGACGCCAGCTGGGGATTTTTTTCTGTGCTTCAAGTTTCTTGTCACCAAAATCAGGGATGGCAGAAATTCCATTATTTTTGGCATTTTTCCGCCACCATAAAAGGAATTTAAAAATTCGGGTGCGGTAGTGTTCTGCTAAATGAGGGGGCATGCTGTTTAGCAAATATTTACTGTATTGTTTATAAGTGTACCCATCAGGAAGTTCAAATCTGTAATAGCCTAAGATATGTCCTTGAACTTTACTGTATCTAGCCCCAAAGTTACATCCTTCAACGCGTTCTACGAGCTTTTGCCAAGTATGGGGTTCCAAGATCTGATATAACCATAAACCTTTGCGCTGATCATCTCCAAATGGCTGACATAGACGTTGCTGAGCCAAGCTAACACCGGCTAAGTGCATCAAGTCATAAATAGAATTATAATCCCAACCAAATTTACCATTAGCCGTCCAAATATCCTGTACATGCCAATCATAAATAGGGTAAGCGTTATACAGGTTATTAGTAATGAGCGTTGTCCATGCTAATCCACCAAATTTTTCCTTTCTTTTATTTTTAATCGTTCGGTAACGATTTAGGGATTCATCTGAACGAATTGCAACTAAACAGGCACAGCGCGTTTGTTTTTGATGCTGATACCAAGCGCCAAATTCTATGACAAACTCTTCAAACTCCATTCCATGTTGGAAAAAAGGGAAAAAATGAATATCATTAATTACTGAATAATGTTGAGGTAAAGGACGAAGCCAACGTTCTTTTTCACTAGGATTCCAACAAATCCATTTAGGTTGGAATTGTGATGTAGCGTTGCGTAGACTAATAGGGAGGCAGATCCAATAGGGGGTGATCTCTTGGCGTTTTACCATCCTATGGATATACTCAATCGTGTGTGTGTATTGAGCTTCTAAGTCAATAATTAAGACGTCGATAGGAAGTCTGTCACGGAGTCTAGCTTCCTCTATGGCTAAGTTGAGTAATACTCCCGAGTCTTTTCCACCCGAAAAAGAGATATAAAAATGAGGAAAAAAATCTAAAATTAGCTGGATCCTTTTTCGAGCTGCTATGTTTACATCAAGGTTTAATCTATTTTTCATACTATGTAATGCCTTAAAATTAGACTGCCGATGCTATTACCAACTAGAGAACTAATAAGTAGTTTGGAGTGGTGTACTCGTATCTCATATTAATAGTTAAATTTCGCTACATTGGTTTTCATATTTTCAATAAGACAGGCTAATTCAAGTGTTGTCGCACTACTTTGTTCTGCACCGCAGGCTGTTTCACTCGAAATATCATTAATTTTATTAATGTTGATATCAATCTCATTTGTGACAGCCGTTTGTTCCTCTGCTGCTGTTGCTATCTGAGTATTCATTAAATTGATGTGTTCAACATTTTCATCGATTTTGTCTAATGCAGTACCTGCTAACTCAGCCATTTTTACTGTCTTGTGCGCAAGGTTTGAACTCGTTTCCATCTTGATTACTGAACGATCACTAAATGATTGCAACTCAGTGATCATAACTCTAATTACCTCGGTTGACTCTTTTGTTCGGTTAGCCAATGAACGGACTTCATCAGCAACAACTGCAAAACCTCTACCAGCTTCGCCAGCCCTTGCGGCCTCAATTGCAGCATTAAGTGCTAGTAAGTTGGTTTGCTCCGAAATACTACCTATGACCTCTAATACAGAACTGATCTTATTGCTTTGTGTTGAAAGGCTCATGATGATCTCACTGGTTTCAGCTATTCTGTTACTTAATTCATTGATCAATTTGATAGTATCTTGAACAACCTTTTTACCGTCTTTTGTGGAAATACCTGCCAAAGCTGAAGATTCTGCAGCAAGGCTTGTACTGGTCGCAACCTCTTGTACCGTACTTGTAAATTCATGCATGGCTGTGACAACTATCTTAATTTGATCTTGTTGAACAATAACGTTTTGTTTAGTTTGCATAGTTATAGATAAGTTTTCTTCAGCAGTACTGGCTAAGCTAATTGAGTTATCATTAATGTCCATAATGATGTGTTGGAAACTATCAATGACTTTATTGAAGTCCCTCGATATATCAGAAAACTCGTCATTTCCATCGAGTAATACTCGTTGAGTTAATATTCCTTTTGTTACCTTGCCTGTTGCAGTCTGTATCTGTGTTAAAGCATCACTGATGCGATTCATTATTAATATAGACAATACAAATATGAACACAACAGTTATAAAAATAAAGCTGATAATAAAGTAAATGCTCTTTAATATATTATCACTTGTAGCTTCATATACCATGCTTGAATCAATAAACATCTGGTTTGAAAATTCTGCAGCTATTGTAATTATCTCTTCTAATTGTGGATTTATGACTTTAATCAATAATTCGTTTGAACCATAGAAATCATTTTTATTCACTTTTTCTATAGCAAGTTTAAAACCTTGAGTTTCTATATTATGGAATTTATCTATAAACTCCTCAATCATAATTCTTTGGTTAATGGTTAGTTCCGAAGAAACTATCTCACTAATAATAATATTAACTTCTGATAACGATTGTGAAATAGAATCTAAGTGGCTAGATGTAGGGTGATCATGTAAAGATGAAAACTCACTCCTAGAGTCATGTTGAAACGACAGTAATAACGAACTTCTTGCTATTCCAACAAGTTGAATTATTTTGTTAGAGTAATTATTATTTTTCATTTTTACAGAATATAAGTTTTCAACATCACCAGCTGATTTTTTCATGCTGTATACAGAGATCATTCCTACTATTAATAAAGATAGTATAGATAGAGCTATAATTATTTTCAGTCTAGTTTTTATACTATTTATAAACATATATGTACCTATTGTTGTATCAACTGTCTGATTAATTTAAATTAGTGCAAAGGAACATGGAATTTTGAAACACTTCTGGTTGCAATAGATAGTATTGGATGCACGTATTTGAGCGATATATCGTAAATTTAGGATAATAAAATAATAACAAAAAACATTAATAATTCAATGTGAATTAATAGTATTTGATACGCATAACTAACAAATAGTATACAAATAAAGTTATAAAGGTAGGGAACTAGTTTTTATCATAGTTGATCGGTAATTGATCACCTGTGATCGGTATCACAAAACTGATCATCGTCAAGAATTATAATTGTAAATTTTTATCATATACTCGTATATAGAATACAGGGGTAATTTTAATATACAGACACGTAGATATCCATTCTAAATGGAGGAGTTATCGATGAGTAGTGTTGCATAACCTATTAACAGTTTTACGGGATAAATTTGAATGTTTCAATGCTTGTTTTATCGAGATTTATAAGTTAAAGAGTGTTAATGAACCGTTTGGCCATCATGTTGGTGATAATTACATTAAGTTAGTCGTGAGTGAGTTAATGGATGGGTATCGTGATGATGAGTGTATTCGTATTATAGTGAATAAAAGTAAAAATTAACTGAGAAAACTTTATTTAAAATAATCTTTAATATCATGACCTTAAGCCTAGAGTACTCATTTTCAATTAGTTATTAAGTCGCTTCTGCCGATACTGTTGATACAACAGAGTCACTTTTATATAGAGTTGATAAAAAAGAGTTTTGCCGTAAAATTTGCGATCTCGATTAGTAGTATTGTCCATATTATTATCTTTAGGCTTACCTATTTTGAATCAGGTGTTGGATAGGCCTGACAAGTAATCACATTTGCTAAACCATGACTTGCTTAACAAAATCCTCCAGTTTTCCCTGTTAGGTGGCGTTAACTTATAACCAGTTCACATTTTGATTAACTCTAAAGTGGTATTTTGTCTCCTATACTTCAGCCGCCAATACTCTCTATGACTATTTATTAACGGCTGCGAAACCCTATAACAGCTCATTAAGGATCTCTATGTCGTCAATTATTCAATCAACTAGCAGTGGCATCATTAAGCCTTATCAGGCTGATATCACTGTTCCAAACTGGATGCTTAGCTCTATGGAGCGAGTGATGCAGTTCTATGTTGATAAGAATTTACGACTAGATACTCAGTCGGCAGACATGATGCCAGCCCCTGTCGAGGGTAAAAAATACATGCTGTATGCCCATGTTCCTTTTTGTCATACACTTTGCTCTTTTTGTACCTTCCACCGCTTCCTATTTAAGGAAGATAAAGCTCGTGCCTACTTTATCTCGTTGAGAAAAGAGATGGATATGGTGAAGGCGCTGGGTTACGACTTCGAGTCTATGTATATTGGCGGTGGCACTACAACAGTGCTAGAAGATGAGCTAGCGCGTACGATTGAGCATGCAAAAAAACTGTTCCCAAATATTAAAGAAGTCTCCTGTGAGTCTGATCCACAACACCTTGATAGCCCTGAGTTTAAGCAACTGGAAGGCTTAGTTGATCGCATGTCTATTGGAGTGCAGAGCTTCAATGATGATATCTTAGCAATGACAGATCGCTTAGATAAGTTTGGTTCAGGTCAACAAACGTTTGATAAGATCATGGCAGCAAAGGAGCTGTTTCCTATCATAAACGTAGATCTAATCTTTGGTTTTCGGGGCCAAACTGACGAAATCATTCAGTATGACTTAGACATGGCTTCTAAGTTGGACCCTCGTCAGATCACTACCTATCCTTTGATGACCACTCACCAGACGCGTAAGAGTGTGAAAGGTAAGTTAGCTGCATCTCCAGGTGATATGGCTCGTCAGTATCGTCAAATTCTGAATAGTTTAAATGGGCAATATAATCAATTGTCAGCATGGGCTTTTGGTAAGACAGACAATGAGGGTTTCGATGAATATGTCATCGATTATGATGAGTATCTTGGCATTGGATCTGGGTCATTTAGTTTTTTGAATGACACCTTGTATGTCAATAACTTCTCACTGCGAAAGTACCATGAAAATATCGATGCTGGCCGCATGAGTGTTGAGCAGCAGAAGAATTACAGCAAGAAAGATGTGATGCAATATCGCTTCTTACTTGGCATGTTCTCTGGACGTTTATCACGGAAATACTTCCGCGAAACGTTCGGGGTGAACTTAGACACTGCGCTGTTTAAAGAGATGACCTCGATGAAAGTCATTGGCGCGATTAAAAATGACCCGACGGATCCGGATAACCTCATCGTTACAGATAACGGCAAGATGATGGGGCTCTTGATGATGAAAGAGTTCTATTCGGGAATGGATAATGTTCGAGCTCAGCTGCGTAAGCCGTTGAAGCCCTGCGATATGTAGTTTATTCAAATATTTATACAAAAAGGTTGAAGCATTAGCTTCAACCTTTTTTTTGCTCGACTTTTACCTAAGGGTAAGCCATCTCTTAGATGCTTTGGTCTCCTTAATGATTTTTTCCAGAAGAGACACTTCAGCGCGTATTTGCCTGATAAAGGGATCATCATAATTGAGTTTTTCAAACTCATTAAGACATGCTTGATATCGCTTTAACCTATATTCAGGCGTCCCGATATTACCCAATAATTCATCTATGCTAATTATTGATTCCATTCAATAATCCTTATTTTCCCTGCTGTGTGATCAATTTTATCAAGTATGAATAGCCCTAAATAAGGGATAGTTAGGTAAATTTTACCACTTCATTTTTGGTAATAGTATTATCTGTTTAAAAACATGCTGTTACATGTAATTATTCGGTATGTATATTTAAGGTTAACGTTTGTCTGACAAATGCTTGAGAGATCTCTTACATATTTATTGGCTTTAGAGTGAGTTAACTCAGCATGTTGGTCTGTAAACTAAGCTTGAGTTCTCTGTATCGGAATTTGCTTAAATTTTCATTTAAGGTAGTTTTGGATAAATAAATTAAGCATATTCATCAGAGGTTAGGCAGATGAACGTTCGAATTGACGAATTTCAAGCCGCCGAAAGGAAGTTATTACCTTGAGTGATTTAATGGAGTCGTGCATGGAGCTGTTATTTCAGACTGAACGTATTATCTGTCGTCAATTTGAACCGGGCGATCTACAAGCATTTGCTCATTACCGGGCTCTGCCCGATGTGGCAAAATATCAGAACTGGGTTGAATACAGTTATCAAGATGCATTAGTGCTGTTTGATGAGATGCAGAAGTTTGAATTTGGTACGTTAGGCAACTGGTTTCAACTGGCTATTCTAACGAAAGAATCCGAACAGCTTCTGGGGGATCTAGCCGTTCATTTTATCGATGATTCACAGATTGAAATTGGTTTTACGTTTGCACCGGATTTTCAGGGGCAAGGTTATGCGTCTGAGGCTGTGATAGGGTTATTAAATTATCTTTTTTCTAACCTGAAGCCACATAGGGTCGTTGCGACAACTGACTGTGACAACCTGCCTTCGTGGCTGTTGCTGGAAAGGGTGGGCTTTCGTCGGGAAGCGCATTTTATTCAGAACGTATTTTTTAAAGGTGCCTGGGGAAGTGAGTTTCAGTATGCGATGCTAGCCTCCGAATGGCGAACCGATAATACCGAGGTTTAAGTTGGGTGCAAAGCTGATTGAAACCTTGGTATCGGCAGAAGACTTTACTCGGTTGAGGCTGGTTTCTGGGTTAACACCTAGGCTGCTAGAGTCGGTCTACCACGCAGCTTGTTTGGTGTTTAAGTGCAGGTTCATCAACAAGCAGTTGGAATGGGGCGAGTTGTTGGTGATGGGACGCTGAATTTTGAAATTGTCGATATTGCAGTTTATCCTGCTTATCAGGGAAAAATCGATGGCAGACAGATCAGCCATCGATAATGGATTCTCTGAATAGAGAAGCTCCCAAAGGTGCTTATATTACTCTAATGGCTGATGTTCCTGAGTTATATGAAAAATTTGGTTTTAAGCTCAGTCGTCCCGCCAGTGAAGGGATGTTTATTGTTAAAGATTGAATCTTATTTTACCGTCTATTTATGAATATGTTTTTTATCAATATTCCTTTTCTATTCATAGTCTGACGCCTATTTTTTGGAGCTATTATGGCTAATATTCTTCTTGTGGCTAATCTCAACTGTGATCGCATTCTTAACCTTGATAAACCATTAGAGATGGGAGGACGATTTCATTATAAAGATGGCGGTCAGCGTCTGGGTGGCGGGGGCGCCAATACTGGAATAGGCCTGGTTTGGGCCAAGCACCGAGTGGCACTCGTCAGTCAAGTGGGTAGGGATAAAGTGGGCGATTGGCTACTGGCAGAAGCGAGTACTCAAGGCATAGATTGCCATCTAATCCAACGTCATAATGATAATACCTGTGAAATGTTACTGGTGATGACTCCAGATGGAGAGCGCACTATTATTCGTCCCGAAAGGCCAGTTTTTGAACTTGCCACCCCTCCAATATGGACTCAGTGGGATGCGGTTTATTTTAATTCATCGGCAGAGGGAAGTGTTAGTTGGGCGAAAACAGCACTGAAAAACTGTCTGGTACTAGCTCAATTGGCTAAAGATGAACGCCCCAGACCTTGTGATATCTTAATTGCGTCTAAAACAGATATGCAAGGTCGCAGTCAGCTCTCACCCTGGGAGTATGGACTAACGATTGCCGGAGAATCCCTTAAATATTTTATCGTCACCGATGGTGCCGATGGTGCCTATCTTTATACCCAAGATGATTGTCTGCAAGTGGAAGCGATTCCGTCTAAGGTGGTTGATACTACCGGAGCTGGAGATGCCTATGCTGCGGGTCTAATACATGGGCTCACTACTGAGTTAGGTATTGTTGAGTCGATGAAGGAAGCGGGTGTGTGGGCCAGTTTTGCCGTTGCGACTCAAAGCTCAATTCCCGGTGAGGGACTAAAGCAATACTTAACAGAGTGTTAACTGAGGGCAATCGCAATTTTTTCAGATTAAATTGAAGTGATAGAACGGGTGATGGTGAATGGGAAATACAGTTTGGAGTGATAAGAGGCGGTTTATCTGGATCCTGTCGGTTCTTTTGTTAACGGCATTCATTTTTACTAGTGGTATCAGTTATAAAGTGGCTCATGATTCTCTGAGTGAACAGATCTCAGAAAATACCTTACCCCTGACTAGCGACAACATCTACTCAGAAATTCAACAAGATTTGTTACAGCCAATCTTTATCTCTTCGCTTATGGCTCAGGACACGTTTGTCAGGGATTGGACCATTAATGATGAACGAGATCCAAAACAGCTGGTCCGCTACTTAAAAGAGATCCAGAGTCAGTACGATACAGTGACTAGCTTTTTTGTCTCCGAGAAAAGTAGAAACTATTACCACTCTTCAGGTGTTTTAAAGCGGGTGCTGGATACGGATCCCGATGATGCTTGGTATTTCCGCGTTCGCTTCCTGCCTACATCAGAGTCCTATGAAGTGAATATCGATCTTGATACGGCGAATAAGCTGCGTACGGTTGTGTATGTTAATTATAAAGTGTATGACTTTGAAGGAAATTTCATCGGGGTTACTGGGGTTGGACTTGCCGTTGAACGCGTCAAGAAACTGATAAAACTTTATCAGAAGAGATATAATCGTCGAGTCTATTTTGTCGATACTGAGGGGGTTGTGACATTACATGGCGGTCAATACTCCGGCAGTCAGACGTTACAAAACTCGCCGGGTTTGAAGAGACTTGCAACCCGCATTCTTACTAGCCCAAGCGCCTCTCTCTCTCCTATGTTAGAGACAATAAAACGGTTTACCTAAATTCTCGTATGGTGTCAGAGTTTAAATGGTACTTGATGGTTGAGCAGGAGGAAATGGAAGGAGAGCAGAAGATATTAAATACCTTTTGGGTCAATATTTTGCTTGGTTTATTGGTGATTATTGTCATCTTAGTGATTGCAAATCTGACATTGGGGCGATATCAGAGAAGGTTAGAGGTGATGGCGTCGACGGATAAACTCACTGGGGCCATGAACCGGCAGATGTTCGAGGTTCAGTTTGCTCAAGCTCTGTTAAGTGCTGATAACCAAACTGTTCCGGTAGCCATCATTTTATTAGACATTGATTATTTTAAGAGGGTGAATGATAGCTTTGGTCATAGCATCGGAGATTTAGTGATTAAGACCGTGGCTACTATGATCCAGCATCAATTAAGAGATGAAGATATCGTGTGTCGTTGGGGTGGTGAGGAGTTTTTACTGCTTCTGCCGAATAACGACCTTAGCCATGCTGCCGACACGGCTGAGCGGATTAGAGAGTCTATTGCCCGACGTAAGATCAGTGTCAATGAACATGAAATTGGCATAACGGTGAGTTCGGGTGTCGCTCAATATAAGTCTGACGAGCTGAGTACCGATTTGATCAACCGGGTTGATGTCGCGCTTTATCAAGCAAAAGACAAAGGTCGAGATCAGGTCGTGTTGTCCCATTAGTGATGCGCTATATCTAAATTCTCTTTCAGGTTAAAGTATCTAAATGCCAATGGCCTCAAGCTAAGATTTGTATTAGTTTATTATTTTTAGAAGTGACTTAAGGAGTGGGTTGATGTCGGGGCAATTACTGGTTAAACATTTATCGGGTTTATATCTGGGCGAAGAGCTCAGCCAAACTTCAGGCATTATTAGTGCTATTGCCAATAAGTACTCTTCTTCCACACTAACCGTAAATGTTGAAACCGTCTCTGGCGATGCTCAGGCAGATCCTAAGCATCATGGTGGATTAGACAGAGTGCTGCATCACTTTCCCCGTGAGCATTATGGCCAATATCGTCGCTGGGATATGATGAATGGTTTTAAGGATGCTCCCTCTATGGGCGAGAATATTAGCACTGTGGGATTGGATGAAACTCTGGTCAACATTGGCGACATCATAACTATCGGTGAGGTTGAGTTACAGGTGACCCAGCCAAGATCGCCATGCTTCAAGTTAAATCAACAATTTGGTCATAAAGAGTTTGCGTTAGCGATGCAAACCCGTGGTTTATGTGGATGGTTTTATCGAGTGATCAAACCAGGTGTAATTCAACAAAATGATAGTCTATATCTAATTGAGCGTCGCACTGATATGAGTGTTCGAGATGCTATGGCGATCTATTTTTCTCCAGAGTTTGACGCTAAAGCTTATGACCGTCTCGCAAGTTGTGAGGGTCTGGCTAACGCTTGGGTAAATAGCGTACAGAGAAGGTTAGATAATCAGAAAATTGAGGACTGGCAGATGCGCCTGTTTGGTCCCGAAGGAATATAATACCAACTCGACTAAATAGGTGATCAGTTTAGGGCCACTCAGGATTTTCAACTCAAGGAGAGAAAGCGTGACAGAAGCAGCTCAGGTAGAAGAAAAAGAGCTCAGCCAAGATGAGAGAAACATGGGCATTGCTGTGAGCGTTTCAAGCTTTGCTGGTTATTTTATCCCTTTCGGCAGCATATTGGGTCCACTGATAGTGTGGTTGACCAAGCGTGATGAGATGCCGTTTGTCGATGAGTGTGGGCGTAACTGCTTAAATTTTAAGTTAAGCTTAATGATCTACATGTTGATCAGTGCGATTTTGATGTTGGTAGGGATAGGTTTTATTCTGATTGGTTTACTGGCGATTGCTGATATCGTATTTACCATCATTGCATCGATAAAAGCAAGTGAAGGGATAAGTTATCGATACCCCATGTCGATCAAATTTTTAAAACCACCTAGCTAATCAAATCAGCGTGTTTTTTGGCAAACTAATTCAAGGCGAATGATGGAATGGTTATTCCCTTGTGAGCTCATTCAACGTAGGAGTCGGCAGCCAAAACACGCCTAAAAGGTGAGCTTTAGCGTATCCCGCTGAATGAACAGATACTTAATGTAATTGGTATTAAACCTAGTTCAACTATGTTCTTTACTCGTTGCAAAGAACATGGATGTTCTGAATGTCGTTAATGTAGGAGCAATTAATGACCTTGCCTCAGAAGCGCTAAATTCTCGCTGAGCGATCATATCTTTATACTGTTTGGTATTAAACCTTAAAGCCTGCCACTAAATTATCCAACCTATGGGCCAGATGGCTCAGTGATTGACTCGCTTGGGCTACCGCTTCTGCTGTGTCTGCGGTTCTCTGAGTGATATCGTTGATCTCGGTGACATTACGATTAATATCTTCCACAACCGTTGATTGCTCTTCGGTCGCCGCCGCCACTTGAATATTCATGTCTGTGATCTGACCTATCTGGTCGCTGATCCCTGACAGTGACCGACTCGCCTCATCAACGGCAATCACCCCTTCTTGGGAACGTGAGCGACTTTGAGTCATGGCATCGACTGCTCTGCCCGCTTCTGTTTGCAATTTATCTATCATTAACTGTACTTCATTTGTCGATGTTGCTGTACGAGAAGCTAGATTTCTAACTTCATCGGCAACAACAGCAAAGCCACGTCCAGCTTCACCGGCACGTGCAGCTTCGATAGCAGCATTGAGTGCTAAAAGATTTGTCTGCTCCGATATTGCGCGTATTACATCTAAAATACCGCCAATGGATTTAGTGTGAACAGCTAAAGATTCGATGACCTCACCAACAGATTCTACGTCGTCTGAGAGTTGGTTGATTGTATCTTTTGCACGCAGTACGACTACTTGTCCTGAGTTAGATTCAGAGTCGGCATCCCTTGCTGTATCAGCAGCTTGAGCTGCATTTCCTGCAATCTCATTAACCGTTGCTCCCATCTCATTTATCGCAGCAACCACCATCAGAGTCTGATCTTTTTGCAGTTGGCTATCAGAGAGAGTTTGTTTTGCCTGAATCGCGACATCTTTTGCCGAAAGGCTGAGTTGTTCGCTGGCTTCAGTCACTTCAATTATCGAGCTCTGAATCTTACTGATAAAACTGTTAAACCCTTTAGCAAGCTGAGTGAGCTCATCATTTCCCTCAACAGGGAGGCGTTGACGTAGATCGCCTTCACCTTCGCCGATGTCTTGTAACATAGAGGCGACAACTGAGATAGGACGACTCACAGAGCCAGCAACAACGATGGCCAATATAATGAAGGCAGCCGCAATCAACAGAGTCCAAAATAGGGTCTGATAAGCTGAGTCCTTCAGCAGTGCAAAAATCTCTGATTCAGGTACTTGAGCGACAAGAAACCAATTCATAGAGGGAATGTACGTGCTAGCCACTAACATAGGCTCGCCATCAATTTCGGTTTTGATCAAGTTGAACTCATTTGGATTTAACAGCTTGTTGATGCGACTATCATGGTAAGCATCATTGAGTGTACTGCGATCTATCTTGCTTGTGTCAGGGTGAAGTTTGACCAAGCCTTGGGCGTCCACAAGGTAGACGAAGCCAGTCTGTTCAATTTTAAATGAGGTTAATAATTCAACCATATCGCCAAGTGATTTAGCGAGACCAACCAGTCCACGACCATAGGGATTCTGATAGTTTATAAATAGTTTGACCTCACCATTGGCTTCGGTGAATACATTGAGCATGCGCTCTTTGCCACTACTTTTAAAATCGAAGAACCAATTATCTTGCGTAGGAGTTAATTGTCGCAAAAAACCATCTTGGGTGTAGTAAGCAGCGGTCTCTCTGTCGGCAAAAGAGGACTGAGTAAGCCCATACTGCTTCTTAATATCTTGCAGTTGCTGGGTAACTAGCGCTTCACTCTCTGCAGGACGACCATCCTCTAACCATTTTATCAACATAGGTGAGTTTGCAAGCTGTTCGGCTGCATTCATCATGGTATTAATATCTAGTTCTATCTTGTTGCGGATCTGCAGCAACATGTTGGGCATTTCAGAGGTTAGCATTCGTTGTTCAATGACTTGCTCTGCACTACGCTGGCTCAGTACACCGACTAAAATCGTCGACAGGAGTACGGCTAGGGTGACAGTGAGAATGATCTTTTGTTTGATGGTAAGCATATTTAATTTCATTATTGGCTACTTGCTAAATTTATGTCAGATGGCGAAAGTGATAGACAGAATTGATCAATCAAAACTTGGAGCTGTATTTCTGATTGTAATTAAGAGAAAGCTTTGTAGGATTTTGAGCGCTTGATATGAAATTTACGCTTTATTAGAGTTTAGAATTATGGTTATTTTTTGACTAAAGTGCAATGACTTATTCACATTTGTAATAAAAGTACGCTCTTATACTAAGGAGTATAGGAGCGTACTTTGCCTGTTTATGACCTATTTTTTACATATTGGGATAGTTAGGTCCGCCGCCGCCCTCTGGGGTGACCCAAGTGATATTCTGGCTTGGATCTTTGATATCACAGGTCTTGCAGTGAATACAGTTTTGGCTATTGATGACAAACTTGTTTTCACCTTCCTCTTCAATCACCTCATAAACACCAGCCGGACAGTATCGTTGAGCGGGTTCATTGAACTTAACTAAGTTGATGTCGATAGGGATCCGAGCATCTTTGAGTTTCAGATGACAGAGCTGATCTTCTTCGTGGAAGGTGTTAGATAAGTACACAGATGAGAGTTTATCGAAGCTTAACTTACCATCGGGCTTAGGATAATCAATCTTATTGTAAGCACCGGTTTCAGCCATCTGAGCATAGTCAGGCTTCTCATCCCTTAAGGTGATGGGGAACTTACCACCAAACCAATTTTGGTCGATAAAATTAAATGCACCACCGAGATAAGTGCCAAATTTGTGCATGGCAGGGCCGAAGTTACGCGACTTATAAAGCTCATCTTGCAACCAGCTTTTCTCGAATCTTTCAGCATAGCAATCGAGATCTTTTTCGCCTGTCACGCCAGCGAATAGTGCTTGTGCTACGGTCTCCGCTGCGATCATGCCACTCTTCATTGCCGTGTGCGTGCCTTTTATCTTGGCAAAGTTCAGGGTGCCAGCATTGCAACCTATGATGAGTCCACCTGGGAAGGTCATCTTAGGCAGAGAGTTTAATCCACCTTTAGTGATGGCTCGTGCGCCATAACTTAAACGCTCACCACCGACGAGGTATTTAGCGATTGCTGGGTGTGTTTTATAACGTTGAAACTCATCGAAGGGACTGAGATGAGGATTTTGATAATTGAGATCGACAATTAAGCCGACGGCAATCTGATTATCCTCAAGGTGGTAGAGGAAACCGCCACCGGATGCGCCATCGTTGAGTGGCCAGCCACCTGTGTGTACCACTTTACCTAGCTCATGCTGCTCACTGGGAACTTTCCAGATCTCTTTAAAACCTAAGCCATAATGTTGCGGGGTCTTACCATTATCGAGATGGTATTTTTCAATTAATTGCTTTCCAAGGTGACCACGACAACCTTCGCTGAAGATGGTGTACTTAGCATGCAGTTCCACGCCTGGCTCATAGCTACTTTTCTCTTTACCGTCAGCACCAACGCCCATGTCGCCTATAAGTATGCCTTTAACGCTTTGATCTTCATTGAAGAGCAAACCACTGGCGGGAAAACCTGGGAAAATTTCGACACCGAGCTCTTCGGCACGTTCAGCTAACCAACGGGTTAGATTGCCGACACTGATGATGTAGTTGCCTTCATTGTGCATGGTTTTGGGGAGTAGGGCGTTGGGCATTATTCGTGATGATGTAGGGGAACTTAGCATGTGAATTTCATCACTCACCACACTTGTATGGAGCGGAGCACCAGTGTCGCGCCAATTGGGAAATAACTCTCCGAGTACTTTCGGTTCAAACACTGCACCAGAAAGAATATGGGCACCTACTTCTGAACCTTTTTCTACTACACAGACGGTGATGTCTAGTCCACTGTCCTTTGATACTTGCATCAGTCGGCACGCTGTAGCTAAGCCTGCTGGGCCTGCTCCAACAATAACGACATCAAACTCCATTGATTCGCGTTCCATCACTTCTCCTCTAGATACATCTCCCCGCTAAACGGGTGTTTTAATCATGCTTCCACCTTACAACAAAATCAGGCAATGGCACAGAGTTTATACAGTGACTTGAGTCTACTCTATCCGTTTGGCAAGGGTGAGCTGTGTCGCAAAATGTTAATGAAAAATTGATCGGAAGCAAGAAATTAGGCTTTAAAGCTAGGGTTGGAGGATTAAATAGGCCTATAATTACTCACTGACGGTTCTCCGAGCTTTTTGTCCTACGTCAACAGATATGGACGCTAAGCCGTGGCAATAACGCCACCGGGGTGTGATAAGAAATTCTCTCACCTCCCCTTACTTGGAAAGGTGATCATGTCTCAACTACAAGACAATTTTGGTCGAAGATTTCACTATTTGCGTATGTCAGTGACTGATGTATGCAACTTCAAATGCACTTATTGCCTCCCAGATGGATACCGGCCAAATGGTCGTTCTAAGTTTATGGCGCTCAGTGAAATAGAGAATTTGGTTGCCGCCTTTGCTGAGGTCGGTACTCAAAAGATCCGTATCACAGGTGGCGAACCTACATTGCGCAAAGACTTTACCGATATTATTCGTGCTGTTGCCGATAACGATAAAATCACCACTATCGCGACAACAACAAACGGCTATCGTTTAGAGAAGCATGCGCGAGAGTGGTACGACGCAGGATTAAGGCGCATTAATGTCTCTGTCGACAGCTTAGATCCTAAGATGTTCTATCAAATCACAGGTGAAAATAAGTTCGGTGAGGTGATGCGAGGCATCGATGCTGCTCTTGATGCTGGATTCGAGCGAGTGAAGATCAATGCCGTTCTGCTTAAAGGTTTGAACGATAAAGATCTGCCACGTTTTCTCCACTGGATTAAAAATACTCCGATAGACCTACGTTTTATTGAACTGATGGAAACTGGGCTTGGTCGTGACTATTTTCAGGCACATCATTTAGCGGGAGCGGATATCAGATCTCAGCTTATTGCTGATGGTTGGAGCCTTGACCAATCTGCGGTGGATGATGGCCCCGCACAAAATTTTAGCCGTAGTGATCATAAGGGGCGTATCGGCTTGATTATGCCCTATGACAAGCATTTCTGTGCCAGCTGTAATCGATTACGTGTGTCTGCTAACGGTAAACTACACCTATGTTTGTTTACTGAAAATGGTGTCGATCTCAGAGATTTGCTGCAAGATGCATCCCAAAGACCTGAGTTAGTTCAGCGTCTTCATGGACAACTCGCCCAGAAGAAAGAAACGCATTTCCTCCATGACGGTATTACCGGCGTGACTCAACATTTAGCCTCTATCGGAGGCTAAATACGACGGTATCATAGGCATAGCTCAGTACTTAGTTGAGCTTGATTAAGTCGTTAATTTTCGGGGACCATTAAGTCGATGTATAGGTCTGTGATCCCTGCCATCTTATATTGTATCTATAAAAGTATTTGCTAAAAAATAAGGTTTAAATAAATGAGTAATAAATTTACCCATATCAATGCCGATGGTAATGCCCACATGGTTGATGTGACAGACAAAGCAATAACAGAAAGGGAAGCCCGTGCTGAAGCCTTTATTGAGATGGCTCCAGCAACGCTTGAGATGATCATGAGTGGCAGCCATCACAAAGGTGACGTTTTCGCTACTGCACGTATTGCAGGGATCCAAGCGGCGAAGAAAACCTCAGATCTTATTCCTCTTTGTCATCCGCTGATGTTGACTAAAGTTGAAGTTGAACTTGAAGCTCAACCTGAGCATAGTCGAGTTCGTATCACTAGCTTATGTAAGTTGTCGGGTAAAACTGGTGTTGAAATGGAAGCACTTATGGCGGCTTCTGTTGCGGCGTTAACCATTTATGACATGTGTAAAGCGGTACAGAAAGATATGGTGATCTCGCAGACTCGTCTGTTAGAGAAACGTGGCGGTAAGTCAGGTCATTTTAAGGTATAAAATCATGATTAATGTTTTGTTTTTTGCACAGGTGAGAGAGCTTTTAGGCGAAAGTTCTAGACAAGTTGAAGCAACTTCCGAGATCACTACTGCCGAGTCATTGCGTGCTGCACTTGCATCAACGGATGACAAGTGGGGCAAAATATTAGCATCAGATAAACTGCTTGTCGCCGTAAACCAAACCATTAGCGGTTGGGATACACAAGTTCAAGATGGCGATGAGGTAGCATTTTTCCCACCGGTTACCGGAGGCTAGTTATGCCATTACATTTGAGTAAGGCGAGTAGGGAGTTTCAGACTCAGGACTTTAATGTTATTGATAGGTGGGCATTTGTTGCCGATCGCAATCGTTATGGTCTAGATGTCTCTTTCCCTCCAGTAACAGGAGACTAATTATGTCGGCTATTTTGAATAAAGTGCTGGTTCAGACTCAGGACTTCAGTGTGCCTGAAGAGTATGCTCTGATCGCCGACGATAATAGTGACGGCGCAGTGGTGACTTTTGTCGGTAAAGTTAGAGACTTTAACGATGGCAGTGTGGTGACGGATCTGACCTTAGAGCATTACCCTGGAATGACCGAAGCGGTGCTAAAGCAGATAGCTATCGAGGCTCGTGAGCGTTGGCCGTTAAACAAGGTGACCATCATACACCGTGTTGGCACTATGGCCTTAGGTGAACAGATTGTGTTTATTGGCGTGACCAGCGCCCATCGAAAAGCCGCTTTTGCTGCCTGTGAATTTTTGATCGATTTCCTTAAAACTAAAGCACCTTTTTGGAAGTTAGAAGCTGGTGAAACAGGCAAAAGTTGGGTTGAAGCTAAAGATGCCGATGAACAAGCTGCTAAGATGTGGGATAAAAAATAATTAGTTTGCTAGGGGAATAGCTCAATGAAGTTAAGAGTGATCATGCTATCCATACTGCTGCCACTATTGGTATTGAGTAAAGGGGTGTTAGCGGGGCAGGATGTGCCAGTAATTGCTGCTGCATCAAATATTAAGTTTGCGCTGGATGAACTTGCTAAGCAATTTACTCAAGATACTGGGTCGAAGGTACGACTTTCCTATGGCTCTTCGGGAAACTTTGTGGCGCAGATTCAACATGGTGCTCCTTTTCAAATATTTATGTCGGCTGATGAAAAATACATTGAGCAGCTAGCCAAGTCAGGTGTGACGGTCGATGATGGCGTTCTCTATGCCGTGGGTCGGCTTGCCATTGTTGCACCTAATAACTCGTCGCTTAAGTTGGATCCTGAATTAACGGGATTAAAGGCATTAATCGACAGTGGTGAACTCAAGCGTTTTGCTATTGCCAATCCAGATCATGCGCCTTATGGAGAGCGAGCTCGCGGCCTACTAAAACAATTTGGCTTATGGGAGTCCATCACGCCAAAGCTCATTTATGGTGAGAATGTCGCTCAAGCGGCACAGTTTGCCGTCAGTGGCTCGACTCAGGGCGGTATCATCGCACTATCATTGGCCATCGCACCGCAATTTCAGAAGATGGGGCACTATCAGGCGCTACCCGAGTCGCTCCATGCTCCCATCTATCAGCGTATGGTGCTGACCAATAAAGCGGGACCCACTGCGAGAGCGTTTTACCAGTTTTTGCAAACCGATAGCGCACGTCAGGTATTCAGTGAATTTGGCTTTGGTCTACCCACTAAAGTAATAACAGGTGACTAACTAATGGATTGGGAAGCTCTGCTGTTATCGGTCAAACTCAGTAGTGTCACAGTGTTGATCTTAATTCCTTTTGCGATAATCGTGAGTCGCTTTCTTGCTTATCGCCAATTTAGAGGTAAGTCATGGGTTGAAGCCCTGATCATGGTTCCCTTGGTATTGCCTCCAACCGTTATCGGTTATTACCTGCTTGTGGGGCTAGGCAGTCAATCTTGGCTTGGACAGATGTTAGAGCGCTTATTCGGTCATCAATTGGTGTTCAGTTTCTCTGGTTTAGTGGTTGCTTCTATTGTGGTTAATATCCCCTTTGCTGTTCAACCTATTCAGCGTGCGTTTGAAGCTGTGCCTGAAGATGTTCGGGATGCGGCAGCCTGCTGTGGTATGAGTCGATTAAAGGTGCTGTTTAAGATTGAATTACCTATGGTATGGCCTGGTGTATTAACCGCTTTAGTGCTCTGTTTCTCACATGTTTTAGGCGAGTTTGGTGTGGTGTTGATGATGGGCGGTAATATTGCAGGAGAGACCAAGACTATCGCCATCTCTATCTATGATAGTGTGCAAGCTTTCGATTTTGCCAGTGCCGGACAGATGTCTCTAGTCTTATTGGTTTTTGCGGTCACAGTATTGGCCTTTACGACCAGTCTATCCAGACGTATGGGGGCTGCACATGTCTCAAGACGTCGGTGATCTCTATTGTCGAATTAAACAAGATAAACACATAAAGTTGGATGCCGAATTTGTGTGTAAAGCGGGCGAAGTGCTTGCGGTTGTCGGTCCCTCTGGTGGGGGGAAGTCGACGCTGCTGCGAATGATTGCAGGGCTTAATCATCCCGAGTCTGGCGTGATCCGTTATGGTGAGAAGGATTGGTTCAACGATACAGATAAGGTCCACCTTAGTCCCCAACAACGTCATTTAGGCTATGTGCCACAACACTTTGGTCTATTCCCAAATCTGACTGCATTAGGCAACGTGGTGGCGGCGTTAGATCATATTCCAAAAGCTGAACGGATACCCAGAGCGAAAGAGTGGTTGGAGCGGGTGAACCTTCACGGTCTGCCTGACAGACTACCTGCTAATTTATCTGGCGGGCAGAGGCAAAGGGTCGCCTTGGCACGAGCACTGGCTCGTGAACCATCGGTATTATTACTGGATGAACCTTTTTCTGCGGTAGACAGAGAAACACGAGAGCGTTTGTATTTAGAACTTGCTCGTCTTAAATCACAACTGTCTATTCCGGTGGTCATGGTGACTCATGATCTTAATGAAGCGCTATTACTTGCCGATAATATGATCTTGATTAGTCAAGGTAAGATGCTTCAGCAAGGTGTGCCACACGAGGTTTTGACGCGACCGCGCAGTGAAGCTGTTGCTAAACAGATGGGCTTGAGAAATATTTTCGATGCCCATGTTATTGCTCAAGAGGAGGAGCGACAGATCACTTGGCTCAAGTTTGGTGAACATCTCATTGCCAGCACTTACTTTGAGAGCTTGGAGGTGGGAGCAAAAGTGCGCTGGGTGATCCCGAACCAAGGTGTACGTTTTAACTCTATCAAGCAGGGACGTCTTTGTCGCAGCTTTAATAAACTCGAGGTCATCATAGATTCCATGTTAACCATGGGAGAAACCGTCAGGCTAATTGCGAGTGTTAAAGGGGTGAAGCATCAATTGCACGCTGAGGTACCACTGCATTACTCCAATAAAATTGGGCTGGCTGTTGGTATGGTCACAGAGGTCGCGCTGAAGTCTGAGTTAATTCATATTTTAGAGTCTTGATTGCAAGCTGACACGCATTGCCCCTAAAGCATTGTGCGCCTAGTTATTAATGATCAAAGGTTAATCTTTTTTCCATCTCCACAATATGGTCAATCCCGTAAAATCTGGGATTACTTATCAATGGAGAAACAAGATGTCTAAAGCATTAGTCGGTACAATTATTTTATCATGTGTATTAACCTTGCCAGCATTCGCAGCATATAATGGTCCAGGTGTTGAGACCTTAGTCAACAACGCCAAAGATGCCAGTCATGCTAAGAATAATACCCCTGTCGAGTTGACGGGTTATTTAGTAAAAAGCTTAGGTGATGAGAATTATCTATTCCGTGATAGTACTGGCGATGTTGAAGTAGAAATAGACAATGCACTCTGGCGTAACATTGAAGTGAATAGTGATACTAAAGTGACGCTCAAAGGCGAAGTCGATGATGAGTGGCAAGGTATTGAAATAGAAATTGATAGCATGATGTTAGTCGCTGAATAAAATCCTCAGTAGAGTAGCTTAGCAGTAAAGTTTTTTCGATTGATATAAGATGAAGGTTATTGTGATGATTAAGGGTGGAGCCATGACACGTTGGCTATTGGGTTTAGCGCTTTTTTCAAGTGTAGGTTTTTCAGCTTCGACTTTGGCTGAACAATCCGTTTTAGAGCTGTTGTCTGATCAACAGAACCTAACGCCTCAGGCCTTAATGCTCAAGATCGAAAAACAATATTCTGGTGTGATATGTGAATTCGAGATCGATGTCAAGAATGGCGAATTGATTTATGAGGTGTCGATAATCGATACTGAGAGAGAGACGATCACCGAATTTGAATTTAAAGCTAAAGATGGTCATTTGATTCACCAAAAAGTGGAAACTCTGGAAGCTGACGACAAAGATGGTCTTCAGGCTGTACTTTTGATGGAAGATATAAATCAAAGCTTCTACACATTAGTCCATAAGGCGATGAATGGTCGCCATGGTCATATTTTAGAGGCTCAAATCGATCATGATCTTGGGATCAGTTACTTAGAAATCGAGCTTATTGACGAAGATGGCAAGCATAGACTCGCTTTCGATATAAAAAACCAGCGTCCACTGCCATTGCTAACCTGGGATTAAGTTACCGTATGAAAATATTACTTGTAGAAGATGATGCAACGACCATCGAATATGTCGTTAAAGGTTTTACCGAGCAAGGTCACAATATTGAAACCGCCTCTGACGGTCATCAAGGCTTATTGCTTGCGACAAGCATGAAGTATGATCTGATTTTGCTGGATCGTATGCTGCCTCAACTCGATGGACTTAAGTTGCTAGCAGCATTGAGGGCCACGGGGAGTCAGACTCCGGTGTTGATTTTGTCGGCATTAAGTCATGTGGATGAGCGGGTCAAAGGTCTACGTGCCGGTGGCGATGACTACATGACTAAGCCGTTTGCCTTTTCAGAGCTGTTAGTTAGAGCCGAAAAGCTGATGCAGCGTGGTTTATCTCAACCAGCAGAAACCGGGTTAACAGTGGGTAATCTGATGATGGAGCTACTCACTCGTAAAGTCACCTTAGATGGTAATGAGTTGATGTTGCAGCCTAAAGAGTTTCAGCTGTTAAAATATTTGATGGAACACCCGAATCAAGTGATCAGCCGTACACTGCTATTTGAAGCAGTATGGGATTACCACTTTGATCCTCGCACTAACGTGATCGATGTACATATTGCAAAGCTTAGACGTAAGTTCGAAGAGCTTGGTTTCGGCGAGCTGATTGAAACCGTCAGGGGTGCTGGCTATCGTCTCCGTCAAGGGAATTAAGCCCTATCAGAGTAGTGCTTGGCGCATTACGATTATTTTTTCAGCTCTGGTTACGCTCATTATTGGTACTTTACTGCTTGGCATGTATCGGCAGTTGATGAATGAACAAGAGCTACAAACAGATCAACATCTAGCATCTGAAAGGGCGCGCTATCTACAGATGGCGCTGACCTTAGATAAGACTAGTTTTGCCGCTCAAGTAAAAGCCGCCGATCCTGAAACGGCTCTGGTCGTGTGGCGCAGCTCCTTAGATCTTGTTGGGGCATTAAGCTTAATCCCCGATGATATGCCCATGTTGCCTAAAACCCGCGAATTTCCTATTTTAACTCCAGGTCCTGATAAGTTACATATTTTGACCGGTGGCTTAGTCATGACTCGCTACGGGCCTGTACTTATTGCAACCCGTACCGATCAGCTTGCGACACTGATCGACCGCTTCGTGAATGCGGCAATTACCGCTCTGATGTTAACTATTTTACTGACACTGGCCTTAGGCTATCTCTTTTCTAAAGCCATTTTACGCAGACTTGTCCAATATAATCGCCTCAGTCGGTTGATAGAGAAGGGAGAGTACTCTACTCGCTTGCCTGTGAGTTGGCGTCAGGATGAGTTTGATATGCTGGCGGGTAAGTTTAATCGCGTGTTGGATACTCTAGAAAATAATTTGCTTGCTGTGAGAGGAGCGACAGACAATATTGCTCACGATTTGAGAACGCCTCTGTCACACTTGAGAATTGGTTTAGAGGAGCTACCGGATAAAACTTCTCAGGAGCTTCCAGAAGCTTGCGCAATCTTGACGGAAAAGTTAGATCACTGCTTAGCGACATTTGATGCCATGTTGTCTTTGACTCGTATCGAAGAGGGACAGCAAACATTAGAGTTACAGGACTTTAATCTGAAAGTCTTGTGTGAAGATCTCTATGAGATGGCCGAGGTTATGGCAGAGAGTAATGAGCAGACACTTAGTTTAACCACCTCAGGTGATGTGCAGATGACAGGGGACAAGTATCTGTTATTTCAGGCTTTGTTTAATCTGGTCGATAATGCGATTAAGTACGCGGGCGAGGGCGCCAAAATTGAGATTGTTCAGCTGGGTAGCGAGATACAGATCCGCGATAATGGCCCAGGGATCCCAGATGAGGAGAAAGCTCGAGTATTCGAACGTCTGGTGAGATTAGATCCTAGTCGACATTATCAGGGGACAGGCTTGGGCTTATCGCTGGTGAAGGCTATTTTAGCGAGGCACAATGCTAAGGTTAAGTTGATGGATAATACTCCAGGGTTGATCGTCAGCATCACTTTTTGATTTTTTAATGCTTAAGCTCAAATAGATAGTGAGATAGAGATGTACCAAATTATTGCCGATGAAACCGATTTCATCGTGATCGCTAAATCCCATAATGTTCATTTTCATAGTCAAGACGGCACCGCAGGTGTCATGGCAAGGATTGAGAAAGACTTAGCCATTAAACTTTATTCGGTTCACCGTCTAGATACGCTGACTTCTGGACTTTTACTGTTTGCTAAGTCGAGCCAAGCGGCAGCTGAGTTTACTCAGTTGTTCACCGAGCATAACGTGCAGAAATACTATCTTGCCTTGGCTAAAGGTAAACCGAAAAAGAAACAAGGTTCGATTGTTGGTGACATGGCTAAATCCCGTCGCAGTATGCACAAGTTATTGCGAACTATGGAGAACCCCGCGAAGACGCAGTTTTTCTCTCAGTCAGTAGCTGAAGGGCTTCGTTTATATCTGCTAAAACCATTAAGTGGTAAGACACATCAACTTAGGGTTGCGTTAGCGAGTATTGGAGTGCCAATTTTAGGTGACCAACTCTATGGTGGAGAGGAGGCCGATAGAGGTTACTTACACGCATTCTGTTTACACTTTATTTTTCGCGGCCAATCGTACAAATATGTGAATTTACCCGTTAGTGGAGTATGTTTTGCTGCAGAAGATACAATAAAGCAGTTGCAAATATGGTCTGAGCCTGAGAGATTAGATTGGCCAAAACAAAAATAATTAATTAAAAGGAAATAGTAAATGGACACCAATAAGCTATTACTCATAGTGATCGCCATCTTGTTGCCACCCGTGGCCGTGTTTTTGAAATGTGGTGTGGGCAAAGATCTTTTGATCAATATTATTCTCTGTCTATTATTCTTTATCCCTGGTTTGCTGCATGCGCTTTGGGTTGTGACAAAATAGTTTTCAGATTTGATGAGCTTTAGCGGCTTAAATAGACAAAAAACACAGTCATTTGGCTGTGTTTTTTGTTTTTATCTAAAGGGTTGAGGGAAGCCAATCGTTGCAGCAGGTTCTACTGTTATTAAGTCACTGTAAGTGCGAAAGCATGGCGTTTGAGGTAACTAAGTGAATAAAATACACACTGCTAGTTTGTTGTGTTAGTGGGTTGGTTGTATCTATTTGTCGCGTCTTGTTGCGTGCTGGTTTGTACTTTGGTTAAGTTGGCTTTTATCCGAATTAAAACATTGTTCTACTCTTATACTGTATATAGTTTATTTTTAATTAATATTAGATAGTTAACTCAAAACTATCTACCGTCCTTCCTTACTTTATTGTGTTAAATCAACCTGAGATGTGCTTAAAAACAGTCTGAATTTCGATTCTGGGAGGGAAATGCGCTATAATGCGCGGCCTTTATCTCTATCCTGATGGATCGAGTAAGAATCAAAATAGAGTGGGTTAGAGATGAATAGAAAGAAGAAAATCAACGAAACATTGAAAGGCAAGGCTAAAAAAGCCAATGCTAAACTTCATTCGAGTAACAAGCCTAAATATATCTCTAAAGCTGAACGTGCACTTATCTCGAAGGCCAGCATTGATGGCATACCAACTTCAAATATGAGCCAAGGTTAACCTCTCTCCTCGCATCAATAAATCCAATAACGAAAGTAGTAGTCAGTTATCTGTTTGTCTTAAAACCTATAGATTTAGATGCTCACTTAACATTGTATGATTTTTATCTAATAAGTAGTGAGAATATTTCACTACTTGAGCGTTATCGTAAACACGAGTAGTTATGGCACTTTGTGCAACTGTCTCATCTCATGTGCGGAGCCTGCTTTTTGTTTGTGGGCGTAGTACGACCGAATGGAGAACGTAGTTTTAGTGTCTATTTATCGGTTCACTTGTGATTCGGTACTGGATGTTGAAGTTAAAATTGCGGATCTTCAAATAGGAGTTTCATGAATACAGTTTATTCAATTGGCGAACTTGAGTCGTTTTTAGTGGCAATTTTAGTGCTGTTTATAGGGCACACAATCAACCGCCATGTCGCTTTTTTTAGAAAGTATAATATCCCGGAGCCCATCGTTGGTGGTCTTATTGTGGCTGCTATTATCACTATTCTACACTTCAATAATGTTACTCTCGAGTTTACTCTATCGATGCAGAAAACATTAATGTTGATGTTTTTCAGTACGGTAGGTTTAGCTGCTAACTATAAGTTGTTACTAAAAGGCGGGTCGAAAGTCTTTTTGTTCCTCGGGATCGCCTCTGTGTTTATTCTGATCCAGAATGCGGTAGGCGTTAGTATGGCTACTGCGCTAGGGTTAGAGCCTTTAATGGGCTTGATTGCTGGCTCTATTACGCTTTCTGGAGGCCATGGAACCGGTGTCGCTTGGGCACATACTTTTCAAGAAAGCTATGGTATCAACACGTTAGAGTTTGCTATGGCTGCCGCTACTTTTGGTCTAGTTATGGGAGGGATTATCGGTGGGCCAGTGGCTCAAAGGTTAATCAATAAAAATAATCTGGTTTCCTCCTACGGTGTGGGAGGAAACCACCATAAAGATCACCCAGATTTGGTGACTTACGATCAGCTTGAAGAAGACAGAGTCACAGCTAAGAGTATTTTAGAGGTGATGTTTATTCTGCTTTTATGTGTTTCAGGCGCGAAGTGGGTTGCGGCTTTTATTACTACTCTGGACATTAGCTGGTTGAAAATGCCTGAGTTTGTATATGCCCTATTTATTGGTGTTATTATCACCAATATCACTGAACTCTCTCATGGCTATAAGATTAAAAGTGAAAGTGTCGATGTGTTAGGTACCGTTTCGTTATCTTTGTTTTTAGCCATGGCTTTGATGAACCTTAAGTTATGGGAGATATTCGATCTGGCTCTGCCATTACTGGTCATCTTGTTGGTTCAAACCATTACTCTTGCTTTGTTTGCTTATTTTGTCACTTTTAGGTTGATGGGCAGTAACTATGATGCAGCTGTCATGGCTGGAGGACATTGCGGTTTCGGTATGGGGGCAACGCCAACTGCAGTGATGAATATGGGGGCGCTTGTATCGAGAACTGGGCCTTCACCTCAAGCCTTTATGGTCGTGCCAATCGTAGGCGCCTTCTTTATCGATATCGTTAACGCCATTATTCTTCAAGGCTATCTCAGCGTTATCGGTTAAACATGTTTGTTGCTGGTTGTTTAATTGAGTTTGTTGTGTTGCGACATCGTTCTTTTGCACCTGTAAAACCTAAAAAAAATCGCATTGATCACATTTGAGTTTGCGCAAAGTGTGATCGCGTTCTTGTTCGTTGAATGTCGTTATTTATTATTGGCTCGGATTCATAGAAAAATTGAACTCTTGTGGCAAGATGTACGGCTGTCTCACCTTATACATTGAGCTTGTCAACATAGAGTCGCTCCGGATGAAGAGCGATGATCTAAGTTCAGCTAGAACTTAGATCATAATGAAAAGATTAAAACTACGGATCTTTTAATAGGAGTTTTATGAATACAGTTTATTCAATTGGCGAACTAGAGTCATTTCTAGTGGCAATTTTTGTACTATTTGTCGGGCACACCATCAATCGTCATGTCCCGCTATTCAAAAAGTATAATATCCCTGAGCCTATTGTCGGTGGTCTTATCGTTGCTGCAGTCATTACCATACTGCATTTTAATCGGGTATCTATCCAGTTTTCACTGTCGATGCAAAACACCTTAATGCTGATGTTTTTTAGTACCGTTGGCCTTGCCGCTAGTTATAAATTACTGCTTAAGGGAGGCTCTAAGGTATTCCTTTTCTTAGGGATAACTTCAGTGTTTATTGTGGTCCAAAATGCTGTTGGTGTTAGCATGGCAACCGCATTAGGCTTAGAACCTTTCATGGGATTGATTGCTGGCTCTATTACGCTTTCGGGTGGTCATGGAACGGGTGCCGCTTGGGCGCAAACTTTCTTAGAGGATTATGGTGTCAATACCCTTGAATTTGCTATGGCTGCGGCGACATTTGGTTTAGTGATGGGCGGTATTATCGGTGGGCCGGTGGCTCAGAGACTGATTAATAAGAATAATCTCGTCTCTTCATATGGGGTTGGTGGTAACCACCACAAAGATTATCCTGAGCTGGTGACTTATGATCAGTTAGAGGAGGATAGAGTTACATCTAAGAGTATTCTTGAAGTTCTGTTTATCCTGCTGTTGTGTGTCGCAGGAGCTAAGTGGATCTCAACTCTGGTGATTTACTTAGAGATAAGCTGGCTAAAAATGCCTGAATTCGTCTATGCCCTTTTCCTTGGAGTGGTGATAGCAAATATTACCGAGCTGTCCCATGGTTATAAGATCAAGAGCGAAAGTGTTGATGTATTAGGTACGGTTTCGCTCTCCTTGTTTCTAGCTATGGCCTTGATGAACCTTAAATTGTGGGAGATATTCGATCTTGCCTTGCCTCTACTGGCCATCTTACTTGTGCAAACAGTGGCATTAGCGCTATTTGCCTATTTTGTCACCTTTAGATTGATGGGCAGTAATTACGATGCCGCGGTGATGGCTGGTGGTCATTGTGGTTTTGGTTTGGGGGCAACACCAACGGCGGTGATGAATATGGGGGCGCTTGTATCAAGAACTGGGCCTTCTCCTCAAGCTTTTATGGTGGTGCCTATCGTTGGAGCCTTCTTTATTGATATCGTTAACGCCATCATTCTGAAAGGCTATTTAAGCATTATTGGTTAGTCTACTTACGTTATCTAAAAACCAGCTTTGTTTTATTGCTGGTTTTTTTTCGCCTTTTTTTCAATCTATGCAATCAAACTTCTGTGTAATTCGTTATAGGAGTGAACACTTCACTTTTTATAAAGGATTAAACGAGATGACATCATTAAATAAAACATTGGGTTTGACCGTTGCGGGAATTTTGGCAGCAGGCTTATCCGTGGGGGCTAATGCGGTACCTGATCAGCCAACTCAGTGGGAAAAATGTGCGGGTATCGCGAAAGCTGGATCCAACGACTGTGGTGCATTGGATGCTAGCCATGGTTGTGCTGGTCAAGCTAAGGAGAACAACCTACCTAATGAATGGGTCTATGTGCCTGCGGGTACTTGTGACAAGATCACTGATGGGGAAGTCAAAGCTGTTAAGCCAGCGAAATCATAATGTCAGTAGCGAGTTTAGCGGGCGCAGGCATTGGCTTGCGTCTGCCTCATGTGCAGGAGATCTTAGCTGCAGGTGAGATCGATATTCCCTGGTTTGAAGTCCTAGTGGATAACTGGCTAGTTAACGGGGGGCTGAATAAGAAGATGCTGCTTGCGATAAGCGAGCGTTATCCCATCGTTCTCCATAGTGTCGGACTTTCATTAGGCGGCCAACCTGCATTGGATCTGGACTACCTTAAACAAATTCAGAGGTTGAAAAAGGAGACTGGCGCTCTTTGGTATTCAGAGCATGCCAGCTTCTCTGGTAATGCCACGTTGAAGGTACCAGATCTATTGCCTATGCCTTATACCCAAGAGGCTGTGAGCCATTTAAGCCAACGTATCATCCAGGTGCAGGACTTTATGGGTGAAAGAATTCTGCTGGAAAACGTGTCTACCTATCTAAGTTGCCAATTTAATGAAATGACTGAGGGGGAGTTTATCGCCGCCGTTGCCGAGCAAGCAGACTGTTATCTATTACTGGATATTAATAATGCCTACGTTACGGCGAATAACCTTAATCAGGATATGCAGGCGTTTATCGATGCGATTCCAGTTGATCGAGTTAAGCAGATACATTTAGCTGGCTTTCATGATAAGGGCGACTTTCTACTCGATGCCCATAATCACCCGGTTGATAAAGAAGTGTGGCAAGCTTTTACTCATTTTGTGGTTAAGAATGGACCAATCCCCAGCATGATTGAGTGGGATAGCGATCTACCTTCACTGCAACGTTTACGTCAAGAGAGAACTATCGCTGCCGATATTTTGCAGGCAGCGCAAGAGGTGGTCTCTGGTTCTGATCTCTTAAGGGAAAGTGATGCGTTTAGCTGAGTGGCAAGATGCTTTTGTCAATGCACTTAGGGAAGAAGGGCATGATAAGCAATTGCTTGCTATGGTTAACGCGAGAGAGATAAACCGTTTATCTGTATATCGTAATAACAGTAAGCAAGCTTTAATGGCAGCTATGAGAGCGACTTTTCCTATTAGCGAGTCTATTTTGGGTGAAACTTGTTTCGAGCAGCTAGCCCAAAATTATCAACAACACTATCCCTTGAAAGTGAGTGATCTGAATCAATACGGTGAGTCATTTCCTCTTTTGATCGCCGAGATTATCACGACACATTCAGAGTTTGAGGGGGTTAACTATCTTGCTGATCTTGCGCAACTTGAGTGGCTACTGCAACTGAGTTATTACGCAGGTGATGGACTGGTGTGCTCCCCTTTTTCGCAGCTTGAGTTTCTTTGTGAGGATCAGCAGGCTGATGCTGTGATGTTATTACGTCCTGACATCAAACTGCTTAGCTCCAGCTATCCTCTTTATGAGTTATGGATAAAATATCAAGAGGGTAAAGAGGCTGTGGATATTTCCGACCCAGTTGAAATCTATCATTTTTGCGTCTATCGAGATCCATTTAAACCTAAGGTTCAGCGCATTGCTCCTGAGCTGTATCAGATACTTGTCGATATAACCTTGTCACGCACTTTAGATCAGATAAGTGAGTCAGGATCCGATATGGCAGCATTGAACTGGGCTATTAGTAAAGGGTGGGTATGTGGTTTTCATTGTGAAGGTCTACAATGCTGACTCGAGAACTGTTACAGGGATTGTTTCGTTACTGTTACTGTCTCACCTCTGAGCATCGAAATGCGGAAGATCTACTGCAAACGTCATTGGAAAAATGGCTCCGCCGCGATAAAGCAGCTGAGTATTCCAATGCTTATATTCGTAAAATTATCCGCAACCAATTTGTTGATGATTGTCGTCGAAATCAAATTATTGCCTTTGAGTCTATCGAGGATGGGGCGCCTATCTTGCTAGATGAAACCAGTGTTGAGGAGTTGGAGATACAACATAATTTGATTGAGTATGTGTTTGCTCTCTTAAATACAGCTGAACGCGAAGTCCTCTACTTATGGGCTGTCGATGGTTATACCGCATCAGAGATCTCTTCGGAGTTGATGCAACCCAGAGGAACTATATTGTCACGATTACATCGCATTAAGCAGAAAGTCGCAGATGTATCTGAGACTAAACGGAATAGGAGTTTCGGTGGTAGATTATGAATAGGAAACATGAGCCAACAAACTCCTCTTTTAAAGCCGCGGCTAGATCTTTAATTGAGCTACAGAAACTCGATGATGAACAACTGAATAAGTTTGAACATCTGCTGGGAGGGATTACTGATCACGTCGAACCTGAGCGACAAGAATTAAAGTCAAAGCAACCCAGAAGAATCGGGGTATTGATGGCGATGACTGCCAGTGTGGTGATGTTGCTAATGGTGAGTTTGCATTTTTATCAGCCGCAGCCAACAAAAATCGATTTGATTGCCAATGAAGTGGCGATGAACCATATTAAAATGAAGCCGTTAGAACTTAAAGCTGAAACAATTTTACCTCTGAAGCATTACTTCACGCAGTTGGATTTTTCCATCGTTAACTCAGCACTTTTGGCTCCACAAAATAATCGCATGTTGGGAGGGCGGTACTGTTCAATTCAGGGAGTGACAGCGGCACAGATCCGGTTTCAAACATCAGCAGGTAAGAAAGTTACTTTGTACGAAGTTGGTTATGATCCTAAGATATATGGCAAACTCCCCGTCTTATCTAAAGGTCAGCAACCCTTGTTTATCGAGGTTAAGGGGATCAGTGTGAGGCTCTGGGTGGAAAAAGGATTACTGATGGCTGAAGCCAGAGATAGCTAAAAGAATTAAAGCCAGCCATTCCTTTAGCTGGTTATCTTAACCGTACCGTTAAGGAAGCCTAGCCGTAGCATAAAGCTCCCTATTTTGTTAGTGGTGACATAACATCGACAGCAGATTTACTCTACTGATGATCGCGTCTGAGTAGATCCCATTGATCTAGCGCTTCACCATTTGGCAAGGTACAAATGCCAGTATCTAGTGTTAATTTACCCTGCAGAGACTCACAATATTTAGCCGCTGGACTGGCTAAGCCGATCGCCGTTGCCTGCTTATTATCACGTTTGAATAGATCCCACTGGTCTAATGCCTCACCGCTTGGCAAAGTACAAACGCCAGTGTCTAGTGTTAGTTTTCCTTGTAGGGATTCGCAATATTTAGCGGCTGGATTAGCCATACCAATAGCAGTCTCAGGTTGCTTGTGATCACGTCTGAATAGTGCCCACTGATCTAATGCTTCACCGCTTGGCAAAGTACAAACTCCAGTGTCTAGAGTCAGCTTTCCTTGTAGTGATTTACAGTAATCTGTGGCTTGATTATCCATATCGACAGCTTCGGCCATCGCTTGCTTATTCGCATTAGCAGATGCCGTTTGCTCGCTTGGGTTACACCCAGTTAGTGCTAATGTCGCTGTGATAATGAGTGATAGAAAGGTAACTTTAATCATATCCGTCGATTCTCCGAAATAAGAGTGTTTTAAATTAATATATTGGGTATATGCAATATATAACTAATGTCCGTTGCAGTAGAAAGGTTTTTTATCTTAAAAGGTGACTTTACCAGATGTTGACTAGGTGACAAAGTTAGTTTCATCACGACTAGGCAGTGGAGCGGTTGCTGCCTCTGATTATAAGCAGCTTATCGCATCAAGACGTTAGTTTTTGTTACATACGTCGCAGTTAATCTGTCTACTGAGTTTCATCTCGCGAAACTCCATGGTCATGGCATCGATCATCAATATTCTGCCGATGAGTGGCTTGCCCATTTTAGCGATAACTTTGATTGCTTCAACTGCTTGTAAGCAGCCAATCATGCCAACGACAGGGGCTAAGATCCCAGACTCAACACAGGTGAGGTGTTGCTCGCCAAAGAGTTGGCTGAAACAATGGTAACAAGGGGTGTTCCTTTGATAATCAAATACGGTTACAGTGCCTTCCATACGGATAGCTGCCGCTGAGACCAAAGGCACCTTGTGGGTGAAACAGCTTTTATTGAGTTGCTCACGCACGGCCACATTGTCGGTGCAGTCCATCACTAGAGTGTGCTTTGCCACTAAGCTATCGAACTCATGATCGTCGAGTACCCTATTGATAACCGCTATCTCAAGGTGTGGATTGAGCTCGCTTAAGGTTTGTTTGGCAGATTCAACTTTAGGTTGACCGATATTCTTATCTAGATGCAAGACCTGACGCTGAAGGTTAGAGAGTTCAACGGTGTCGAAGTCGACTAAAGTCATCATTCCTACACCAGCTACCGCCATATACTGAGTTGCTGCACATCCGAGCCCACCCGCACCGACAACCAAAATCTTGGCAAGTTTTAATCTCTCCTGCCCCTCAAAATCCATCGCCTTGATGGAGATATGCCGGCTGTATCTGAGAATTTCACTGTCGGATAAAATCTCATCGTTATCTGTGGTCGAGCTCATATCTGTTTCCTGCATCTTGACGTGATCTGGCTATAGATTAACAAAGTACTGAATTAAATGGTTCAACCGTGACTAAGCTACCACTTGGGGTGTTGCCTTGATCTTGGGCTAAGATAACGAAACAGTTTGCTAAGCTCATAGAGGTCAACATGCCTGAACCTTGACCACCGGTAATGGTGACTTCAGCTTCGCCTTGTTCATTGTAATTTAAGTTGCCTCTTTGGTATTCAACACGTCCGGGGAATTTGCGCAGATCACCTTTGAGTTTCGCCTTCAGTGTTAACGGCTTAGTTTGAGGCAGGCCTTGCATTTTTTGCAGCAGTGGCCAGACTAACTTGTAAAAGGTCACCATAGATGAAACAGGATTACCGGGAAGGCCACAGAATACGGCCTTACCTAAACGGCCGAATGCGAAGGGTTTGCCTGGTTTGATAGCCAGTTTCCAGAACGTTATTTCACCCTCTTCGTCTAAAATTTGTTTGGTATAATCGGCATCTCCAACAGAGACACCACCTGAGGTGAGTACCATATCGGCACAGGATGCCGCGTGACGAAAAGCTTGACGAATGGCTTCAGGATCATCTGCAATCACACCGAGATCGATCCACTCGACATTCGCTCGGCTTAATAGTCCTTGAATGGTATATCGGTTTGAGTCATATATCTGGCCCGGTGCGAGCTCACTACCGACTGGGCGCAGTTCATCTCCGGTTGAGAAGAAGGCTACTTTGACCTGACGAGTCACGCGGAGTTGGCTGACACCTATGGTGGCTAAAACGCCCATCTCAGCAGCGCCAATTAGAGAACCTGAAAACAATACCTTGCCACCGACCTTAACTTCTTCACCTTGGTAACGCAGATTTGCCCCTTTAGCGTTAGGAACTTCAATGAAGATGTCTTTCTCTTTTGCTTCGACTTTTTCCTGCATCTGCACAGTGTCATAGCCATCAGGAACTGGTGCACCTGTCATAATTCGAATACACGTGTTAGCTGTTGGCTTCCCCTCGAAAGGGTGTCCAGCGAAAGATTGACCGATTAGAGTAAGGCTATCATTGTTGGTGAGATCTTCGAATCGAAAAGCATAGCCGTCCATCGCCGAGTTATTAAAAGGAGGTAGATCGAGACTTGATGCTAAGTCTTCAGCCAGAACACGGCCTAGGGAATGGGAAAGTTGCACTACTTCTGAGTCATCCAATGATGTGACTTGTTCGAGAAGTCGTGTTATCGCCTCATCTGGGTGCATAAGACTAGGTTGAGAGCAGGGGTCGGCTTTAGCTGGCATCTGGCTTCCTTTAAAAATGAAGTCTAACAGGGTTAAGAAAATCGAAAGTGAGCATCATTATGCCATGCCTAAAGCAGAAGACTATGATCTTAACTGCAGTTTTGATCTTAACGCCAGTTTTCGCCTAGCATTAAAAAGCCCGCAATGATTGCAGGCTGATTTTATGCTCAAATCACCTCTATTGGATCTCTGAAACGAGTACTCCGATGTAGGTTTATTAGCCTGCTGTGGCCATTTTTGCGCCTGAGAGTGCTTGCAGTTTGACGAGTTGACCATCTTGTAATGTCTCAGCACCACGGATGACGACAGTATCGCTGTCTGTTAGGTCACCATTAACAGCTATCCACTCATCTTCGCCGTCGCCGAGTTCAACTGAAATTTTAATCGCCTTATTATTGTTGTCTATTTTAAATACATAGGCTCCGGTGGATCGCAAGATGATGGCATCGCGAGGAACTAAGGTCGTGAACTGTTTTGGGGCGATAGGTAGTGCTAGAGAAACGAGTTCACCCACACTGAAAGCATCCTGCATCTCAATTGGAAGATCGATACGGGCTTCGAAAGTTTGTGAGCGTATATCCGATACCGGAATTAAGCTGCGAATATTACCGTAAAACTCGCCTTGGCTATGGTAGATGTTAAGTTCATCGCCCACCTTTACACGGCGGCTATGCTTTAAAGGTGCATGGAGGCGGATCTCTAGATTATTGGGGTCTGTCATGGCAACAATGGATTCTGAACGATTAATATCTTCTCCGGCTTGGTGTTTACGTTCAGTGATAATACCGTCAAAGGTTGCTTTAACTTCGGTGCGATCGAGATTGTCTAAAATCATCTTGAGTTTTATCTGTTCCAGCTTGAGATTAGCCGCTGCAAGATCGCGCTCAGATTGAGCCTTGTCTACCTCAGTTTCCGATGCATTCTTACTCTTAATTAGCTTTTTAAGTCTGCTGTACTCTCGATCTAAACGAGTGAGACTCACTTGTTCATATTCGATTTGAGCTTGCTGCTGTTCCTGTTGCAAGACGAGCCGAGTCTGTTCTAATCTGGCGACAACTTCGCCAACTCTGACTAAAGATCCTGCTTCTTGAACCCATTCTAGTTTACCGTCAATACCAGACGTTAATTCGGCATTGCTGCGTGAGTGCACTGAACCTATCACCATTATTTTTGGTGAAAGAGCGCGGTTTTCCACTTGGGCTACGCTGACAATACGTGGCGGAGCCTCCTGTTCTTGTGATGTATCCTCCTCGGCTATCGTTGAGTGTGAGACGAGAAGTGATAGGATTAATAGACTTGGTATAAGGTTCTTCATCACTTGGTTCCGGTATTTGTTGTTGCCATTGAGGCGTTAAAAGGGTCTGAGGTTAATTGTGTTTTCGCCTGATGAGTTAACCGCAATAAACTGGGGATTAGGATAAGAGTAAAGAGGGCACTGAAAGTCATACCACCGACGATAACTGCGGCTAATCCGCGGTAGATTTCACTCCCCACACCGGGTATCAGCATCAGGGGAAGCATGCCAAAAATGGAGGTTAAAGTGCTCATATAAACCGGACGAGCACGAGTATTAACCGCTTGATAGATCGCTTGATCGATATCTAATCCCTCTCGGGTTCCTTGACGGGTTTGATCCACCAATAATATGGCGTTATTGACCACGAGACCGAGCAAGATGATAAAACCTATCATGGTCAGAAGATCTAAGCTTTGAAAGCTAAAGAGGTTGAGCAGTCTCAGGCTAACGACACCTCCGCAGATAGCGAGTGGCATAGAAAGTAATACTAGTAGGCTATCTTTGGCTGACTTAAACATCGCCGCCATTAGCAGAAACAAGATCACCACAGCTAAAAGGAAGTTAGCCCCCATATCTTTAATCGTCTGGTCGAGTTTATCAGCGCTACCGCGGAACTTGAGGGAGCTGTTATCTGGCAGACTGGCTTTCAGTTCTGGTATCGCGCTCTCATTGATAATGTCTAATGCCTCATCCAGAGACATATCAGCTGGTGGGAAGATAAGTAGACTGACACTACGCTTGCCATTGACCCGCTGAAGCTGAGTCGGGCCTACTGTTCGCTTAATCGTTGCCAGCTCTCCTATTGTCTGTATGCCCGCAGCCTGAGTGTAAACCGGCGTGGCAGCAAGTTGTTCTGGATACTGCCATTTAGGGCCTTTAAGTAAGATATCCATACGTTCATTACCATCGAAGTATTCGCCAACGAACAAGCCGGAGGTGTATGCGCGAATCGCATTGGCTATCTGGATTCTATCTACACCGGCTTGGGCTAATCGGCGTTCATTTGGAATGAGCTGCAGTTCAGGTTGTGCCATGGATAAGCCCGGTTGAGGACGAACGACAGCACCTGGAAGTGCATCTGTGATCAGCTTCATGCCTGTCGCTGCTGAGGCCATTAGGGCTTCCATATCCGATCCCTGAAGATCAATGTTTATTGCTCGCCCACCATTAAAACCGAACTGCAGTAAAGAACCTCGATTGGTGAAGGCTTGGGTGTCTGGAAGGCCGATTAAAATCTCATCATTAAGCAGTTCGATCATCTCGTCGGCTTGAGATGGATCTTCTGGATAGATAAAAAGCACGTTAAACGCAGAATACATAGAGAAGTTATAGCCTTTAATATAGGGAGCTTTTACCTTATTGTAATGGGGTTTTAATCTCTCAATGATGATGTCGCCAACCTCTTTTTCTATGGTTTTTACATTAGAGCCGGGTGGCAGGGAGAAGAAAGCAAATATGCCGTCAGATCTTGCTTGAGGCAGGAAATCTGGCCGTGGCATCAGGGAGAATGTAACTATGCCGCTGCCTATGATTAACAGAGAACACCAAGCTGCCGAACGCTTTTTACTGCCTGTTAGCAGTTTTATCAACTGCGTTAGCTTACTCCAGAGATTTGGTTTAAGTGGTTCATTATTGGCTTGCTTTGGTAGTTTGAGCCATAGCAAACTAAAGACTGGAATTAACGTGATAGCACTGATAAATGAGGAGACAACAGCCACTGAGAGGGTAAGAGCAAGATCGGAAAATAGCTGACCTTCTACTCCCGGCATAAACAATATTGGCAGGAAAATGGCAACAGTGGTGACTGTCGAGGCCATCAATGCCCCCTTTACTTGATCTGTCCCTTGTTCAATAGCTTCCCTAATGCTTCGCCCTTGTTGCAGCAGCCGGACGATGTTTTCTTGCACTATAATCGCGGCATCGAGAACTAGACCCACTGCAAATGCCAATCCGGCCAGTGAGATCACATTAAGTGTTCGTCCCATTGCTTCAAGCGAGAAGAAGGCGAGCAATAGGGCTACGGGGATAGTGGAGGCGATCATTAACGTGGCGCGGAAACTTCGTAGGAAGGCGAATAAGATAACTAGTGCCAGCATTACACCAATGGCCAGATTTCCCTTCACTAACAGGATGGCTCGCTTAATATGAACCGACGCATCAAAAGAGAGATCCATCACTAGACCCGCATCTTTTAGTGCACCACTATTCAATTCAGCTATGGCTTGATTGACTCCTTCAAGCACTGTGACCGTGTTAGCGTCGAAGGTGCCTTGCAGTGTCATATAGTAGGCGGTGTAACCATTTCGTTTGGTAAACCCCTGTACCTCTGCGGTAGAGATAGATACATCGGCCAATTCATTGAGGTAAATCGGACGTCCTTCATTATAAGTGACAATCAACTGACCTAAGTTATCAGGGGTATATTGACCGATAAACCGCACCGTATATTGGCGACGACCTACATTGGCCGTACCTCCCGAGATATCGGCGGCACGGGATAAGGTGTTCCTTAGTTGATCTAAAGTGATCCCCAACGCAGCTGCACGGTAGGGATCGAACTCAATATGTAGCTCTTTGGGCTGACGGCTCTGCAGTTGCACGGATCCCACACCTGTGATCTGTCTGAGCCTGGGCTCGACAACATCGTCGATTAACTTTTGGTATTTGCCAAAATCGGTAGCCGGATTATCTGGTGCCATACGGATAAGTAGCGAGGCTAAGTTAGGCGCTCCTCGGCCACCGCCTACATTGATAAAGGGCTCGTTGGCATCGAGTGGGCGAGGTGGTGTTTGATTCAGCGCGTTAATAACATTAATCATCCCTTCTTGCATATTACTGCCGACCTCGAAGGTGAGTGTCACCCCTCCAAAGCCTTGGGAGATGTTAGAAGTCATCTCAATAACACCTGGCACCTGCCTCAGGACATTCTCCTGGGGCTCTATGATATTAGACTCCATCTCTTGGGGAGCGGCAGATCGCCAATTGTTGAAAACTGATATTTGTGGGCGTTGAATATCTGGCAGTAGCTGAATTGGGAGTTTGGCGATAGCAAGTAGGCCAAAAATGGCGATCAACAGGAGGGTGACTAAGGTGCCTGCGGGGTTATGCGTACTTATACGAGTTAAATTCATTATCTTTCCAAATCAGTCACTTCTCGTCATGTTGAATCCTACATTTCGAGCTTGTTTGGAGATCAATACTAGGATTTAAGTGTTAATGAGTCTGTGTGAAATGGTTAGTAAATGTTGCAAGGTCTGGTTATCCCTGGTTAATTCAATATTAATGAGAATTATTTGTATTTATAAAACAGTGGTTTAAGTAAATTTTATTGATTTTTGGATCTGCCTTCATAACAATGTAGATCTTATTTCCCAGATGACCTTAAATACCGGATTAATCGATCAGGTATAAGGTTTTAATTGTTTAAATATATGTAGATAGGATTAACTATGCTTGCACAAACTATGATTGATCAATTGAACGCTCAGATTAATGTTGAGTTTTTCTCTTCAAACCTCTACTTGCAGATGAGCGCATGGTGCGACGATAAAGGTTTCGAAGGTGCTGCTCAGTTTATGCGTGTCCACGCAGATGAAGAGATGCAGCATATGCATCGTCTATTCACTTATGTGAGTGAAACTGGAGGGATGCCACTGATAGGCGTGATCCAAGCTCCTCAAGCTGAGTTTTCATCTCTATTAGCATTGTTCGAATATACTTATGAGCATGAGCAGATGATCACAAGTAAGATAAATGCGTTGGCCCATGCAGCATTTACTAATCAAGATTATTCAACGTTTAACTTTTTGCAATGGTATGTCTCTGAACAGCACGAAGAGGAGAAGTTATTTAAGTCGGTTGTCGATAAGATTCGTTTGGTTGGTGAAGATGGTAAGGCGCTGTTCTTTGTCGATAAAGATTTGGCGCAGATGGCTATTAAAGAATCAGCTAGTGTTATGACAGGCGTTTAAGCTAAAGAATGACTGACTAAGAAGTGAACCATCGCTTCTTAGTCAGTATGATTGTTTAGACATTCAGATACTTTTCCTCATCTGTATTCTGTAGGGATTCAGACTGACACCTATTTTCAAGTAAAGTGGTCAACTTCTGACTCGGTAACGGGTGAGAAATAAGATAACCTTGACCAAAATCGCAACCCAAATCCTTTAAAAATTGCAACTGGGATTCTGTTTCTATTCCTTCAGCGACTAGCTTTAATTCTAAATTTTTCCCCATCATGATAATGGTTTTGATCAGGCTGGCATCTGACTGACACTCCAGCATATTATCGACAAAACTTTTGTCTATTTTAATGACAGAGATAGGAAAACTCTTGAGATAACTGAGGGAAGAGTAGCCAGTGCCAAAATCATCAATATAGATATCCATACCTTGGTCACGGATAGCTTCTAGCGCATGTAAACACTGCTCAGTATCATCCATAAGCATAGATTCAGTAATCTCTATATGTAGATATTTAGGAGGTATATTATATTTTTTCAACAACTTAGATATAAGTAGATTGAACGTTATCTGGTTATTGTTGATAAGCTGTCTACCTGAGACATTGACTGCCATATTGATCATATAGCCCATGCTATGCCATGAGTGTAGATCGATTAATGCCTGTTCAAGTACCCATTCACCAATAGGCTCTATGAGTCCAGTTTCTTCGGCTAAAGGGATGAACTGTTCAGGAGATATAAGGCCAAACTTAGGATCTTGCCAACGTATTAAGGCTTCGACACCTATGATGCTTCGATCATTTAGTCTTACAATAGGTTGATAATTAAGACGAAATTCATTTTGAATTACCGCACGTCTAAGACGCTGTTCCAGTTGGATCCGCACTAGCATATTAGCATTCATTTCCGGAGAGAAGTAACGGTAGTTACTGCGTCCATCTCCTTTCGCTTTATACATGGCGGTTTCGGCATTTCGGGTTAATAGTTCTGCATCATCTCCATTATCAGGGTAAAGACTGATACCTATACTCGTTGAGATCATCAGTTCGTTATTACTCAGTTCGAAGGGAGAAGAGATATGTTCGAGTACCGATTTTGTGAATTGTTTCAGTTGTGCTTTTGTCTCTAGCTGGGTCTTAATGATAACAAATTCATCTCCGTTTAAACGGGCAATGAAGTCGTGTTGATCCAGTAAGCATTCTAATCTCGCTGCGACGAGGCAAAGCAGTTCATTGCCGATAGTATGGCCATAAATATCATTGATATGTTTGAACTTATCCAGATCGATAAACAAAACTGCGAGTTGTGAACCTCTCTGTTTATTTAGCTGCATCTCCTGTTGCAATGTCACTGTATAAAGATGACGGTTAGGCAAGTTTGTCAGCGCATCATAGTTGGTCTTGTACCAGATATCTTGCTCATACTTTTTACGATTGCTAATGTCGAGAAATAAGCCGATATGTTGGATTATTTCACCATCTTCATCACGTACAACTGTGATAGCTAAGTACTCGGGGTAAACCTGCCCATTTTTACGTTTATTCCAAATTTCCCCCTCCCATTTATCATTTTTCTCCAATGAGGACCACATGGATTGATAAAAACTCTCAGGCTGAATCGCTGATTTTAATATCGATGGCTTTTTCCCTTTAACCTCCGCGAAGCTGTAACCTGTGATTTGAGTAAAAGCGGGGTTGGTTAATTCGATACGATTATCTTTATCTGTGACCATGATTCCTTCGGCTGAATAATCGAATACCGCTGCGGCTAAGTTCAACTGGCTATTAGCTTTGACCCGCTCTATTAACATCTGATTGAGTGCTTGAGACATTTGGGCTATTTCATCATTGCCCTCTACGGTAACCGTTAAATTAAGGTGTGGATCTTGGGCCATTTTCTGCATATCTCTAGCGATAGCAGAGACACTACCGACCAGATTTCTGACCATGATACGGCCTAGAATAAATAACAGTAAAATATTGATGAAGGTGCCCGTAATTCCTATGGTTAGATAGATCAGGGCTCTCTTTTTCTGTTGTTCACCCAACTTGGTTATATCAGAGGATATGACAGAGCTTATTTGATGTAGTTTTTCGATTCGCTTACTGGCCGTTTTCCACCACTCTTCACTGTTTACTGCAGGGGCTTGGGATTGGAGTAAGGTGAGTGATGCCAGCATAGGCTCATCATTGATACGGACTTGAGAATCTAGAGCTTGGAACGCAACTCCCTGGTGTTTGAGCTGGATTAGCTGAGTTAGAATTTCACGGTATTGGTCAAGGGTATCTGAAATTTGATCAATCGCTGATATTTGTTCGGCGCTGAGTGAATGTTGCTTCAATTGGGCTAATTTAGTCTCAACCTGCTGAATATCATGATTAAAAAACTCGAAGTGTTCAGGTTGTCCTCTTAGAAGATAATTTTTAAAATGATGAATCAAGCCACCATAGCCCAATAAGGCGGTCAGCTCCTGTGTATGTCCTATAAGTTTAATTTGTGATTTTATCTGCTCTCGCATCAACAGATAAGCTCGGTTGGTGTCGCTGGACAATAGTTCCTTTACATACTGTTTGTAAACCATTTCAGCTGTTGATAGGGTTTGATTTACCGCACTGTCCAAATGATCTTCTATCGTATGAATGGCGATAAAGGCATCGGGGGTTATCAGTTTTGCTGAGAGTAAACGATTTACTAGTCCTCTTTCTTGACCTGCTAACTCCTGTATATCAAGTAAACGGATAAGGGTATGGTAAGAGTTCGCTTGAGATTCATCTTGGATCTGAATTTGGGTAATAAGAATGAGAAAATGGTTAATCATTTCGGTGAATAATTGAAAAGTATCTCCACCGTTGGATCTAATTTCTTGGCGTATTTGCAGTAGTTCTTGGTTGAGATGCCTAATTCGTTCAACAGTTTTAGTCAGTAGCCGTATCTGTTCAGTATCAATGTCAATTTCAAACAGTGTATCTAAGGTCATTTTGCTCTGGAGCAGAGAGAGCCGACGGTCTGTATGTTGCTCTTGGTCGTGTAGCTGCTGACGGTACCTACTTCCTTCACTACTGATAAATCCAGCAGTGAGTCCTCGCTCTTTTTGTAGCTCGTAGACCAGATTCTGTATATCTTGGGTAAATTCAATAACAAGCGTATTATTTTGTGCTGCCTGATAGCTGTGCCATAGGCTTGACATTATGATTGATCCAAACAGAGCAAGTAACAGCATGGGAATGGCTGCAAATAAGATTAACTTATTTTTAAAACTCAATCGGCTTATCACTAATGGCATTCAACTTGATCCCTGCGTGTTATGTTTTATCGATATTTTACCGAAGTCTAATCAACTATTTTTTGTTGAATATATTTTTATAAAAGATGACTTTTGGTAGGCAACGTGAGAGGAACAATCTTATAACCATATTATCTATATGGCTATAAAATATAAACAAAAGACAATTATAGGCATTCGACTTCTAGTAAAAATGGTTAATTATTGGAGTTGTTATCCATATAAATAACCATTTTTGAGGTAGGAATAGATTAACTCGCTTTTACCATTGTGGCTTTGCGGTATTTAACGATATCTTCTATGGTGAGCACAGGTAGATTGTGCTGTTTACTAAATTCGATGATTTCAGGCAGTCGAGCCATCGTGCCATCGGGATTGGTGACTTCACACAATACTCCTGCAGGCTTTAATCCGGCGAGTAACATAAGATCAACCGTTCCTTCAGTATGTCCTCGCCGTGTAAATACTCCCCCAGGTTGAGCACGAAGTGGATAGACGTGGCCAGGCTTTGCTAAATCATCAGTGCTGGCATTATCGGCGATAGCGGCTTTAATTGTGGTTACTCGGTCGGCAGCGGAGACGCCGGTTGTGACGCCTACTTTAGCTTCTATGCTGATCGTAAATGCAGTGCCGTATTGGCTGGAGTTGTCTTCGACCATAGGGGGTAATTCTAACTGCTTGATACGTTCGTCAGTTAAGCAGAGGCAGACTATGCCACTACACTCACGAATAAGCAGAGCCATCTGTTCATTGGTTAGTGATTCAGCTGAGTAGATAAGATCACCTTCATTCTCTCTGTCTTCGTCATCGACTACGAGTACACCTCGGCCTTGTCTAAGAGAAGTGAGGGCGGCATTGACACGTTCAAGTGCGGTACCGAAAGGGGTAAGTAGTGACTGATTCATGGTTAAAATCCTTAATAAACTGCATTGGTTTTTCCAGAATCAGGGCGTGCAGAAAATGACGACACATAGCTAGCGCTTAAATAAGCGGTTTATGTGCGCGTACGATAAGAAGCAAATAGGCTTAACCTCACTAAGTGATAGTGATAATAACTATTTGTCTTATATTCTCTTTCATCCGGACTTAGTACAACATTGTCAGTGAGTGATATCAGCTGATTTATGCGGTTCATTACCGTCGGCTCTGGAATGTACTACATGGGGATACGTAGAAGTCACCAGATCTGCTTGACCCCAAACCACATAACATTTTTTAATGTCGGAGTGAGTATGGGCGCTCGCGGGCTTAAGATTTAGACAAGACTAAACGCTATCACCGCCGGTGGGGAGTTTCACCCCGCCCTGAGAATTTACTCATCTATCCGCCATGTTGGGTGGATAGTGAGCGCAGATATGGTGCGTTAATTTAAGGGGAATAACAAGTGATGAAAGCTTTGCTTTACCTATTGGGTTTTCGACTTTAGACTCGAACTAATTAACGAATGAAGTTCATCATTTACCAAGGACGAGTAATGAAGTTCACTGCATACGCTATGCTAACTTGCTTATCGGTATTTTTGCTATTAACCCTATCTGTTGGATGTACCTCTATGAAAACTGTGACCTCAGTTCAGCCGCCTGTTGCTGAAAAAATTCCCCATGAGATGAACCAGCATGGTGTTCAACGTAATGATGATTACTACTGGATGCGAGATGATGATCGTAAAGATCCTAAAATTATCGCTCATTTAGAAGCAGAAAATAGCTACAAGAAAGCACAATTTTCTCCCTATGAATCTTTGCAACAGACGTTATTTGATGAGCTGGTAGGTCGTCTAGATAAAGATGAGTCCAGCGTGCCTTATCTATGGCACTCACACTGGTATTCCCGTCGTTATCAGCAGGGCTTTGAGTATCCTATTATTGCCAGAAGTAAGGTGTTAGGAGAGGAAGAGACAATACTATTGGATGTTAACGTTCGCGCAGAGGGGCAAGATTTTTATGGCCTCGGTGGCGTTACCGTCAGCCCGGACGAATCTATGTTGGCTTTTGGTGAAGATCTGTTGAGCCGTCGTATGTACAAAATCTACTTCAAATCTATCGAGAGTGGTGAGTTTCTTAAGGATATTCTAGAGGGCACCGACGGTCGTCTAGTCTGGGCTAATGACAACCAACATGTTTTCTATATCAAGAAAGATCCGCAAACCTTGTTGGGCAATCAAGTATTCCGCCACCAATTAGGGACAGAGCAAGCCCAAGATGTTTTGGTCTATGAAGAGTTAGATGACACTTACTATATCGCACTAGGCCAGAGCTTAGATGAAACACGCATAGTGCTTCATCACGAAAGTACCATCACCAGCGAAGTCTCTGTGCTTGATGCAGATAAACCACTAGGTCATTTTGTGCCGCTATTAGCCCGTGAAGAGGGCCATGAGTATTCTGTCGCTAAGCTAGGTAACGAGTATTATATCGTGACCAATTGGTTGGCCGAAAACTTCAGATTGATGAAGGTCAGCGAAAGTGAATTTGCAGATAAGAGTCAATGGCAGCAAGTGATCGCGGCCGATGATGATGTGCGCATTGAAGATATCTTACTCTTGCAAGACTTCCTTATCGTGCAGACGCGAGTCAATGGTCTGAGCCACATTGAAGTTCGCCCGTTTGGAGAACAGAGCACTTATCACTTAGCTTTTAATGATCCAGCTTATGTCGTTGGCTTGGATGTGAACGCCAGCCAGCTTAGTGACAAGCTGCGAGTCTATTATTCTAGCCCCACAACGCCTGAGTCAATTTACGAATACGATTTAAGGAGTCCATCGGTTCGAGTACTGCTTAAGCAAGAAAAGGTACTAGGGCAGTTCGATAGCGAGCTTTATCAAGCTGAACGACTGTTTATTCATGCCAGAGATGGTGCAAAAGTGCCGGTGACCTTGGTATATCGCAAAGACAAATTCCATAAAGATGGAACCAATCCGCTCTACCAATATGGCTATGGTGCTTACGGACACACTATTGAGCCTGATTTTGATAGTTCAGCGTTAAGTCTACTCGACCGAGGCGTGGTATATGCCATCGCACATGTGCGAGGCGGGGAGATGTTAGGGCGTCCTTGGTATGACAATGGACGTATGCTGAATAAGCAAAATAGCTTTAATGATTTTGTTGATGTCACTAAGGCATTAACCGAGCAAGGTTACGCAGATAATAAACGGGTCGTCGCTGCTGGTGGCAGTGCGGGTGGTCTGTTGATGGGCTCAGTGATAAATCAGGCTCCAGAGCTGTATTTTGCTATCGCCGCTCATGTGCCGTTTGTGGATATTGTGACGACGATGCTGGACGAGTCGATCCCCTTAACAACCAATGAGTATGATGAGTGGGGTAATCCGAATGAGAAAACCTATTTCGATTATATGCTCAGTTACTCACCTTATGATCAAATCACCCGTCAGGATTACCCTCATTTACTGGTGACTACTGGTTTGCATGATTCGCAAGTGCAATATTTTGAGCCAGCGAAGTGGGTGGCCAAGTTACGTGATTATAAAACTGATAATAACCAGTTGCTGTTCCATATCGACATGGAAGCAGGGCATGGCGGTAAAAGTGGCCGTTATCGTCGCTACCAAGATACAGCTCAGGAGTATGCTTTCTTTCTTGGTCTTTTAGGCTTAGGTAAGTAAATATTGGGTGATGCAAAGTGGTACTTGTGTATGATTGAATGCGCCAATGGTCATCTTTTTACTGAAGTGACTGTCGACATTGTTCGTCGTTTTGGGAAGCATGACAGTGGTGGATCTCATGAGCGATGCTAAATGGTTTCTGTACATGATTGAGTGTGCCAATGGTCATCTTTTTACTGAAGTGACTGTCGACATTGTTCGTCGTTTTGGGAAGCATGACAGTGGTGGATCTCATGAGCGATGCTAAATGGTTTCTGTACATGATCGAGTGTGCCAATGGTCATCTTTTTACTGAAGTGACTGTCGACATTGTTCGTCGTTTTGGGAAGCATGACAGTGGTGGATCTCATGAGCGATGCTAAATGGTTTCTGTACATGATCGAGTGTGCCAATGGTCATCTTTTTACTGAAGTGACTGTCGACATTGTTCGTCGTTTTGGGAAGCATGACAGTGGTGGATCTCATGAGCGATGCTAAATGGTTTCTGTACATGATTGAGTGTGCTAATGGTCATCTTTACACCGGGGTGACGATCGATATAGAGCGTCGTTTTAGAGAACATGAAAGTGGCGGCCCTAAGGCCGCTAAATTTCTTCGTGGTAAGGGGCCGTTTAAGCTGGTTTATCAAGAGGAGGTTGGTGATCGCTCAGGGGCTTTAAAGCGTGAGCTCGAGATTAAGTCTTGGAGTAGAAAAAAGAAATTAGCTTTACTCTAATAGGGTGGGCAGCAACTTGAACAACCTTTAAGTCGCTGCGCCGGGAAGTTTGTATCGATGGGCTACTGCATATTAACTTTGCCATCGATGTTATTGAAGCTGAGGCTCCCTGAGCCCGCTGCAATTATCCTTAATCCTTTAGTGTCAGTGACGTCAATACTGCCTGAACCGTCATCTATGGTGACCATCCCCTGTATCTTCTCAATATCTAGGCTACCGGATCCATCATTGACAGTGACATCACCGTTAACTCGAGTTATCTCAATTGAACCAGAACCATCATCTAACATAATATTACCATTGACGTTTGAGAGTGTGATTGAGCCGGAACCATCCTCAATATCTAGATTTCGACCTCCTTCAATTTCCAGACTTCCTGAACCATCTTTAAGGACTATATCTGCGCTGGTTCCCTCAATTGTGATACTGCCTGAACCATCGTTGATATCCATTTTCATATCTGCAGGTACTTTGACTATCAGGTCAATGTAGGGTGAGTTCCCTGAGAAGCTATAGCTGTCAAAATCGGTAACTAGGCGCGCCGAATTGCCGCTCTTTTCAAGGGTAAGGATTGGGTCGATGCCTTCGTAGGTGTAAATGTCGGCTTCAAGTGTAATATGGGTCAGGCCAACAACGCCCTTTATCTCTAAGGCTCCCGCCCCTGTTTCTGCAATGAGGATATTAAGGCCGCTTGCGTTTAATTGCAATGATTGATGAGAGTGCTCGGAAGGAGCTCTTCCAGCTCCGTTAACGTTAATAATACAGCCAGTTAAAAATAGAGCTGTGAGGCTAGCAAGGGCAATGGGTCGTGACATCATCTTCTTAAGTCCTTTTTAACATATCCGGTAATCTATTGCGGTTTTTTGTTTATCCGTAATTTCAACTACACAGATTTAGTTTTCGAGTGAGTTCTCTCTGTTGTGTTTGAATAAGCAGAGTTTGTGCCAGTTTTGTATCTTCATGTTTTATAGATGTTATTTTATTTGTGAGGGGGAAGGTGATAACTTGTATGCCCAATAGATGGGGGATAGGACAATTTGTTGGTGATTTTCCCACACGAGAAGCAAAACATTAAGAGGTGAGATAATGGACTACTTAGCAATCAATAAAAGCGCATGGGATAAGCGTACCCAAGTTCATGTAGGTTCCAAATTTTATGATGTCGATGGGTTCCTTGCCGGAAATAGTGCATTAATGGAGATTGAGCTCGATGAGTTGGATGTAAAAGGCAAAAGCTTGCTCCATCTGCAATGTCATTTTGGGTTAGATACCTTGTCTTGGGCGCGGGAAGGTGCAAATGTTACCGGTATCGATCTCTCATCCGTTGCCATCGAGCAGGCACAAGAGTTAACCCAGCGTAGCGGGCTTGAGGCAGAGTTTATCTGTAGTGATGTCTATGGGGTGGCTGAAAAGCTGAATCGTCAGTTTGATATTGTGTTTACTTCATATGGCGCTATTTGTTGGCTACCAGATCTGACTCTCTGGGCACAAGTTATCAAGGACAGTTTAAAGCCGGGCGGTGAGTTTTATATGGTGGAGTTTCACCCATTAGAAGCCCTATTCGATGGCTATAGTTACTTTGCTCAGGACGAGCCTGATATCGATGAAGAGGGTACCTATACAGAGAACTGCACGGGAGATAAAGATACCTTAGTGACTTGGCCGCATCCTATCTCAGAGGTACTTAATGCGCTTATTGGTGCAGGGCTTGATATCAGACGGTATAACGAGTTTGACTTTAGCCCCTATGATGCCTTTGCCAATCTGGAGAAAGAGGTGGTGATAGATCCACAGGATAAGCCTCGTTCACGCTATGTGTTGCAGCACAATGAGCAGCGAGTGCCGTTAGTCTATTCAATATTGGCCATAAAGTAATATTTATCTTAAAAGTGCAATCTAAGCTAAAAGTTGTAAATTCAAGTTGAATGAATTCGGTTTTGCGCTGATTCTATGGTTATTGTGTTGGTGTGTGCTATAAGCTAGTGACATCACTCTTCCTGAAGATATGTCTCTTTATGCGCTTTTTCTTGGTTTTAGTCGTCATGCTCTATTGCAATCTAGCATCGGCGGGGATGGCGACTCGTGTATTGATACAATCTCCTCAATCTGAAGATGATGCCAGTCATCAGTACTATGTCGATCTTATCACCCAAGTGCTAAAGAATACTCAGGCTGAATATGGAGCGGCGGAAATAGTTGAGACGGGATTTTCCTATACTCAGAACCGAGCGCTTAAGGCGCTTGAAATGGGGCACATCTCAGTATTCTGGACGGGGACAAATAGAAAAAGAGAAAACCATTATCGTGTTATTCATATCCCCTTAATGGCTGGGCTATTGGGAATTCGGGTGCCAGTTATTCGAGGATCACAATTACAAGAGTTTCTAAAAATAGAGAGTCCCGAACAGCTCAAATTACTGACCGCATGTCAGGGAACTCACTGGCCAGATAGTGATATTCTTGAAGGGAATGGATATCGGGTAGAGAGGGTGACCAAGTTCGAGTCTATGTATTCTATGTTAAGGCAGGGACGATGTGATTACTTTCCCCGTGGAATAGGAGAGGTTTTCGCTGAACTTAACCATGGGAGTAACCAAGATATGATGGCTCTCGATAATCTATTATTCATCTACCCTATGCCTATGTATATCTTTGTTAACAAGAGCGATAAGCAACTTACTGAGCGGTTGGAACAAGGACTCAGTGCCATGGCTGAAAAGGGAGAGATATTTAAGTTTATTTGCGAACACGCCTCGACTCGTGATGTATTTCCCCTAAATAAATATGTAGATGCACAGTTTTTAAAACTCTCTAACCATCTACTGCCTGATACGACTCAGTTAGATAATCCCAAGTTGTGGATAGAGATAAAGTCAGAAGATATCTGCTTCTGACTCCACCTAACTAAGTTTTATTGCCCGTTATGGCTTAGTTCTGTCTTAGCACCGGATACTTCATGTATTGGTTATCGTAATATGGGCTGCGCTCATAAAACCAACGTAATCTGGCTTTGGGATTCGTGGCGAATAGCGGATCTTCAAGTGCCAGATCAAACTCGGTCTGTAGGGCTGGGTTATCCTTAAGCATCTGTGCTGCCAAAGGTTCTACTGCATAGTTTTCGATATACTCAGTTCGGGTGAAAATTGGGTTAAATAGTCCCCATTGAAACAGTGAGTCAGGTGATTGTGGCTCCAGTAGTAAGATAGCCAGATCCCCTAATGGCTGTTTAGTATCAAGTTTGACGGTACCCGTTGGCAGAGTGGTCTTTATCGGCTGTTTAGTGACTTGAGCATCGACACGCTGACGGCCTTCGTAATCTTTAGCGCCAAACTCTGCTTGAGTAAATTGGTACTGCTCTAAAGTGAGTTCAACGGGTTGTTCAAGACGAGTTAGACGAATGCCATGGATCTCTAATCGTTCTAACACTTGCGTCCATTGAGAGGGGATGTAATAGGCACTAGGTCTTTTTACACGGATATCAGCGACTGTGTTACCTATAACAGGGAGATTAGGGTACAGCTTAGGTTCGCCAGTCCAACGTACTATCTCATTGCCACTTATTTTGCTTGTTTCTAATTGATAATCTATTCCCTTAAAGTCCCACCCTTTGGCTTGTTGATGCTCTTTCCAAGTTAAGGTCACCATAGGAGAGTAACTGAACTTGTCCTTGCGTATGGCGGATTTAAGTTTAGTGGCTTGTTCCCCCACGGTTTTAAGTGTCGACTCCAACATCACATAGGTACCCAATACCCTCTGCTTAAAGGGTTTTAAGCTGTGGTTTTCGATAAGGACAGTGGGCAGGTGACGTGCATCACCATAACCGTTTGAGAAACGTGGACCGGCATTCCAAAGTGACATGCCCTGCGTGATATCCGTGTTATCTATGGCAAATACTAAAGGGCCGGGGATATGACCTTGAGATGTGAGTGCCGACTCGATTGCCGGGCGGTAGCTCTTCTCGAGCCAAGCATAACTGGCCGGACTCAATCCCTGAGGCAAGTTATAACCAAAGGTGACATCATATTGATAATCGATGCCATCGGTGACATGCACATCGACATACAGGTCTGGTTGCCAAGCGTTAATGGCGGTCAACATGTGCTGCATCTCTAAGGTATCAGCTTTAGCGTAATCTCGGTTTAAGTTGAGATTGTTGGCCGTAGTGCGCCAGCCCATGTTTAACGGACCTCGTTGATTAACACGATTATATTGTGTCGATCGTTCATGGCCATCGACACTGAAGATAGGTACAAATAACAGGTTTACCTTGTCCAGTAGTGCGCCTTTATCGCCAATAACCATATCTCGCAGTAACATCATACCTGCGTCTTTACCGTCAATTTCACCGGAATGGATCCCCGCCTGCACCAGTACACTGGGTTTATCATTTTCAGCTAAAGCTTCCGGCGTTCCAGCCCCCTCTTTTGAGGCGATGATCATCCAGATATCTCGCCCTTGAGGACTTTTCCCTAAACTGACTTTTTTCAGCTTATCACTTTGAGCGATGAGTTTATCGAGCCAGATAAAGGTTTCGTCATAACTTGGGCTTGTCTTAAGGCCGTTCTTTTCAAATGGGGTAGCCCATTCGTTATCTGCGTTGAGGAGCAGTGTTTCACTTTTGCCATGCCATTCGATAGCTGGTGGCAATATGGCATCGTTGATGTAAGTGCTCGCAATTTGTGGAATAGCTATTTTAGGTGTGTCATCTGTCGCTGTTGTGGCATCACTTGTGTTGGCAAACGTGCTAGTGGAGCTACTTGCAGTTATCGCGGTTATTGAAAGTAGAGTGATAATTGATCGGGGAGTTAAACGCATATTCATGGCCTTTTTAGGTCTTATTATTGTCATAGAGATTGTTATAGATATTGCTATGAAATTAGGCTGATATATTTCATTAAAATGCTCGTTAACACAAGGGAGAGGCCACTTTTATATTGGTAGTGGTTTTACGTTCTACGTTCTAGAGTCTTGTGTGGATAGGGCATTTTCTTGAGTTTCAGGAGGGAGAAATGACCAGCTTATTAAAGCTGGTCTTAAAAGCGTTCACTATTAGACAGATGTTGATTTTATACTGTTTGCAGGCTGTAACCCGTTTTTATGGCCGTGCTTTATCTTTACTGCTGGCTTCTGTAGCTTCTTCCTCAGTTTTTACTGGGCGGTAGTTGTTCCTTAATCTAACTTGGTAATTGTGGAACTCTTTCTGGCGTTGGTCGGTGATGGCTGTAGTACAACCGCTTTTATTAAAATAGTCGCTGCAATCCCAGTACATAGGGAGCTCTACCCCAATAGCGCCCCAGTTAGCTGCATTGTTCATGGCTCCCTTGAGCTCTTCGATACCAAAGAGTTTTTTGCGGTCACTCTTAAATACATTGGTTTGGAAATAGACAGGATGCCCTTCTTGAGCAACTTCAAATAGTAACTGATTGATAGAGCCGTCATTATTAACTTCATCGTGACGCAAACTGTTGTTACCTAGCACACAGCGTTTACCTAACTTGGTACTTGAACGACATTCATTGAAAAGCTGTTTAGTCTTGTTGTAGTCACTGGTTTTGCCACCGTTTTTGTAGTTGTAAACTTGATATAGATGACTACCAAACAGGCTCGGTGTGCTCTGCCAATGGTCTGCATGGATCTGTATTTGGCGCTGTAGACACGCATAGTCCTTTTCATTGGTGTAGCGCTTATCCCCCAATCCCCGCATGGTAGACATATTGGCGGGTCGTACTTCCTTTCGGCCAGTACGATTCCACATAATTTCACTGTGAACCGTCATACACATGGAGGCTGCCACACCACCGATTGAGTCATTGTTATCGTATCGACTGGCTGCTGCTTGCATCAGATCTTCGTAATGATCTTGGTAAGGTGAGTTCCAAAACAGCGGTAGTTGGTGAGTTTGTTTGCGACTAGTGTTCTTAAAATACCAAGTAATCTTACCAACATTTGCGTCGTTCTTTACCCAGTCAGGTGATGAAATTCCCGTTCGGATACGGATCATCACTTTGTAACCATCTTTGTTGGACACGCCTATACTAGCGTTGTGGTTTTGGGCTGCCGTGATGGCATTATCAATCACGCTCCAGTTAAATTGACCCTTAACCGGTTCAATATCTTTCCAATAAACTTGGCAGTAACCAGCGGCCATATTGCCTCTTGGTGTTTCACACTTAGTGCCATCATAATGTCCCCGCATGATAAACCCGGCTGGGTAGGGCTTGATTGCAGCCTGAGCTGAAACACCCAAACCTGCTAGTAGCAGTAGTGAAAGCAGCGCTTTAGTGTTTAAATTCATCTTAGCTCCCTTGAGTTTTGGTTATTTACTGTTCATCCTCGGACACACCCATATTGTTAGCGGCAACGAACTTAACTGCCTATTTCTAATTCCGATGATTATTTATTCACTCATATGTACTATAAATACTATAAATTGAGAAGTTGCTTTACATAAATAGACACTTCTTTGATGTTACTGGCATTTGGGCCTAGGGATGAGGTTTGAGGTTCATAATGCTAATTGGTATAAGAAAGTGATCTATTCAGAGTAGTTTTTGGCAAACTAATTCAAGGATAATAGGTGATCTCTTTTGAAGTTATTCAAAGTAGGATTATAAGAATGGCCAGCTTAAGGAAAGCTGGCCTTGGCTTGTGAAATTAACTTAAGCAGATGTTACCTAGCAGCCACTGACTTCATACTGCCCACAGACTGCCAGCTGTTGCCGTCACGGCGATAGACTGTGTTGTTAATGTTCACACCCCAGACATTGCCGTTTGTACCAGCAGAGATCTGCTTTAGAGTACCACCGATATTGGTCCAGTTTGAGCCATTCCAGCGGTAGATGTAATTATTGGGGTTGATCCCCCAAACTTCGCTGCCACCATCATTTACTGACACCTGTTTTAGGCCGCCAGAAATTTTCGACCAGTTCCCAGATGCACTGCGCTTGAAAATACGGTTATTTGAGGTGGTAGCCCACAACACACCGTCATCTGTAGTATCCACAGTAACCAGCTTTTCACCACTGTTAAGAGGTGGGGGGCCAAGAGCTGACCAGCTGTTGTTGGTACGATTTCTTTGATAGAGACCTCCGTTACTGTTTACTCCAACAACGCGGCCTTTCCCTGCAACCTGAATATAGCTCAGTCCGCCGTTGATTTGTTGCCAAGGGCTATGTTGACTAGGACGGAACCAAATGGTTTGCCCAGAAAGTCCCCACACTTCACCATCGCTGGTGGAGGAGAGTTGATCCAAAGCGCCGGAGTTATACATCCAACTGTTGTGTGAAATATCGTGGCGAGTACGAACATAGCGATTGGTATCAGTGCCATCTGCTGGGCGGAAGTTGTTCTTCAATCTGGCTTGATAATTGTGGAACTCATTCTGACGTTGATTGATGGTTTCTACGGTGCAGCCACTTTTGTTGAAATGATCGCTGCAATCCCAGTACATGGGCATCTCTACTGCAATAGCGCCCCAGTTAGCTGCATTGTTCATGGCACCTTCTAGTTCGTTGATGCCAAAGAAGTCCTTGCTGTTGCTATCACCATTAAATACATTGGTTTGGAAATAGACCGGATCACCAGCCTGGGCAACCTCAAACAGCAATTGGTTGACAGAACCATCGTTGTTGACTTCATCATGACGAAGGCTGTTATTGCCCAGCACGCAACGTTTACCTAATTTTGTGTTTGAACGGCACTCATTAAATAGCTGTTTGGTCTTGTTGTAGTTGGCTGTTTTTCCGCCTGTGTTGTAGTCGTAAACCTGATATAGGTGGCTGCCAAACAGAGTTGGCGTATTTTGCCAGTTATCAGCGTGGATCTGTATTTGACGCTGTAGGCAGGCGTAATCTCGATTATTGGTGTAGCGTTTTTGTTGCCCTAAACCCCGCATGGCGGTCATATTAGTGGAACGCACCTCCTTACGGCCAGTACGGTTCCACATGATTTCGCTATGTACTGTCATACACATGGAGGCTGCCACGCCGCCTAAAGAGTCATTGTCATCGTATCGACTGGCTGCTTCAGTCATCAGATTTTCATAGTGATCTTGGTATGCATCATTCCAGAATAATGGCAGTTGGTGAGTTTGATTAGCGGTAGTGTTTTTAAAGTACCAAGTGATTTTGCCTACGTCGGGATCGTTTTTTACCCAATCTGGTGCATAGACTCCAGTACGGATACGGATCATCACCTTGTAGCCGTCTTTGTTGGAGACACCATTGTTAGTGTTATGAGTTTGGGCTGCTGTGATGGCGTTATCAATCACGCTCCAGTTAAATTGTCCCTTTGTTGGCTCAATATCTTTCCAGTAAACTTGGCAGTAACCTGCAGCCATATTGCCTCGAGGCAGTTCACATTTTGTGCCATCATATTTTCCGCGCATAATTAACCCTGCCGGATAGGGTTTTATCGCCGCTTGGACTGACGCAGTTAAACCTGCCAACAGTAGCAATGAAAGCAGTGCTTTGGTGTTGAGATTCATATTGTATCTCCTTGAGTGTTGTCCTTCGGACAAGCTTATTTTTTAGTGACAACGGACTCAACTGCGAACTTATAACTCCGATGACTATTTATCTATAATATAAATAGTATAAAAATGAAAGAGAATTTACGTAAGTGACTATTTACCCTTTAGGTGAGTAGTTTAAAGAGTTTTCTACTTTGATGACTAATATCTCATTTTGGTTGTGTGTGTTTTGTGAGTATTGTATTTATTGAAATGGCAAAGAACACAAAGAGGTAGGTAAGGACTATTGACTTGAATCACGGTCTTGGAATTAAGTGTTATGTTTTGGACATTTATCTAACGAGGTCTTACTAACAAAAAGACTCTATCTTCGATTTATGCTTGTTGAGTCAGTCTAAATTGTTTGTAAACGAGACAATATTAAATTAAGAGCCAGATAATGATTTGGCTGGCTCGTGACGTGAATTCTCGTTCAATCAGTTCCAGATTTAGCCGGGTTAGATCCAGCCGAGCTGGCGAAACTTAGCCAACGTTTTACAGAAATATTGCATCTGCGCCGGGGTGCCGATGGATAAACGGTTCCAGCCTTCGCCATGGTTGAAGGGGCGGCCCACTAAAATGCCTGCCTGCTCCATGCGCTCCATATATAGCTGACTGTCTCCCTTCACTTTATGGAAGATAAAGTTGGTTTCGCTGGCTAGGTACTCAAGCCCCAGCTCGTTTAACTGCTGGTAGACCTGCTCTTTGGCTTGCTGGTTCGATTTAAGACTCAACTCGAGCCAATCTGGACTTGCTAGGGAAGCTGTGGCTGCAACACAGCCAAGCAGGTTGGCGTTATCGATACTTGCCTGTGCCTGCATGGCTTTAATTAGAGTGGGGTGTGCTACCCCATAGCCTACACGCAAACCTGCTAGGGCATAGACCTTTGAAAAGGTGCGACACACGACAATATTGGATTGCCCTTGCTGCACTCGCACAACAGCAGAGACAAATTCTGGCTGGTTAACATATTCAACATAGGCTTCATCAATGATAAAGCTCAGCTTAGATGAAGCTTTATTTAGCCATTGATCCAAAGGGCTTTGAGGTAACAGTATCCCGGTAGGGTTATTGGGATTACACAGATACACAATCGATGGACCTTTATGGGCTTCAACTTTGGCTTGCATTTTAGCTAAGTCCGTCTGCCATTGGCCATCGAGTTTGACCTTGACCACTGGGATCCCACGGGCCATAGCATAATCTATGATCACCCCGTAGCTTGGATCCGGCATAACCAACTGACAATTAGTTTGTGCTAACGCATCGAGTGCCATCTTCAATACTTCAGATGAGCCATTACCGTAAATAAGTTGCGACTCTTTTAGAGTTAACGATTGGCTTAACGCAGCCATTAAGTCGCTACGGGCTTTATCAGGATAACGCCAGACTTGAGGCAAGGATTGAGTGATAGCCTGCTGAGCTTTCGGCGCTAATCCTAGCGGGTTTTCATTGAAGTTAAGCGGAATCGCTTGTCCTTCGACTAAGCCATGGCTGCTAGTGTTAGTACTAGTACTGCTAGCAAGTATGCTGGTGGCAGTGCCTGAACTGCTACAGCCAAGGGTTAACAGGCTAGCACTTAAGCTACCACATAGAAATTTACGACGATTCATCTGCATTTTTATTTACTATAACCGAATATCAATTCAATTATAGTGGTGTGTATTATCCATTTGAACCAGTCTAAATTTGATTTTTTGAGTTGTCTGTCACAAAAATCATCTCTTTCAATATGCTATTGATGCTTTTATCTTGGAAGAAGGGCGGGCTTCGCCCTGCTAGGACGGCACTGCGTGCCTACGAGATCGTTCGCAAGCTCACTGCTAGGGCGCTTCGCTGCGAGTGAAAAGCAAATGATATTCTCACCACGGAGTGCTTTGCTTCACGGAGGTAAAGATGGAGGTAAATCTACTCTGAAGAGCGTTATATTTTTGCTTCATCGTTATCTATCGCTTCGGTTTGGCTTGTGATGATCTACTTTCTTTGCACTTCTCCGTGGTCTCTGTGTCCTCCGTGGTAAAAAGTTATTTATCTTGGAGGTTGAAGCTAAGAAGGGCGGGCTTCGCCCTGCTAGGACGGCACTGCGTGCCTACGAGGTCGTTCGCAAGCTCACTGCTAGGGCGCTTCGCTGCGAGTAATAAAGTCAAAGAGCATTCTCACCACGGAGTGCTGCGCTTCACGGAGATCACGGAGAAGAGCTGGAGTTTGTTCTTTTGGTTTTCTCCGTGGCACTCTGTGTTCCAACAACGTCTCTGTTTAACGGCCAGTTCGGAAAATATGTCCATATACAAGTGCCGGTTCGACAATCCATGTCTCTCGTTCGTAAAATATGACTGTCGCATACTCACCCTAGCTCTCGCTTATTAGCACATGGCTTCGCCGTGGTGAATAGCCTCTGTTTGGTTGTTCAATTAAAGACAAAAGCAATGATATTGAGGAGGTAAAGATCAAACGATATCAAGTAATTATCTTACTTAAGCTCAAAAAAACGATTACCATAGAAAAGCAAACTCCTATAGCATATCAAGAGTGCCAACAGCGCAGAATAAGTAAATAACTTGGATATGGCAGCGGCTAAGTTCCACAAACGATTTATGCCTTGTGGGCAGCGCAACGCATAAATACTAAGACGTTATGCTTCGGTGTTACCCACAATTAGAGCTCATTTATATTGCTAAGGCTTTAAGCTAATAATTTAATAACGATCAGCATTAACTAAGTGTGTTCCACTATCACCACTAATGTTAAGTATTTCATATACAATTCGGTAATAGTTTGGATAAATTCCCTTAGCAGTAAAGTCATTAGCATGAAGATTATTACTACGTAGAGCATCAAATTCTCCCCATGCATTTTTGTTACTTATAAACTCATTAACTTGCCAGTGCTCTTTAAAGTTACAACGTTTGAAAATTGCAATGTAGCGTGTAAGTTGCACTATTTCTTTCGGGGTTAAGTCCCATAAGTGTAAAGTTGCTCCAACCTGATAACTACCTACGACTGTTTTATATAACTCTGTAGTTATTTCTTTTCTAAAATCGTAGTGAGCTTCTTTTGTTATTTCAGATTCAACATTTTCGCTTAGCTTGGCTATTTTATTTAGTAAATTTTTATTGAGTTTATTTACTCTTTTCACCTCTAATTTCGCTGTTTTTGATTTTTGTTGGACAGTTTGAAGTAATTTATCACCTTCCTTAACCCTTTGGGTTTTAGATAGGTTCTGTATGTTTGTTGCAAGAATATCTCGAAGGAGTTGTCCTTCATTAAGGCGGTTAATAATATTAGAAACTTCAGATAGGCTATGGCACTCATGAATACGAATTTCACCTGCTTTGACGATGTATTCTGAACCTTTCTTTGTATATTTAAACATTACTCATACTCTTTTTTTCACGTTAAGAACGACCATGCCGATATTTGCAAATATACATACTGTCGTTGGGGTTATCTATCAACATGTGGTCAGTGTAAACTTTGTTCTTTGCTCTTGATCTCGATCTCATTACAGCCTCTAAACACTAAACAAAGGGTCGTAGTCAATTAGCTAAAATCGAAGAGTTAAACACTCAGGTGTGAACGCGGCTGTGACCTTCCGTGACAAGGATGTCACGGTAGAGCCCACAGGGATTGTGCTTGCGGCGTGTTACAGAAGTGTTTGCACATTCAGCGAGCCGCAGGCTATAGATAACAGTTAAGTTATGGCTTGCAACACACTAACCAAACATCCACTCAGCCCAATGAGCCCAATCAAAAAGATACTTAGAATTTGTTATCCGACAAGAATGATTAGGTGCTGCCTAAAAGGCTTTTGACCACGGAGGACACGGAGATCCACGGAGAAAGGCAACAACTAAAAGCTTTTGCAAACCTCTAACTAAAACGTTCCCGTTTAACAGATTGTTCGGCTCCCACTTTCTCGCTCATAAGCTTAAGGAGTTAAGCTTAATGACTCTAAATCTACACCAAACTCATCATCGAAAATAGCTTCGATCGAAGCATCAAAAACTCTGGTCAGCTTAAAGGCCAGCGGCAAACTTGTGTCCAGTCTCGCTCGGCGCGGAGTACTTACTCCTGTTTACGCTGTTACTTCTGGGTCTTAGCTGATATAAGTCATAGGGTGAATATTGGCTTGATTAAGTCATGGGGGAGAAACATGCAGCAAAATCATGATGAGAACTTTAACAAGCTGACACGTATCGCTAAGTTTCTGGTGCCTGTGTTTATTGTGATCATAATAAGTGTTTTAGCTTGGTTCGAGTTTAGCAATGAGATGCTTAACATTAACGTAGTGAATAAGCATGTTGAATGGAGTGGAGGGTGTTCTCAAGGGCGTTGCTCTGGTAGTCCCACTTACTATATTGCGACGGATGCAGAGAGCTTTATCACGACTCAAAGCATCTATGACAGAATTGAAGCTGGACAGAGCTATGATGCTGAAACCGAGGGATTTACAGGGATGGCCGTTCACCGAAGAATCGATTATCTGTTTTAAAGCTAACTCTACGAGAGAGATAAATGATCACTAAATATATCCGCTGTGAAGTACCCATAGTCAACAAAGCTGCTTTTTCCAAAGGCCAGAGTCTCTGGCAAGATACGGCATACAGCGAGGGCTTTCGCTCGCAACTTGGTGGCTGGGAACTCTCTAAGGGGATGTCGTCCCCGATAAAACTGATGCATTTATTCAGGAGCAGAAAACGCTCTGGAATCCCTGCATACAACAAGCCAAGGGCATGTTAGGCGGTGAATTGTGCCAATTCAGCGATGACGAAAACCATTATCTGGTCATCAGTTATTGGCAAAGCGAGTCACATCATAATAATACCAATCAGTATAAGAAGTTGATCTACTCAGAGCGTTTTTTGGCAAACTAATTCAAGGCGAATGGATGACATAATGGTTAACCCCTTATGAGTCCATTCAACGCAGAAGTAGGCAGCCAAAACACTCCTTACAGGCGAGTTTTAGCGGTTCTGATACTGTGTTAACGAGCTTAACCGTAGAATCACTATGCTCTTCACTCGTTGCCTTGCCTCAGGACCGCTAAACTCTCGCTGAGCGATCAAATCTTTATACTGATTGGTATAACTACACCACTCAATACTTCCCAGCCCTAAAACAACAAGCCGCCACCGATATCATACAAGCCATCTCAGGCCACAAGATCCAAATAGAACCAAGCTGGCAAATAACCCCTTTAGAGCAGGTAATGGTCAGATAGATAAATAGTTCTAATCTTCTAATTTATACATGTTCAATCGAAGAAAGCATGCCGCTTTTAAAATCCAGTGTAGGTGCAGTTAAGGGCGTTGAAAACAGGATGTTTTCGTCGAGCGGCCAAGGATGGCTTCACAGCGTCCCTTAGAGGTACCTGCACATACCCCGCTGGGAAGCGATAAATAACATGAAGTGACGAGTTACAAAACCTTAACCAAGTACCATTAATTCTCAATATTGCATATGAATAAAGTCAAACAACAGACATAAAAAATCCCAGCACAACCTAAGTTAAACTGGGATTAATAAAAAGCTATCAGCCTAAAACTAAGCCAATAAAAAGACCTTATTAAGCATTAGGTCCGGCATGCTTGATCGAATCTGGTACTTGGTATTTGTCGAAGTTAGCCGTAAAGCTCTCTGCTAACTGCTGTGCATATTCGGCATACTGCGCCTTGTCTGCCCAAGTGTTCACAGGGTTAAGCAGCTGAGTGTCGACGCCTGGCACTGCAACAGGAATATGCAGATTAAGCTTATCAAGGTGCTGAGTTTCAACCCCTTTGAGTTCACCGCTGACGATGGCATCGACGATAGCGCGAGTCGTCGGGATATCGAAACGCTTACCGACACCGTGTGGACCGCCAGTCCAACCTGTGTTAACGAGGTAAACTTGGCTGTCGAATGATTCGATACGCTTCATCAGTAGCTCGGCATAAACACCAGCTGGGCGAGGGAAGAAAGGTGCGCCGAAACAGGTTGAGAACGTTGACTGAATCGCAGAGCTAGATCCCATTTCAGTTGAACCGACTTTTGCCGTGTAACCTGAGAGGAAGTGGTATGCAGCTTGCTCTTTAGTCAGGATAGAGACTGGTGGTAATACACCAGAAACATCACAGGTTAAGAAGACAACCGCATGCGGCTCAGCGCCACGGTTTTCCTCGATACGTAACTCGATATGTTCAAGTGGATACGCAGCTCGGCTGTTTTCGGTCAATGTGGAGTTGGTGTAATCAGGGATGCGATTTTCATCCATTACCACGTTTTCAAGTACAGTACCGAAACGGATTGCGTTCCAGATCACTGGCTCATTTTTTTGGCTAAGGTTGATACATTTAGCGTAGCAGCCACCTTCGATATTGAAGACACCGCCTGGCGCCCAACCGTGTTCATCGTCACCGATTAAGAAACGCTTAGGATCGGCTGAAAGGGTGGTTTTACCTGTACCAGATAGACCGAAAAATAATGTTGTGTCACCATCTTTTCCTACGTTTGCCGAGCAATGCATTGGTAGCACGCCTTTGGCTGGGAGTAGGAAGTTTTGCACTGAAAACATGGACTTTTTCATTTCACCAGCATATTTCAGACCGGCAAGCAGTACTTTTCGTTCGGCAAAATTAAGGATCACAGCGGCATCGGAATGGGTGCCATCGCGCTCGGGAACACATTCAAATCCCGGTGCGTTGATGATCTGCCAAACAGGCTTGTTGGCTGCGTTAAACTCTTCAGGAACGATAAACAAGTTACGAGCAAACAGTTGATGCCATGCTGTTTCTGTTGTGACTTGAATGGGTTGGTAATGGTCTTTATCAGCGCCAACTTCAAGTTCAGAAACAAACAACTCTTTGTCACCTAAATAAGCTTCTACTCGGTTCCATAGGGCGGTAAAAGCTTCTTGGTCGAAAGGTTTGTTGACAGCCCCCCATTCTATATCAGCTTCAGAGCTAGGTTCTTTAACGATAAATCGATCGTTAGGTGAGCGACCGGTGCGTTCACCAGTTTTAGCGACAAGTGCGCCATTTGCTGTTAATTCACCTTCTCCGCGTAATAGTGCGAGTTCGATGAGCTGTGCTGCCGAGGAGTTGTGGTGAGTACGAGGTGTTCCATCCGCCATTGGTAAGGTCTCCATTATTGAGGTCGGAATTGGGCGCCAGTCTTTGCCAGCTTGTTATATTAATTTTAATCAATGTGCGTCTTTTCGCGCTATGGGCTGATTGTAACGTAAGCGCAAATGAATGTGTGAGGAAGTTTGTGAAATAGGTAAAAAAGATTAGCGGTTACAGTTAACCAATGTGATGACATAAGTCTAAAGGATGAAATCTTGTGTTTTTTAGTGGTAGTCACTGCATATAACATGCCTGAAATAGTTATAGACACTTGTTTAAGCTGGTTATTTATAATTAATCTAACTTTACAATTCACTGTGTTGACGCAACTAACTAGCAGGCATACTATCGCTTTAGCACGTAAGGTAGTTTTTTGCACTGCCTTTGTGACATCTTCAACGTTAGTTCAAAACTAATATTTTTGTTATTTAAACGGAGTTAACCTTATGCCTCTTCATTCAAAGGATTCGGTTAGAGACGACCTTCTCGATGACATCTACTCGTCAGCTGATCTGGCCCTATCTATGCCAAAGTACAAAATGCCTGAGCAAGAACATGCTCCACGCCATGCTTATCAGGTTGTCCATGACGAACTCATGATGGACGGCAATTCACGACAGAATCTGGCTACATTTTGTCAGACCTGGGTAGAAGATGAAGTACACCAATTGATGGATGAGTGTATTGATAAGAACATGATCGATAAGGATGAATATCCTCAGACGGCGGAGATAGAGGCTCGCTGTGTACATATGCTGGCTGATTTGTGGAATTCACCTGATGCTGAGAATACCTTAGGTTGTTCTACAACGGGTTCGAGTGAAGCCGCTATGTTAGGTGGTATGGCACTTAAATGGGCCTGGCGCAAGAAGATGAAGGCATTAGGCAAGCCCACTGATAAACCCAATATGATCTGTGGTCCCGTGCAAGTGTGCTGGCATAAATTTGCTCGCTATTGGGATATCGAGCTACGTGAGATCCCATTGGAAGGTGATCGCTTTATCATGAACGCCGAAGAGGTGATTAAGCGTTGTGATGAGAATACCATTGGTGTTGTTCCTACACTGGGCGTCACGTTTACCTGTCAATATGAACCTGTTCAAGCCGTGCATGATGCATTGGATCAATTGCAGAAGGATACTGGATTAGATATTCCTATGCATGTTGATGCTGCCAGCGGTGGTTTCTTAGCGCCATTTTGTGAGCCTGACCTAATATGGGATTTTCGCTTACCACGGGTTAAATCAATCAATGCTTCCGGGCATAAGTTTGGCCTAAGTCCATTAGGCGTTGGTTGGGTTGTGTGGCGTGATGCTTCGGCACTCGATGAAAATCTTATTTTCAATGTGAATTATTTGGGCGGTAATATGCCGACTTTCGCATTGAACTTTTCCCGTCCTGGCGGACAGATCGTGGCACAGTATTACAACTTCCTGCGCTTAGGCAAAGAGGGGTATCGCAAGATCCATCAAGCATGTTATGACACCGCGGTATATCTATCTTCTGAGATAGAAAAAATGGGTATGTTCGAAATTATCTATGATGGACGTGGTGGTATTCCTGCAATGAGTTGGTCTTTGAAAGAGGGCGTTGATCCGGGGTTCAATTTGTATGATCTCTCCGATCGAATTCGCTCTCGTGGGTGGCAAATCGCAGCTTATGCCATGCCACCTAAGAGAGAAGATCTAGTGATTATGCGTATTCTGGTACGTCATGGTTTTAGCCGTGATCAAGCGGATCTATTGGTTGGCGATCTGAAGCATTGTGTGGAGTTTTTTGCGAAACATCCTATTTCACACAATAGTGATAAAGAGGAATCTTCAGGTTTTAACCACGGTTGATACCCCGTGAGACCCTGTCTGTTTCAATGATTTAGCGCCACTTAACCGAGTGGCGCTATTGCATTTTGTAAAATGGATCCATTATTTTCTGTCCCTTTTACAAAATGATCTTCCATAAAGCTGAAAGTATTTGAACGATTTTGCGACATGTTAAGTCATGGAGTTAGATGTTTCGTCATCTTTTTCAACATAGGGAATGATTATGAATACCTATCAATTGAGTAAAATCTCCTTCTGGGTCAAGGCCCAACAATGGAGGTTATTACTCACATTATTAATCTCTCTATTCTCTCCTCATCTTTTGGCTGCTGAAACAGTTGAAACGATAGCAATAGCTGAAACCGCAGGATTATTTAGTTTTTTGTTTAGTTATATTGCTGACAATCCCTTCGTGTTTCTTTTCTTGAGTATCGCAATTGGTTATCCCTTGGGAAAAATCACCATTAAAGGGATCAACCTCGGCTCTACCGCTGGAACACTTGTAGTTGGGGTCTCGATCGCGTTAACAGCATTCTCTGTTTACGGCTTAAGAATTGATGCGCCTGGATTGGTCTCTGATATTTTTCTGATGATGTTTATGTATGCTATTGGAATGAAAGTGGGACCGCAGTTTTTCTCAGGTTTAGCGAGAGGTGGATTGGATTTTGTTGTGATCGGCATCATCGTTGTGTTCAGTAATTTTCTTATCGTTTTCTTTGGTTCAAAGTTATTGGGTTTAGCACCTGGTTATGCGGCAGGGATCATCTCTGGCAGTTATACGGTCACCGCTGTGATGGGGGTCGCTCAGTCCGCTATTAATTCTGGTGCATTTAAAGCGCCAGCGGGGATGACACTGGATCAGGTTAGTGCCAATATCGCTGCGGGTTATGCCATTAGTTATGTTCTCTCGAGCGTATTTATCATCTTATTTATCAAGTATCTTCCTGCCATGTTCGGCATCGATCCGGTTAAGGCGGGTAAAGATGCTGAGGCTGAATTTGGTAGTGGTGGTGATACAGAGGCGCTACCCAGTACCAGTGGTTTCTCTAATTTAGGTGTGTTGCCCTTAGATATTCGAGCCTATAGGGTCGACCATCAAGAGTTGGTCGGTCAGAGTGTCGAAGCGCTATTTCATCGTTATCCCCATGCCGCAATCCTTAAGGTGGTTCGCGGGGATAAGGTGTTTGATGCTGCTGATCATCCACAGTTAGAACTAGGTGATATTATCGGTGTGCGTGGTGATTATCATGTATTGATCCAAGGTGGTGAATCTATCGTTGGTGTTGAGGTTGATGAACCTAGAGCTCGTAATGTAGATATTGAGGTGGCGGATATTCATCTAGGTAAGTCGGTATATATTGGTCAAACTATCGAAGAGATGAGTAAAAAAATTGGTTTTGGTATCTACCTTAAAGCAATGTTTAGACAAGGTCATCAGTTACCCATTTTGCCTCTGACTGTGATTGAGGTAGGGGATGTACTCCGTGTGGCTGGCTCAGATTGGTGCGTTAATCAGACAGCGATGAAACTCAACAGTAACCCGATTGTAGAGAGCACGTTGACAGAGACTTTCTATCTGGCACTGTCACTACTGATTGGTTATATCTGTGGTCATTTAAGTGTCACTTTAGGCGGCATTCCATTTGCACTAGGGACGTCTGCGGGGTGTATGTTAACCGGGATCATTTTCTCATTTTTGCGAACTCGTAATCCGGCTTTTGGTGGCCCCATGAGTGAAGGTGCTCGTAGCTTCTTGCAAGATATAGGCTTGAGTCTGTTTGTGGCGGTATTAGCGGCAACGGTGGGTCCTAAAATTTTAGCTTCATTCCAAGGTATTGTGGTTATCAAAATTGCAGCTCTAGGGCTGACAGCAGCCTTAGTGCCTCCATTACTTGGTTGGCTTTATGGTCTGTATTTCCGCAAGATGAACCCTGCTATTTTGGCGGGGGCGTGTGCCGGTGGTCGTAATAGTACGCCGGCATTAAAAGGGGCTCAGGATGTGTGTCAAACGGATATGCCAGCTATAGGCTATCCGGTGCCCTATGCGTTAACTTCCATGATAGTACTGGTTCTAGGTTATTTGACGATGGTGCTCTATTGAATATAGAAATAACGGACAAAAAAGCAGCTCATTGAGCTGCTTTTTTGTGTTAGGAACACTTATGAAGATTTACCATGGACGGTCATAAATCTTCGTTGTGTCTGGAACACTTATGAAGATTTACCATGGACGGTCATAAATCTTCGTTGTGTCTGGAACACTTATGAAGATTTACCATGGGCCTATGATGTTCCATTCATCATTTAGCATTTCCTAGGTCCATGTAGGTCAAGGTGATAAATTTTTTGTGTTATCAATATTTTATGTTGAGATTAATGTTTCGTCTTAGGTGTTTGTGTGTTGTTGAAAATCGCTGCTACATCAATTGAGTCAAAGCTGTAGTTGGTGTTGCAGTATTCACAATCCATATCAATTTTACCCATTTCAGCTAGGATAGATTCGATCTCTTCTCGAGGTACTGTGCGTATCGCAGAGGCACTGCGTTCACGAGTACAGGTGCATAAAAAGGTTACAGCTACTGGATCGAATAGACGAACCTCTTCTTGATGATAGAGACGGTGTAACACCTCTTCGGCTTCAAGTTCAAATAACTCTTCAGCTTTTACGGTGGCAGTTAATTGTTCCAAGTGCTCAAATTGAGCGTGATGATCGCCTTCACTTGGCAACACTTGCAGTAACATACCTGCGGCCTGCTTACCGTTAGCAAATAAGTATATCGAGGTTGGTAGCTGCTCTGATTGAGCGAAGTACTCCTCAAGGCAAGCGGCTAAAGTGGGTTTGTCTAGCGCAACAACACCTTGATAACGCTCCCCTTTAGTCGGACTTAAGGTGATCACCATATGACCCTTACCAAATAGTTGCTGCAGATCACTATCATCGATCAGTTCGTCTTTGAAACGGGCTACCCCACGAAGTTGCTGTAGATTATCACCGTTAATCACAGCTAATGATACCGGACCATCGCCTTGCAGTTGTACGCTGATGTCGCCGCTGAATTTTAGGGTTGCGGTTAACAAGGACGTCGCAGCAAGCAATTGGCCCAGTAAACACTGAATTTGAGGTGGGTAATCGTGGGCCGAAATGACCTCTTGGTAACTCTTCTCAAGTTGCACCAACTCACCACGGACGTCGGCATTCTCAAATAGGTAGCGGTGTAAATTATCTTTACTCATATCTGTCTCACAATTACATTCGGTATTTATCGGGGCTCAAGGTGTGCCCAAATCAGTTTAGCTGAGTCTGTAGAGTTATCTCAGTCGATTCAGCTTGAATAGGTATTAAGCCTTAGCCTTCTTTGAAACGTATTAGCTGACGACGTTGTTTCTTATCCGGTTTATGGTCAGGCGCTGGATTGTTCAGTATATTTAACCGTCTTGCTTCGGCATAGGTTTCACGTTTCACTATACTTTCGGGGGTTTCATAGTATAAAGTTTGGGCCTCAGCTGCTTTTTGTCTCTGTTCCGACAGTTTTTTTATGACGATCTCTTTTTCGTCATGTCCCTGTCTTAACTTTATGACAGCATCCAGTTCTGCGGTCTTACTGGATTTGGCACGTTGTCCATTGTAATGAACTTTACCACCATTAATCATCTCTTTTGCGATAGCTCGCGTCTTATAGAAACGAGCAGCCCAAAGCCATTTATCTAGGCGAACTGAGGTTATTTCTTTGGGGGGCTTGGTCATCGAGTCTCCATAGTGGTATTAAAGATGGCTGAGCTCACAAGCTGAGTAATAAAATAGCTAATCATAAAGGCAATAGCCTATTATAGCGATTAGCTTCACACACTCATCGGCGTGTAAAGTTAGTATATCAGGGCTCTTTTCGCCAATAAAGCTAATGTTGTGGGCTTGTTGGCATTAACAGTGTAGGTTAGCATAGGTCAGTATTCGCTAAATTATCTTAATCAGAACAGAGACCTGTGTAGAGGGTCCACATTAATATGGATTTATTAGATAAAGTTATAAATAAGGCTTCAGATATTCCGCATAAGCCTTTGAGCACAAGTGTTTTTTGGGTCGGTTTGATTATTGTCCTTTACCTTTTAGCTCAAATTACATGGAAGTTAGTTCCTACCTCCGAGCTAGCCTCAAATTGGCATCCTACCCCTGAGAGTATCAGCAAGGGTAAGCATGTTAGTGTTTCTCAATTACAGGCATTATCACTCTTTGGTCGGGCTGATGAGGCTTCAAGTAAGCCAAAAATCGCCCCTGTTGAAGAACAAATTACCGATGCACCTAAAACCTCTCTATCAATTCAATTGACAGGCGTTGTAGCCTCGACTTCTCAACAGAAAGGCTTGGCGGTGATTGCGTCGAGTGGCAGTCAAGATACCTATGGCTTGGGAGATAAAATTAAAGGCACGTCAGCATCATTGAAAGAGGTGTATGCCGATCGCATCATTATTACTAATAGTGGCCGCTATGAAACCTTGATGTTAGACGGTTTAGATTATGACACTAATGGTTTTGCAAATAAGCAGTTACAGCAAGCGAAATCAATACGCAAAGTAGATAGGCGTAAAAACAGTGAATTTGCTAAAGAAGTATTGGCATCTAGAGATGAGCTCTTAGCCGATCCAAGTAAACTGACCGATTACTTAGCTATCTCGCCTGTGCAGAGAGAGGGGACGTTACAGGGTTACCGTTTAAATGCTGGTAAAGATAGAGGTTTGTTTGAAAAGGCGGGTTTGAAGGCCAATGATCTGGCTAAATCGATCAATGGTTATGATCTTACCGAGATGACTCAGGCGCTAGAGGTGATGGCACAGTTGCCAGAATTAACAGAGATCTCTTTGATGGTCGAACGAGATGGACAACTGGTTGAGATAATGTTTAGTTTGCCAAATTAATACTACGCCTTGAAAGTTATTACTGATAATAATTGAATTCGCCACACAGCTTAGGTTTTATGGGAAGTTAAAATGAATAAGAAGAATATTCGCAGGAAATTAATCGCAGGGATTGTGATGGGAGCGTCGTTACTCGTACCTCCTTTGGCTTGGTCAGAGCAATATGCGGCTAATTTTAAAGGAACTGACATTCAGGAGTTTATCAACATAGTTGGTAAAAATCTCAGCAGAACCATCATTGTCGACCCGACCGTCCGCGGCAAAATCAACGTCCGCAGTTATGATCTACTTGACGATGAGCAGTATTATCAATTCTTCCTCAATGTGCTTCAGGTTTATGGTTATGCTGTCGTCGAGATGGATAACAACATCATCAAGGTTATCAAGGATAAAGACGCTAAAACCGCGGCTATTCGTGTGGCTGATGATGAGACGCCAGGCTTAGGTGATGAGATGGTGACTCGAATTGTTGCCCTCTATAATACCGAAGCTAAGCAGCTGGCACCTTTGCTGCGTCAACTTAATGATAATGCCGGTGGCGGCAATGTTGTTAACTATGATCCCTCGAATGTGCTGATGATCTCTGGCCGTGCAGCGGTAGTGAACAAGTTAGTTGAGATTGTTCGCCGCGTCGATAAACAAGGTGATACCGAAGTTCAGGTTGTGCCACTTGAGTTTGCGTCAGCAGGCGAGATAGTGCGCATCATCGATGCGCTATATCGTTCGACTGGCAACAAGTCTCAAATGCCGGGGCAAGCACCGAAAGTGGTGGCTGATGAACGTATGAACGCAGTGATTGTTAGCGGTGATGAAAAGAGCCGCCTGCGCGTCGTCTCTTTGATTAAAAAGCTCGATGCTGAGCAGGCCAGTACAGGTAATACTAAAGTTCGCTATTTACGATATGCAAGCGCTGAAGATCTCGTCGAAGTGCTCACCGGTTTTGCTGAGCAATTAGTGAGCGATAAAGATGGTGGGGCTCAAGGAGGGAAGAAACGCCGTAACGAGATCAACATCATGGCTCACAATGACACTAATGCATTGGTGATCAGTGCAGAGCCGGATCAGATGCGTACTATTGAAAGTGTTATTAATCAATTAGATATTCGCCGAGCACAAGTCTTAGTCGAAGCGATTATTGTGGAAGTGGCCGAAGGTGATGATGTTGGTTTTGGCATACAGTGGGCTACGACTGCCGGTGGTGGTACTCAGTTTAATAATTTAGGTCCGACGATCGGTGAGATAGGTGCTGGTGTATGGAGCGCAAGGGATCAAAAAGCATCGCAGACGTGTAGTGGCGCTGGTGATAACAAAGAATGTACAGATAATCCAGACACGCCGGGCGACATTACCTTACTTGCTCAGGCACTCGGTAAAGTTAATGGCATGGCATGGGGTGTGGCCATGGGCGATTTCGGTGCGCTTATCCAAGCAGTGTCGAGTGATACCAAATCAAACGTATTAGCAACACCTTCTATCACCACATTGGATAACCAAGAAGCGTCGTTTATCGTTGGTGATGAAGTGCCTATTCTTACGGGTAGCCAAAACTCAAGTAACGGTAACAGTAATCCGTTTCAAACGGTTGAACGTAAAGAGGTGGGCGTTAAGCTTAAAGTTGTGCCTCAAATTAACGAAGGTAATTCTGTTAAGCTGACGATTGAACAGGAAGTGTCAGGCATTAACGGCAAAACAGGCGTCGATGTGACGTTCGCGACTCGTCGCCTTACTACCACAGTGATGGCTGATTCGGGGCAAATTATAGTTCTAGGTGGTTTGATCAAAGAAGAAGTACAGGAGAGTGTGCAGAAAGTGCCTTTCCTCGGTGATCTTCCACTTATTGGTCACCTGTTCAAGTCTTCATCGAGTGGTAAGAAAAAAACCAACTTAATGGTATTTATCAAGCCAACCATTATACGTGATGGCATCACAATGGAAGGTATAGCAGGTCGTAAATATAACTATTTCAGAGCGATACAGTTAGAGCAGCAGGAACGTGGGATTAATTTAATGCCAAATAGTGATGTGCCTGTACTCGAAGAATGGAATCAGTCCGAGTATCTACCGCCAGAAGTGAATGAGATTCTCGAGCGTTATAAAGAGGGGAAAGGTTTAGAGACTAAGATGCGTCAAACGGATCCTGCTTTGAAGACTATTTCCGAGAGTAATAATGTTAAAGCTGTAAGCGAAGTCGTGTCTACCGAAGATAATGCCAATGAGTGAGTCTCAAATTTCCCCGATAGATGAGTTGGCTCTGGTGAGTGATGAACTTGGTTTGGGCTTGGAGAGTGAAACCGATGAGGTGTTTCACTCTAACAGTAAGGAGCGTTTGCCTTTCGCGTTTGCTCACCGTTACAAGGTCGTGCTGGATAAGAAAAATGAATTACTAACCCTGTATCATACTAATGAATCTTCTATTACGGCGCTACTTGAAGCGCGCCGTTATTCAGGTAGAAACCTGCCATTAGTTGAACTGGCAGCTTCAGAGTTTGAGTCTAAACTGACAATGACTTACCAAGCGAACTCTTCTGAAGCACAACAGATGATGGAAAATATTGGTAATGAGATGGATCTGTTTACCTTGGCTGAAGAGTTACCTCAAACAGAGGATCTGTTAGAGGGTGACGATGATGCACCGATCATTAAGTTGATCAACGCCTTGCTATCGGAAGCGATTAAAGAGGAAGCATCGGATATCCATGTCGAAACCTATGAGAAGCAATTGATCGTTCGCTTCCGTGTCGATGGTGTTCTTAAAGAGGTGCTTAAGCCTAACCGTAAGCTTTCATCTCTGCTTGTTTCTCGTATTAAGGTGATGGCGCGTCTCGATATTGCCGAGAAACGAGTGCCGCAAGATGGTCGTATCTCATTGCGTATTGCGGGTCGAGCCGTGGACGTGCGTGTGTCGACTATGCCATCGAGTCATGGTGAACGTGTGGTGTTGCGTCTGCTTGATAAAAATGCAGGAAACTTAGATTTGGTACAACTGGGCATGACCCCCGCTGTGCAAGTTAAGTTCGAAGAGTTAATTCGTAAACCCCACGGTATTATTTTGGTGACCGGCCCGACAGGTTCTGGTAAAAGTACGACGTTATATGCAGGCTTAACTGAGCTGAACTCTAGAGATACCAACATTCTAACGGTAGAAGATCCTATCGAGTATGAACTTGAAGGGATAGGTCAAACTCAGGTCAATACTAAAGTCGATATGACCTTTGCCCGAGGATTGCGCGCTATTCTACGTCAAGATCCTGATGTGGTGATGATAGGCGAGATCCGAGATTTAGAAACGGCGCAAATTGCCGTTCAAGCATCATTGACTGGTCACATGGTGTTATCGACACTGCATACCAATACAGCATCAGGTTCGATCACTCGATTACAGGATATGGGTGTAGAACCATTTTTAGTCTCATCAAGTCTTTTGGGCGTGCTAGCCCAACGATTGATCCGTACCTTGTGTCCAGCATGTAAGTCTGAGCATGTCCCAGATCAGAGTGAACGTGTTTTATTAGGTATGGCTGCAGACGACACTCGAATTATCTATCGCGCCGAAGGTTGTAAGAACTGTGGTAACAACGGTTACCGTGGACGTACAGGTATTCACGAATTACTGATTGTTAATGACGATGTTCGCGAGCTTATCCACACTGGACGAGGCGAACTTGCTATTGAGAAACTGATACGTAAAACAACGCCGAGTATTAGACATGATGGTATGAGCAAAGTATTGGCTGGCAAAACGACTTTAGAAGAAGTGTTGCGCGTCACCCGTGAGGAGTAAAGGATGCCAGCATTTGAATACGAGCTTTTAGATACTAGCGACAAATCAGTTTGCTCTGTTTTACTGATATGGCTAAATGCGGAGATCTACCATGCCAGCATTTGAATACAAGGCGTTAGATACTAAGGGTAAACAACAAAAAGGGGTGATGGAAGCCGACACGGCGCGTCACGCCCGAGGTCAGTTAAGAGAGCTGCGCTTGATGCCGCTGGAGATCATTCCGGTTGTCGAGAAAGAAACCAAGACTAAGTCTAGTGGTAAGAGCTTTTTTCAACGTGGGATCTCAGTTGCCGAATTGGCACTTATCACTCGTCAAGTCGCAACACTAGTGGCTGCTGGTCTTCCCGTTGAGGAAGCGTTAAAAGCTGTTGGTCAGCAATGTGAGAAAGATAGATTAGCCAGTATGATTATGGCTGTTCGTTCCCGCGTAGTTGAGGGCTATAGCCTGGCCGATTCTATGGCTGAATTCCCCCATATATTCGATGATCTGTATCGCGCGATGGTGGCATCGGGTGAAAAGTCTGGCCATCTGGAAGTGGTGCTTAACCGTTTGGCTGACTACACCGAGCGTCGTCAGCAATTAAAAAGCAAGATGACCCAGGCGATGATCTATCCGGTTGTGCTCACCGTTGTTGCTATCAGTGTTATCGCTATTTTGCTCGCCGCGGTAGTTCCTGAAGTGGTGGGGCAGTTTGAACACATGGGGCAAGAGCTGCCATGGACGACCTTGCTGCTGATCGCCTCATCAGACTTTATCAGAGATTATGGCATTCTAGTCTTAGGTGCTGGGATCGGTTTGTTTGCACTGTTTAATCGTATGTTAACTAAACCTGTCTATCGAATGAAGTATGACAAATCCTTGCTTGTTTTACCAGTTATAGGGCGAGTCAGTAAGGGACTCAATACTGCGCGATTTGCTCGTACCTTAAGTATCTTAACGGCGAGCGCAGTACCTCTATTGGATGCGATGCGAATTGCCAGTGAGGTTTTAGTTAATGTTAAAGTACGCGCAGCGGTTGAAGAAGCGACCGCCCGAGTACGTGAAGGCACGAGTTTGGGTGCAGCGCTTACCAATACGAAACTTTTTCCTCCTATGATGCTCTATATGATCACTTCGGGTGAAAAGAGTGGTCAGTTAGAGCAGATGTTGGAGCGGGCTGCAGACAACCAAGACAGAGAGTTCGAGTCAAATGTGAATATTGCTTTGGGTGTGTTTGAGCCTCTATTAGTGGTGAGTATGGCAGCTGTGGTACTGTTTATTGTGCTGGCGATCCTACAGCCAATCTTAGAGTTGAATAACATGATAAGTGGTTAACTGCGGATATTCACTGATGGATTAGTTATTTTATTTTTGTGCATCCGCGAAGGATGCACACTGTTTTTCAAGAGGAAGTATCGATGAAAGTGAGAAATAAGCAGCAAGGTTTTACACTACTCGAAGTGATGGTCGTGATCGTTATTTTAGGTATTTTGGCCTCGATGGTGGTACCTAATCTTATGGGTAACAAAGATAAAGCGGATATTCAAAAGGCGATCTCAGATATTGTGGCATTAGAAAACTCTTTGGACATGTATAAGTTGGATAACAGTATCTATCCAACCACAGAGCAAGGTTTAGAAGCATTAACCCAAAAACCAACAGGCTCACCAGAGCCGCGTAACTACCGTGAAGATGGTTATGTGAAGCGTATATCACAAGATCCATGGCGCAATGATTATCTGTTATTAAGCCCTGGTGAAAATGGCAAGATTGATATATTCAGTGCGGGTCCTGATGGCCAAGCGGGCACAGAAGATGATATCGGTAACTGGAATCTACAGAATTATCAGTAAACACTGAGCTTTTAGTTAGTACCTACATAATCATGACGCTTAGGACAGATATTTGATGAGATATTCCCATCAAAAGGGCTTTACCTTAATGGAAGTGTTATTGGTCATTCTCTTAATGGGAATGGCCGCTTCTGCTGTGACCATGAGCATGAGTGGTGCCGATAAGCAACGTGATCTAGAGAAAACGGCTCAACAGTTTATGGCAGCGACAGAGATGGTGCTCGATGAAACTGTGCTTAGCGGTCATTTCATCGGTATCGTCGTCGAAAAGGAGAGCTATAAATATGTCATCTATGACGAGGGTAAATGGAAACCTCTGACTAACGACAGAATTTTAGGCGAGAGACAGATGGAAGCTGGAGTGCGTATTGACCTCGTACTCGACGGCCTGCCTTTAGTGCAGGACGATGAAGAGAAGGACTCTTGGTTTGAAGAGCCATTGATTGAAAAGTCCGAAGAGGATAAGAAGAAGTTTCCTGAACCGCAAATCTTGTTATTTCCAAGTGGAGAGATGAGTGCATTTGAGCTGATGTTTGTCAGTGAAGATGAAAGAGGTAAAGAGGTTGAAGCTTTAGTGGTTGGTGATGCATTGGGACGGTTAACGCTAGGGAGAAACGATGGCTTCGATGATCGCTAACGTTAAATGCGGTAATAGCAGTAAAGCCAAGGGGATGACCTTGCTTGAGGTTATCGTTGCACTGGCGGTTTTTTCGATTGCAGCGGTATCGATCACCAAAAGCTTAGGTGAGCAGATGGCGAATATGCCCATTTTAGAACAACGTACTTATGCCCAATGGGTGGCTGATAACGTGATGGTCGATGCTAGGTTAGAGACCAAGTTTCCTGAGCTAGGTAAAAAAGAGGACCAAACTGAACTTGCGGGTAAAGATTGGTACTGGCGTAAGGAAGTGGTAAAGACCACAGATGATAAATTTCGCATGATCCGAGTTAGCGTGAGTGATGATCAGCGTTTTGAACGTATTGCCGCTCAGGTAAGTAGCTATGTATTTAATCAAGAAAAATAGCAGCGTAGGTTTTACTCTGATTGAGATGCTCGTGGCTATCGCGATATTTGCCATGTTAGGCCTTGCCTCAAATGCAGTATTGCAAACGGTAATGCGTAACGATGAAGTCACCAAAGAGTTTTCAAATAAACTCAAGGCGATACAACAAGGTTTCGGTGCCTTAGAGCGGGACTTCAGCCAAATGGTCGCGCGGACACCACGCTTGCTCGAAGGAGGTCGTGGTAGTACGGTTTTTCAAACGGGTTCGGACATTTTAGATTCTGAATCTGAAGCCATCGTCTTTTTCCGATTAGGCTGGCTAAATCCCGATGGCATTCTGCCTCGTGGCAGTATTCAATCCGTTGCTTATGTCGTAAGAGATAATAATCTAGAGCGTTGGTATTACCCTTATCCTGAGCCTGAATTTGGTAGTGATCCGATTAAAACCATAGTAATGAAAGATGTCATCTCTGTGGAGTATTCCTTCTTTATGGAAGATAAGTGGGAGCGAAAAGTAGAGGCCACTGACTTACCTAAAGCGATCGCTATGGAGATTGAACTTGAAGGGTTAGGAAAAATTCAGCGTAAGTTTCTACTGCCCGTCGGTGCTAGACCAGATTCAGGCAGCGGTAATAACAACGGCGGCAGTAACAACGGCGGCAATAACAACGGCGGCAATAACAACGGCGGCAATAACAACGGCGGTAATAACAACGGCGGTAATAACAACGGCGGTGATAACAACGGCGGTGATAACAACGGCGGTGATAACAACGGCGGTGATACTGACGAAAATGGTCGTGATAAGGGGAATGGTTAGTGGGTAAGCTGCCAAAGCAACAAAAGGGTGTAGCCCTGATTGTGGTGCTGCTTATTGTGGCAATGGTGGCGATTATTGCGACTAATATCAACAGTCGCAACCAACTGTCGATGCGCCGTACCTTAAATTTAGCCCAATATGATCAGGCCTATTGGTATGCACTCTCAGCGGAAGAGTTGACTAAAAAGGTGTTAAAACAAGATTTAGATGACTCTGAAGGTCGGGTCCATCTGCAACAGTATTGGGCTCAAGCTGATGTGGTCTTCCCTGCAGAACATGGAGAGATTGGCGGTAAAATAAGCGATATGCGTGCTTGTTTTAACCTTAATGCTCTGTCCGTGGATACTAAAGGTGAATTAGATGGCAGCGGCCAGCCTAAGTTGCCCCTCGCTGCTATCCAATACAAGGGGTTACTGGTTGCTTTAGGTATGGATGAATTTTCTGCGGAGCGTCTGACTCATACCTTGAAAGACTATCTCGATGAAGATACCACGGCGAGTCCATTTGGTGCAGAAGACGCTGAATACGAGTCTCGTAATGTGCCCTATCGCGCGGCGAATACTTTGATGAATCATCGAAGTGAGCTAAGAGCTGTGATGGGATACTCTCAGGATATTTATCTTAAGTTGTTACCCTATATCTGCGCTATCCCAGGCAATGATCAGCAGTTATTGAATGTAAATACAGTCAAGGTCGAGCAGGCTGCACTGTTAGCTGGCATGTTTGATGACAAGATGTCAGTCAGTGAGGCTGAAAGTATTATTAATCAACGTCCAGGCGATGGTTTTGAAACAATAGAAGATTTTAAAGATAACTCATCAGTAGTCAGCTTGTTGTCAGCGAATGCGGCTTTAGGTTCTAGTTTTGTGGTTGAGAGTAAATATTTTTTGCTTGAAGCCGGTGCTAAGGTGGATACGGCAACCTTTCGTTTAGAGAGTGTGATGAAGGCTGAAGGTTCGAATTTTGATATATTAACTCGGCAGTTTGGTGGGCAGAAGTAGCCATACTGTTGCGTGAGTGGCAGAATAAAAATAATGACATCTTATCGGCAAAGTGCCATGAGATAGGTGGAGAATGAATGTGAGTGAAAGATTATTTATTCGCTTAGGGACAAGTTCAGAGCAAGTTTGCTCTTGGTTGGTGTGGTCCGAACAGGAGCAAGAGATTATTGCTTCGGGTGAACTAAAAGATGCGACAGCACTAGCAAGTTTAACTGAGCGCGCGGGTAATCGTCCAGTGGACGTATTAGTGCCAGCTTCAGCGATCACGTTAACCTCTGTTGAACTGCCAGAGAAAGGGCAGCGTCAAGCTATTCAGGCGTTGCCATTTATGCTTGAAGAGTCCCTAGCTGAAAATGTTGAAAAGCTTCACTTTGTACCGGGTCCGCGTACTGATGGAACCTTGAGTGTCGCAGTAGTTTCACATCAACAGATGCAAGACTGGATGAGTTGGTTAAGTGAAGCGGGACTAAAGGTTAAAAGTCTAGTGCCTGATTGTTTAGCTCTGCCTCTTGATGGATGCCAATGGGCTGCGATTCAGTTTAACCAAGAATATTTAGTCAGAACAGGTGAGGCTTCCGGTGTCAGTCTACCAGCGGATTGGTTGGATTTAGTCTTGCCAAAAATGTTTCCAGAAGGGCAAGAGGCCCTAGTTACCGTTGCTGGCCATAGTGAGTTGGCATTTGCAGGCACAGATATCAAACCTCAGGCTCTTGAGTTGCCGATGCTAGTGTTGGCAAAGGGAATTCTTTCTGCGCCATTAAACCTGTTGTCTGGTGTCTATACCCCTAAACGTGAGTATGGTAAAAATCTATCTTTGTGGCGCAATGTAGCCATTGTGATTGGGGTTGCCTTGGTGCTAGGTCTAGTAAGTAAAGGCCTTAATATTCACCAAATGAACACTGAACAGGTGAGATTGAAAGCAGAAAGTGAAGCCATCTATAAACAAGCTGTACCGGGCAGTTCCAGAATTGTAAATCTGAGATCTCAGATGGACAAACAGTTGCGTAGCATGCAGGGAAGTGGCGGTGGCAGTGAGTTTTTCACCATGCTTCAAGGCCTAGAACCTGCTTTTATTAAAGTGCCAGCATTAAAGCCAGTAACCTTACGTTTTGATAGTGCCCGCGGTGAGTTAAGAATGCAGGTCATCGCGAAGAGTTATGCTCAAATAGAGCAGTTTAAAACTATCGCCTCAGCTTCCTATCAGCTCGATTCTGGGGCTATGAACAGTGGCGAAGACTCAGTGACTAGCACACTAACACTGAGGAGTAGATAAGATGGATAACTTGAAAGCTTGGTGGAGTGGACTGATCCTACGAGAGCAGCAACTGGTTGGAACTTGTGGCGGTTTTTTGTTATTAGCTATTTTATATTGGGGGATCTGGACTCCCATGGTCAACGCTGAGTCGGACGCTGAACGCGGCCTAAAGGCTCAACAGAACACGCTGAATTTTGTTAAACAGACAGCAAACAAGATTGCGGGTTTAAAACTGAGAGGCAATGAGACGAGTTTTAAAGGTAGTTTAAGTGCTGCGGTGAATCAGACTGCTGGTTCCTTTGGTCTCGAAATCACTCGTATGCAGCCCCAGGGTAATAAGATTCAAATTTGGATGGATGACGTTCCTTTCGATGCATTACTGGGTTATTTAAATGAGTTGGTACAGGTCAAAGGCTTATCACTGGATAGTATCGACCTTGCAGAATCCGATCTACCTGGTTTGGTTAAGGTTCGTCGTATCCAGCTTTCACAGTAAAGAGCCGATTGTTTTAATTAAGGTATTGTAGTGAACTTAACGAAAAAGATTATTTTGGGCGTGGCGATTTATTTGGTTTTTATGATCGTACTGTTTCCGGCAAGTGTCGCTGTTAAACTGGCGCCGCTGCCAAACAATATCAGTGTCGCTGGTGTTTCTGGCTCTATTTGGTCCGGCAAAATTGAAACCTTAAAAATACAGCGACGACAGCTCGAACAGGTTCGCTGGCAGCTAAGCCCTTGGGGATTGTTTTTGGGTAAGGCTAAGTTAGATCTTGTGATCGGTAATCGCGGTTCTGCGGTTAACGGCAAAGGACTCGTGACTCTGTCTATGTCCGGTATCGACGCTGAAGGGATAAGGTTTGAAGCACCGAGCAGTTTTCTATTAGGCAATACTCGTCTGCCTTTTCGCACCGAAGTGAATGGTGAAATCAGCTTGTTTGTCGAAAGACTCCAACAAGGTCAGCCTTGGTGTGAACAGTTAAATGGTAAGCTATTTCTGAATACTGTACGGGTGACGAATCAATTCGGTAACTACCCGTTGGGTGATATCGAGCTAGGACTGAGTTGTGAAGATGGTAATATTAAAGTGAGATCCGATGAAGGGATGAATCAGTTGGGTCTCGATGGCACCGTTGTAGTGAAAGCGGACAAGATGGTGCAGGTTTCGGCCAAAATTAAAGAAGTCTCCTCTCAGCCAGAAGATCTTAAGAAAGCACTAGGCTTTTTAGGTAAAAAAGATAGCCAAGGTTATTATCCAATTAGTTACCAAGGACGAATCCCCCTTTAGCTTAAGAAAGGGGTTGCTTAATCAGGTTAGCTTACTTGTCTGATAACAAGTTTCAAATATCTTTATTAAGTTTAATTCATTGAACTGTATCGGTATTAGGTTATCGGCCTAATACCATAGCTGAATTGGTGTTTATTGCTTGCAGCATGCTTATGTGCAGATACCTCAGTGAGACGCCGCAAGTACGCTCCCTGTAGTCTCTACGATGACATCCATGTCATCGAAGCTCACTGCTGCATCTACACCCGAGTGTTTATCTCTTCGATTTTGGCTAATGGATTCGGCCCCCTTTATCCAAGGAGTAAAGAGTGGATGAATTTTACGAGTTTTATCAAAATAATAAGAAAGAGATTGATCACGAAATAGATCAGATATTTATCTCCTACCAAGCTAACTTTGCTCAAACATACCTAATTCTGGACGGTACAATTGGTTGTGCACAGTATTTAGCTTTACTTGCGTACCCCTCACAAAAGCCAAAAGAAATCTCACACAGAATTAGATTTTTTACTTCGATGATCAGCGCTTATAGCCGAATCTATGATGGCAAGCTTGTATCTATGTTTAAAGAACAGCCAGAAGATATTCAGAATGCATGGTTGATCAAACAGCCTTGGAAGCTAATAGATCAAACAATATCGAAGGGAACACATCGCTTAGAACAGCGACTACAGGCTTACCACGCATACACGGCATATAACAATGCCATTTTGAATAGTGCTGACAAGTCTTTTGAGGAGCTTCTATCTTGGAGTGCTCGTGCATATGAATCTGATCGTTCTAAATTACAAGATCCAAAATCAAGGTTAGAAAACCTCAAGCGTATTATTCATAGGTCAAGTAGACCTGTGTATCACCTAATACATGGTTATTATGAAGAGCACTTAAAGCATTACTCATTAGCTGAACTGTTTGATTTTCATTTTGCTAAGAGAGGACTTCAGAAACCGCTAAAACTTAAATTTACCCCGTCGGAGGTGCTACATTTGGAACTAGCTGAGCGACCATTTGTAGGGCTAAGCTACTGATGTTCTTTTTTGTACCCCTGATTATAAACTAAGAAAACCTCACACTTACACCATGTCTACTTTATGGTGATTACTATGGTTCAACTATTGATTATTCTAGCTAAGCTTCCTACCTACAAATTGATACTCATTCTGTTAATACTAGTAATATTTTTGACCATCAGAATAATTTGATCTGTAAAAAATGAAGCTCAGGGTCAGGTCTTGAGAACAAAGGGGTCGAGAATAAAGCGAGAATAGATGGGTCGTAGCTAATTGCGGTAATCTTAAAGTGAAACTCTTCGAGCGAGAGGCTGGAGCCGAAGTGGCCATTAAACAGAGATGTTGTTGGAACACAGAGTGCCACGTAGAAAATCAACAGCAAAAACTCCAGCTCTTCTCCGTGATCTCCGTGCAGCGCTCCGTGGTGAGAGATTTTTATCTTTGTCTCTAAAATGTAGAGCGAAAGAACAAAGGGGTCGTAGTGATTTAGCTAACGCTACAACTAACCCGTAGAAAATGTCATTAGCGTTCATTTGAACGGCTGACAAATCATTTTGCTAATAGGTCATCCAGTAGGATGTGGAAATCCCCGATTGCAGGGAAATCGCTAAAAGCCTTGTCTGGTTTTTGGCTGTCAGGGTTGGTGATGCCAAGTTGATAACCCACTCCGGCTTTTTTAGATGCGTGTAAGATCGCTTCGCTGTCGTCGATAAACAGGCACCGTGACGGCTCCAAAGAGAACTGCTTAAATAGGTGTCGCCAAAAAAGAGGATGTTCCTTGGGGTAACCGGTTTCATGACTTGAAATCACTTGATCTAAGCCTAGGCCTAACTCTGTTTGCTCAAGCTTTAATGCTAAGCTTTTGGGGTGAGCATTGGTGGCTAAGATACGAGATTTATTCTGCGATTCAAGTGCGTTGAGAAACGGCATGCTGTCCTGTCTTAGCTTAATCTTGTCTGCCGATATTTTATGCAAAGCTAAAATATCTAATCCCAACTCCTGCTGCCAAAAATCAAAGCAATACCATTGCAAAGTACCAAATACTTTGCCATAGGACGACTCAACTAATTTCATGGCGTCTTGTGTGCTAATTCCCTTCTGACAACTGAGTTCATAGGGAACGATTTGCAGCCAAAAATGATTGTCGAAATGCAGATCGAGTAGGGTACCGTCCATATCAAGTAATACAGTATCAATTTTATTCCAAGGAAACATAGTTTGTGTTCTTTGAAGTATTTTGGGTATATGTAGTAAGATTATACTGAAATATCAATTTTAGTCAGGGATTTTCATGAATGACAAGAAGCCAGAGATTTTAGCAGCAGAAATCGTTGCCCAGAGTCGTTTGTTTAAAATTGAGCAGGTGCACCTAAAATTCTCGAATCAGGTCGAACGACATTATGAAAGAATGAAGGGTAATAATGGTGGGGCTGTGATGATAGTACCTGTGCTTAATCGGGATACTTTATTATTAGGTCGTGAATATGCAGCCGGCACTCATAGTTACGAGCTAGGTTTCCCTAAGGGATTAATCGATCCTGGAGAGGAGGCTCATGAGGCGGCAAACCGTGAACTGCAGGAAGAGATTGGCTATGGTGCTAGAAAACTGACTCATTTGATGGAACTCAGTTTAGCTCCGGGTTATTTTGCCAGCAGGATGCAGATATTTATTGCCGAAGATCTTTATGAAAGTAAGCTTGAAGGGGATGAACCTGAGCCGATAGAGCTTGTTCCTTGGCCGATTAAGCAGTGGCAAGCATTACTGGAACAAGAAGATTTTTCGGAATCAAGAAGTGTAAGCGCCTTGTTTTTAGCTCAGAAATACCTAAAACTATAGTAAGAAAATTAGTACTCGTTTAAATCTGTTAAGTAGAAAGTTATAGGCTGTTGGAGCCGTTATGAAGCCAGAAGATTATGTTGAACAGGTGATTGAGATTGCCATGGTGGCGGGTAAGGAGATCCGCGATATCTATCTGAAAGGAACATTTGAAAAAGAGACAAAGTCAGATAATACACCTGTGACTTCAGCTGATATTGCTGCGCACAATATTATCACTGTAGCATTACAGGTATTAACACCAAATATCCCCGTTTTATCCGAAGAGGATGCCAATATCCCTTTTGCGATACGGCAGCATTGGGAGCGATATTGGTTAGTTGATCCCTTAGATGGCACGGGGGAATTTATAGCTGGAAGTGGTGATTTTTCTGTCATTATCGCTTTAGTTGAACACAATCGCCCCATAATGGGTGTCGTCTATGTGCCTATGACCGAGGTTTGCTATTATGCAATTGCGGGCTTAGGTGCTTATAAGCGTGATCATCAGTCAGAGTGCCGCATTATGAGTCGTCAGCTCCCCCAGAGCAAAGATCCTGCCTTAACGTTGGCGGTGAGTCGTCGTCAAGATCCTAAGTCTGTCCTTAAACTGTTTAGTCATGCCAAGCATTGTGATTTGATCGTATTAGGTGGTGCAGCACTGAAAAGTTGCTTAATTGCCGAAGGTAAGGCGGATTGTTATGTTCGTATTGGTCCAACGGGTGAGTGGGACACCGGTGCAGCTCAGATTATTGTTGAAGAAGCAGGCGGGGAAATAATGGATATTAACCTGCAGCCTCTCACCTATAACGAGAGAGAGAGTTTAGGAAATCCTAATTTTATTGTGGTAGGTTCACCTCAATTGGAGTGGGATCAGATCCTAATTAATGAGTGATTTAACACACGTATGCCTTGCTGAAAAGAATGATCTTCAAGGCGTAGATGCTCTCGAACAGCGTTGTTTCCATGACCATAGTTATCCGGACTTTTTCTTTAGACAAGCCCTTGATTGTTGGCCTGCTGGTTTTTTAGTGGCTAAAGATAATAGCGCTAATGTTGTTGGGTATCTATTAGCTACATCCGGGGCTGAGCCTCATCTTTGTTGGCTTTTATCACTAGCTGTTTGTGATAAGCAGCGCGGTAAGGGGATTGGTCGAAAATTGATATCACATTTGTTAGCTCATTTGCCTGCAGGTGTAACTCAACTCCAGCTGACTGTGGCACCGGATAATGGTGCCCAATCGCTCTATCTTAAGCTCGGATTTATACAAACGGGGTTTGAAAGTGACTATTTTGGTGAAGGTGAAGCTAGGTTATTAATGAGCTACTTCAAACCGGAGCAGATCTCGTCGCATGTTTTTTAGTCGCCGTTTTTTCCCCTATTTTGTCACTCAATGCCTAGGTGCATTAAATGACAATGTGTATAAAAACGTGCTGCTCTTGATGGTGGCTTATGCCAGTGTTGAACAATTACCTATGTCGATAAACTTGTTTGTTAATGTCGCTGCAGGTGTGTTTATTCTCCCCTTCTTACTGTTTTCAGCCCACGCTGGTTGTCTTGCCGATTCTAAAGATAAAGCTTGGCTTATTCGGCGAATTAAGTTGGTTGAGCTCGTGCTTATGAGTTGTGCAGCGTTTGCTATTGTGAACCAAAGCTATCTGTCTATGCTATTTTTATTGTTTTTAATGGGAACTCAATCAGCCTATTTTGGACCAGTGAAATATGCACTTCTACCTCAAACGCTAAAACCTGAAGAGTTAGTTCGTGGTAATGCCTGGGTTGAGGTCAGTACTTTTCTTGCTATCTTGTGTGGTACTGTTGGTGCCGGAGTACTGGTATCGAGTGAGCATGCTTTAGCAATCGCGGCTGTACTGGTGGTTGTTTTGGCGGCGATAGGTGTGATTGCTAGTTGGAATATCCCCGCTTTGCCTGCGGATGATGGCGCACAACATCTGCCTCGAAAAGGAAGCTGGAAAATCCTTAAGTGGGTGTCTCAACATCATGAAATTTGGGCTGCAATCATAGGTATTAGTTGGTTCTGGTTTCTTGGTGCTACCTATCTGACTCAATTTCCGAACTTTACCCGGTTATTTCTTTTCTCTGATCCTAGTGTTGTTTCAGTGCTATTAGCCCTGTTTTCATTGGGTATCGCCAGTGGTTCCTTTATCTCGGTACGTTTATCTAAAGGGATAGTTGAGCTTGGAGTTGTACCACTAGGCTTGTGTGGACTGGCTCTATTTGGTATCGATTTTGTATTTGCGATACCAAGTTCGGTGGCGCTTGTGTATGACGCGATCGATTTTATGATGACCACAAACCATTTCCGTCTTATGTTTGATCTCTTTATGATAGGAGTCAGTGGGGGGATCTATATAGTGCCCTTATATAGCTTTATCCAATCTAGGGCTAACTCAAGTGAGAGAGCGCAAGTCATTGCGGCAAATAACATTCTCAATGCCCTATTTATGATCACATCAGCGCTATTAGCCATGTTGGTACTACAGGTACTAGGGTGGCAGATAACGGAGCTGTTTATTTTGCTGGCTGTTGGTAACCTGCTGGTATTGATTTTTCTTTGTGTCAAAGAAGTTGTTTTTTGGCGCTCGGCAATCAATCTCTTACGCAGAAAGAGTTAACTTTTTAATTCTCAATAAATAATAAAGCCCTCAAGAGAGGTCTGCTATATGGGCTTAATCTATTGGTTTAATTATAGTTTTATTTATGCGTTACCACATATTGACCACATGTAACCGTTAGAAAGTTAAAAACGCACCGCAAGGGGCTTAAATATCGCCTTGAAAGCCTTGCTCAGCAAGGAACTGGCAATTCACTGACCACACCTAACCGTTAGGAATGAAAAAACCGCCTTAATTGGCGGTTTTTATTGATTACCGTGCCACTACTTAAAACCGCTTATCGTTTGATTAAAAATCTTTGCATCCATCTCTATACCGATAAACTGTCGCCCTAGCTTCAATGCTGCTTTACCTGTCGAACCGCTCCCCATAAAACAGTCCAGGACTACTTCATCCTCACGACTGCTCGCAGCGATAATATGCTCAAGCAGTGGCGCCGGCTTTTCGCATGGATGCTTACCAGGATAATATGGCACTGATGCAAATGACCATACATCCGTAAATGGCACCTCTTTGATCACCGTAAACGGTCGCCTAAGAGATTGATACTCCGCCTTTAAATCATCGTACTGACGAACTAGCATCAGGTAGTCATGATTTAAGGCAGTAAATCGCCCGGTTAAATCCTCATGTGAAGCTTCAAGCGCATCATGCTCGTACCGTGCGAACAACTCCTGCAGTTGTGCGTATTGTTTCGCGGTCGGTAACTTCCATTGTGAGCTGCTGAACCAATGAGATGACATTTGGGTACTGGTGGCTTTGTTGATCTCTTTAGCCGGTACATTCAGTCGTTCTTTAGCATCTTTAAAGTAATTGATGAGTGGCGCAAACACCTTACCTTTTAAGTCCTGGCACTTGATGTGATAATTCGAGCTCCCTTTGGCAAAGCCTTCCGAATCATAGTGGCCACACATGATGATACGCTCAGTCGCGGGGAAAAATGAGCGTAGCGTTTCTTTGCATGCTCGATTCCACGGGCCGCTTGGCTTGGTCCACACGATATGATTCAGAACATCAAAGCGCTGCTTAAGTAGCAGCTCCGTTTCAGCGCTAAGGCGAGAGCTGCAAAACAAATACAGCGTGCCCGAAGGCTTTAATACCCGCCATAACTCCAAAGCGACACAATCAAGCCAGGATAAGAACTCCTCTTGCGTGGCCCATTGGTTATCCCAAGCATCCCGTTTTACTTTGTAATACGGAGGGTCGGTGACAATCAGGTCAATACTGTTATCTGGTAACGTCTTGAGTGAGGTTAAACAATCACAATTGAGGAGCGTTAGTTTCTTTTGCATTACTGCGTGTTCCAGCGTGGACACTCGGGGTGTTCTGTTCAGTAATAAATTTACAACGTGGGCACTTTATTGTTATATGTCCATGCTCGATATAACACAATTTTTTGCCACATCTGATGCAGAGTATTGGTTTCATTTAATGTCATCACACTGTTTAAATATACAGTATATATCATTTATTATAATGATGAATCTCACCTATATTAAAATAGCATCCCTTGCCACAATTAACTTTCACTGCGACAATGCTCTCAATTCCCCTTCTATAAGCTGAATATGCCGATGCCTGTCTTTAAAGCGATCTGCCCTGTTTGCGACGGCAATAAAACGACTATTCGTACCAGTAAGAGGATCGCCGTTGGCTACCAAGTGCTTTACTGCGACTGTTTAGATGAGAACTGTCTCACTCGATTCAAAGTCGATTCAACCATTGCAGGCGTTATTCACACCATGCGGGGCAATCACGCAGCAGGGTTTGCCCTAGATGATGGCCAATTGTCCTTTAATCTTTAATCCTTATAAGCCACAGTCCATGCCGCACGCAGTGAACGAGTATTTGTCGCCTCACATACTGCACGCAGCGACTTTTTAACCCCGAGCTTTATCGCCAGCGTTCGCAGTGATATCACCAGCGGGGCCACGGTCAACACTTCAACACTGACTTGTGAAACATTGAAATGTGATTGCTCTGTGGTTAACACTTCAACATTTGCTTGAGTAATATCAACCCCGCTGTATGTGGTTAGCACCTCGACACTGGCAACTGATACGGCCATTGGCGATTGCTCAGTCGTTAACGCTTCAACACTCGCTTGAGTGATATCAACGCCGCTGAACGTGGTTAATACCTCGACACTGACTTGCGCCACATCCATGGGCGCTTTTTCAGTCGTTAATACTTCAACGTTTGCTTGCGTAATGTCCATGTTACGTCCGTAAAATCAAGCTAGCGCCGTCATTCAAATCTCGCTCCCAGCTGTACTGAGGATGAGCGACCCCGCGAATAATGTTGGTTCTTAACTCTGCGGTGGCGCCGATAGTGGTCAACGCTGACTCGTTTGATGATCCTACTTTTCCAGCGTTAATCTGCATCACACCACTGCTGTTATCACTGCGCGCCCTGATGTGGTAGTTAACCAGATGAACCGATTGCACATCATTGCTTATCCTATATTTGCCCTTGGCTGCATTCGCGCTTTGTATGCCAGTGCTGTCGTTTAAGTCATTAAGGGCTGTATGCTCAGGCTCTGCGCCTTCCACAGACCAGGATGTTTCTAGCACTTCCGTTAACGGCAAGCACTTTACTTTTGCTGATGCCAATACCACATGATTCGCGGTTGATACTTGAACATGCGTGTAGACATCATCAATCATGATAGCGCCCGATTGTGTGGCCGCATACACGACCCTTAACGGCATGTTGGAGCGCGCTTTACTGGAGAAACCCAGTAGTTGAACGCCATGTAAATACACTCGAGTCCAATAGCTTGTCGATGTGGTTGCATTGGTCGTGGTTCTAAACTCGAAATACAGCCAATTCGCTGGCGAAAATGAGGTGATGTCCGTTGTTTTCAGCACGCCTTGGTGTTTTTCATATAACCACACGCTGCCGGATTTGATGATAAGGGCGGTATAGTCCTCGGTTGCTAACAACTCCGTGAATGTTATCGCTGTATCGGTATAGAACGCGCCACAAATTAACGCCTCATCAGCAGGAGCAAGCTGGGTATACTTGATGGCACAGCCCACAGAGACTCCCCACGGACCGACACGATTATCATCTGGCAAATACTGCAACGTCGCGCCAGGTGTCATTTGCAGGGCTTGCCCTGAGCCTCGCCCCGCAACGATGGTCGCTGCATCCGGTGACGTCACTTTAAACGGGTAGATTTGATTGTTGATACTGTCACCGGCACCCATGGTATCAAAACCAATGGCTAATTCTTGATTAAGCATGTTTTATTCCTCTATATAATCAATTATTTCAAAGTCATGAGTTGCGCGAACGTACCCGTCAACATACACATCACCTCGTGGGAGCCCAATCAGCGGCGACCAGCCAATGGTTAGCGCATCCTGAAAACTTCTACCCGTTCTGACAAATATAAAATTACTGCGCTGTGCTGGACTGTCTAAATCAATAACAGTGAATTTTTGACTGAAATAATGAGTACCTATATCCGTTTCGAACAACAGTTGATAGGTAACTGTATTAATGGGTTCATACAGTGGACGGCCTACGCCATCGCTTACCGTCGTTAATTCACCTGTGCTGGTTGTTAATGTGCATTTGCCATTAAGCTGCGCATGCACCTCATTGTTTAAATCAGCGATTTGTGCCGATAGATGAGTTAAATCCACCACGCTCGATTCATTGCTTAAGCTCGCAATATTCCCACTCATATCAACCTCACGTAACCAACGCCTACCGCGGTGCGGGCATGCATCACTTCATTGGCACCCACCCGAATGGGCAAGGTGCGCACCATCGCATCGAGTAAAATGCCGTCTTGCTCCGGAGGCGTGTTACCCACCTCAGTGACATAGAGATAAATCATCACACCACTTTCAGATTGATTCTGCACCGCGCCATGATGGCCCGTTGAGCCTGGACAAATTTGCCATGAAGTATCCAGTGCCATTTTTGGTTTTGTCGCCATTATTGCGCCCTTATTGGTTGTTCAAATTTGATGTGCATTGTTGATGGTAGGTGCATGTTTATTCCCGCGATGAGTTTATGCATCGGCCTCACTTCATTTTCAAAATACATTTCACCATACTGAAGAGGGTTGCCAAGACTTGAACCCTCCGGCGGTAAAATACCGCTTAGACCTGCCGGGTAGCGATGCGCCACAATCACTTCTTGAGAAGACATTTTTTTTATGCCTTCAAATTCATCCTTGGTTCCAATATTGCCAACAGGGATTAACTGCACCCCTTTTTCCTGTCCGCCTGGTATGTTGATCAACATCGATGAGAAGTTGCCTACCCCGCGCGATTTCTTGAGTGCATCTTCTAAAGCATCTTCTGCTTCGGGCGTTAGATATGGGTCGGTCATATATAAAATGAAGCCCATGTGCATGCCGTTCTTGTAATACCGGCGCCTAAACTGTGTTGCATCTTGCGATAAGAGTGCCGATTCAATCCCTGATAAGTAATCAGGTAAACCATAAATATTTTGACGCGTGTCATAGAGCTTGATTTGATATATCTCACCAGGGCGATACCATGTGCGAGAGTCATCATCATTGAGCCGACAAAAGCGGTCAGCTTTTCCTTTTCTAGTGTACTGAGATAGCACATGGCCAAGCTTAACCGGTGTGCCAAAGGCGTTTCTAAATACCTGTAGATAACCATTGCCAAAGGTGACTAAATCTTTACACAAATTCATCATGTCAAAAAAAGGTAAACCGAGCGTTTCGACATAATCTTTAGACAGCATACGAGTACGTGCCTCAACAATCGCCCCGTGATAGGAGTTCGCCGTCAAGAGTTTTGATAATGCATCAGGCTCTATCGGTGGCGTGTAAAACTGCTCACCCTCATCAAACTCAACATCTGCACATGCAGCAGGATTAGTGGTATCTACTCGCTCAATCCCACCAAACTCGAATGCAGTTGACGACGATTGCTGTAATTCGGTTTCTTTTGCATGGAAATGCTTCTTTCCCTTTTTGGCCATTATAAATTTACTCGTATCGTTGATTGTCGCTGCATGCTGGCATTTAACCCCTCGCATGCAACAGCATGTGCAATTGCGAAAAAATCATCCGCATGCCCCGTTTCTTCTGTTCGGTCAGCGGCGAATGTCATTGTTCCGTGGCCTGTTTGTTTTCGCTTAATCGCCATAAAGGAGGGCGCGATGGTTTCAAATGTCGCTGGCCATTTAAGCCGGCTAGTACTAATCAAATCCATCACTTTCAGTACTAACGTTTGTTTGCTTTGCTGGGTGTATGCAATCTTCATCACCCTTGGGAAAAAGGCTTGCACCATTTCAGCCACACCGCTACCAATACCGCTGCAATCCACACCGATATGTTGGACGTTGTAGCGTTCCGTTAATTTTTTTATCTGTTCGGCTTGATAAGACCAATGAAAGCCCCTGTATTCAAACGACTCAAGTACCCTGAACGCCTCCGCTTTGGTTTGCGGAATACTGAGTACATAACACCTAGCTAAATCGCCCGTTCTTGCGGGGTCGTAACCAATAGCGACAGGGTTGTCGCCATACGGCCGTGTTGACGATAAGTCAACATCTGACCAGCCATTATCTCTAATGCACTTAGTGAGCGCACTCAGTGCAAAAAGACTGTCCGCTTCATCAATAAACTCGCCGCAATAAAGATATTGAAACGCATCTTTACTGCATCTCTCCCGCAAGTCCTCAATATCAATATTAGGGTTGCCGCCATCTACAGCATCTTGCGCTGTAACAACGTAACGCCAGCGCTTATCGGGACACACTTGAGGGTGTTTACGTAGCGTGTCTTTTGAGGGGAATGGAATATCGGCGCGAGTGGCATCGCCTTTCTTCCAGTACGCACCAGACCACACTCGATAAGCGCCATGCTGACGAGTGGATGGCGTTGAAAAAACAGTGATACGGCGGTCTTTTAAGGTACTCATTGCGCCGGCTGTTTCGTAAATCCCCTCGAATTTACCTATCCAACACGCCTCATCGATGTATAAATCTGAACTATAGGATTGCGCGGTATTTCGGTTAGTGCCAATAAAGCGCAATTCGGCCCCGTTGGGTAAGCGAATGGGATCGCCCTTAAGCTCTATGCCAAAATACTTCTCTGCTAGATTGGTAATGTAAGATCTAAATACATAAGCTTGCGCCTTTGACGCAGATAAAAAGGTTTGGTTGCGGCCCGTCTCCACCGCCACATGAAGTGCTTCGCCTGCGGCCTCAAACGTGAAACCGATTTGACGTGACTTAATGGTCCAGCGCTCTTTAAGGTGGCGAGCCTGAAAATGCACCAACTGATAACTGTAGAGGCAACTAATCCAGTCTTGCCAACGTGGATCGTCAATATCTGGAATATCATTCTTTCGTTTTTTCTTTTTCTTCTTATTGCCCGTTTCGCCAGCAGCTGCGCCATAGCCACCGTTCGCAATAGCAGCCTCTCGTTCTCGAAGCGATACATCGTGCTCACGCAGCTTTGCATTAGCAGCTTGCAACTTAATGAGGTTCGCAACAAGACGGTCGATTTCATCAAGTTCTGTTTTCTTTTTTAGATCGCGGTTGGTGAGCTGCGTAATACGCTGTTCTAGTTGTTTTTGTACGCTAAATGCCGATAACAATGTGTTCCAGCATTCGCTATTGATCCAGTTGTATACTGTTCTAACACTATTGATTGAAAGATGTTCAGCAATTTCCTTGGGGGTCAGGCATGCCAAATACAGGTCTTTGGCCTGCTGTTTAATGTCTTCTGAATATCGACTTTTACGGTTTTCTTTCATGTGCCATAGTGTATAGGCGCAAACACGCAACCTCTTGTTTTTAAAGTTGTAAACTCCCACCGTCACAACCTCTCACTCTGCCTGCGGCTCTTATCCTGGCGTATCATCATTGCATCAGAATAGAGGAGTGTAGTTATGCCATTACAAAGTGGCTTTATTGTCATCGGTACTGCCGGTTCAACTGTCGATGGTCGAGAAATTAAAGAGTCTTGGCTAAAAGAGGCGGCTGAAGGTTATGACGCTAGTGTCTATACCGCAGTCCTTGACCTTAACCACTGGGATCCGCGCTGGTATGGCACCTACGGCAAAGTGCTTGAAGTTAAGCTTGGTAAAGATAAAGAAGGCGTTGCCACATTGCTTGCCAATATCGAGCCTAGTAAAAGCCTTATAGGCATGAGTCGCGAGGAAATTCTATTCACCTCAATGAGTTTGGATTTGGATTTTCGTGGCAAAGGGCAATGCTATTTAAAGGCGTTAGCTGTCACCCCCACGCCTGCGGCCGTTGGCACTGAACAACTCAAATTTGCAAGCACACCAAAAGATGGAACGCTCATCACGGGTGATTTTTCACGCACTGATTTTCAATTTAGTGAGGCTGATATGGACGCCGTTGAAGATGATGCCAAGTTTCTTTCACGCGTTAAGCGATTATTTAGTGGTGAACATCACACCCCAAACACAGAGCAGGAATTAGAGATGACAGAAAGTGAATTAGACACAAAATTGGACGGTCGTTTTACTTCGCTAAAAACGGATCTAGCGAAAGAAATGGGGGCATTATTTTCAAAACATAACCCTAAAACCCCGCCACCAAGCGAGCTTGATGCCGCAAAAGCATTACTTGAAAAGCAAGGTTTTTCACTAAGTAAAGCGCCTGACGCCGATGCACTGAAAACCGCCGAAGAACTGCTTAAGTCAAACGGCTACAGCGTTAGCAAAGTAAGCAGTGAAGCTGAATTGCTCGCAGCTCAAGAATTACTAAAAGCGCAGGGTTTCAGTTTTAGCAAAGAAACGCCAACGGGTGACAATGTTCCCGAAGGTGGTGCGGCCGTGGTGACTCGCGCCGAATTTGAAGTGTTTGCGCAACAATTTAAAGATGCCAAGGTCAACGCCGTTAACTTCACCGCAGGTGGTGATAACACCGGTGGAGGCGCTGACCACGAATACGTGTAATTCGAGTTATTTCACTTTCTAATCACTTACAAATTTAAGAGGCCACAATGGCTACCGTATTATTTAAAGATCAAGATACTGAGAAAAAAGTCGCGCAACTTCTTGCTCGCACTCAAACGACTTATAGCTTGAGTAAGCAAGGTGTTTACTTTTCGGTAGATGCACCAAAAGAAACGAAATTACGCTCTGCCATCATGGAAGAGAACAGTTTCTTAAAACGTGTCAGCATGGTTGATGTGCTCCAAATAGCAGGCCAAGCGGTCACTGTTGGCAGCGATAAATTATCAACTGGCCGTGGCGTAGATCGCTTTGCAGGTACAACTCCAGAACTTGATGCCTATGAATACAAGCTATCCGTTGTTGATAGCGTTGTATATATCACTTGGGCACGCCTCGCCGAATGGGCAAACGTGGGCAGTCAAAAAGAGTTCGAGAAGAAGCTATGGGCTTATTTCACTCAACAAATTGGTAATGACATGTTGCGCGTAGCCTGGAACGGCCTCCACGCTGCAAAAATTACCGATCCGATTAAGTACCCTAACGGGGAAGATGTTAACGAAGGTTGGCATGCACGTATTAAACGTGTTGCCCCCGCTCAAATCGTTGGCGCACAGTTAGATGATGCTGACGCAGAAGTTTACTTTGACCCCGACGCCACTCGCGATGCCAATGGTGTGCTGCAATCTGATTACAATACACTAGATGCAATGGCGTCAGACCTAATCAACAACACCTTAGCGCCTGAGTTCCGAGATGCCCCCGATTTAGTGGTGCTAGTTGGTCGCGACTTGATTGCTGCGGCGCAATACCGCCTTTACAGTCAAGCTGATAAACCGACAGAGCATAACGCTGCGCAGCAATTGGATAAGTCTATTGCAGGTCGTGTTGCGTATGTCGTGCCGTACTTCCCTGGTAAGCGAATGGTCGTTACCACGCTTAAAAACTTGGCCATCTACACTCAAAAAGGCACACGTCGTCGCAAGTTAAAAGACAACGATGACAAAGGTCGTGTTGAATCGTTCCTATGGCGCATGGAAGGCAACATGGTTGAAGAGCCGACTAAGTACGCAGCGTTCGATGAAAGCATCGTGGTGATAGGCTCTTACGCCAATAGACCAGACGAGCCGCAAATCACCACAGGATTGATTGAGAAAACCGTCGCCGTTAACACGGAAATCACGCTCTCTGTTGTGGCAACAAACACATCAACTTATCACTGGCGCATCAACGGTCAAACTCATGCAGTGACCGATGAAAACCGCACCGTAATTGAAGCCGGCTTAGCCGCTGGTGAATACGAAGTGTCTGTTGAATGTATTGGCCCATACGGCAACGCATACAGCAAAGCCAAGTTAATTATCACGGCATAAGCGAGTAACCCCATGACGTCACCACTACAAAAACGTAGGCAGCGGATCGCTGTGATTAATGCAACTCAACATTTGCTGTCAGCCAGTGGTGATGTTGACGTGGTTGCTGCGCCGTTAAGCAATAAAAGTGAATGGGATGTGGTGCGCGCATCAATTAAAAAAGATGCCGCGGCCCTTAAAAACATTAAACAAATCGCTGAAAAGAACGAATACAAAGCACGAAATCTTCATCAGTACGCGCACCTTTTTGAACGAGAAGCGCTGCCGCTTGATATTGCCGCCTCGTTAATGGTGTGGCTGTTTGATTGCGGTGACATTCAAAAAGCCATCACATTAGGGCTTCATTGCATTACGCATGGCGGCACTATGCCGGAGGGGTTTAAGCCTGATATCCCCACCTTTATGGCAGACACCCTGTTTGATTGGGCTGAAGCACAATGGCGATTAGGCCAAGGCACCGAGCCTTACTTTAGGGACATGTTTACTCGTGTCACTGGTGATTGGAACCTCTTTGATCAAATCACGGCTAAATACTTAAAGCTGGCGGGGCTAATGGCTTTAGGGGCGCATAAGTTAAAAGTGATCCATGTATCAGAGCCTGAACGCTTATATGCCGCAAAAACATTATTTCAAGAAGCGATGAAGTGCTATAGCAAGGTCGGTGTGTCCGTTCGAATTGATGAGATCGATAAGCGCCTATTGAAATTAGGGCTTCCGCTAGAAGCGGAAACCGAGTAACGACTCCCAACCCACTGTGACCGGACGTATTTACAATCGCCAAGGGGCAAATGTTGCGAATACTGTTCCGGCTCACTCTAAGGATTGAGCATGTTTCAAGATATAAAAGTACCTGATACACCGATTGACGATGTGATCACAAACGATGGTTTCTGGCCTGATGTATCAGTCTCTGCCTTTCAGCGCGAATGCCGAATTCCACCTGAATACAGCATGGAACAACAACGCAACATGTTAATCGCGTCAATGGCTGGCATCGGCATTGAGTTATACGCGTTTCGGGAGCGCTGTTTTAATGATGGTTACACACAACTTTCGGATGTCGGCATGAAAATCGACGGTAAGAGTGTGCATGTGGCGTCATATTACCAGGCTGTTTTTCAGCGGGCTAAAGCAACCTTGCTGGTTCACTTCGCTACATTAGAGCGAAGGGATGAAGCCGCCTCAATAGCGAAAGAAAGTCGCGATACGCACACTGCGCTGATGTCGCTATCACAAATGGCTGTGAGAAACATTCTTGGGCGCACTATCGCCACGGTTAAGTTGTTATGAGCAATGTCACTTACATGGCCGCGTTGGCTACCGTTTATAAAGCGGCGCTAACCAAACACTTAGGCCCAACCGGTAAAGATAAGTTTGATTGCTTTATTGAGGGTGGTTCATTATTGCCGTCATTTAAAGATCTAGGTGATGGCGTGATCGCGGCGCGATTTGTTTATACCTGCGTATTTTCGTTCGAATCGTTACCCGCCGCATTAATTGACCCGCGCATTTTAATGGCGATGACAATGTGTTGGCTTGCTGAAAACGACACTGAGCGTGAACGGCAAAAGCTGGACACACCAGACATTACCGTTGATGCGTACGCCGATGATGACAGCACGTCATTGAGTGACATGGACATTAAAATTGTATTTTCAGAGCCTATCGCAATGCGAGTAACCGACGATGAGAAAGGCGACATCACCTATCGCGGTAAGCAGTGGGTGATCGCGCCTTTTATTATTCATGTTGCGGAGTCTGGAAAGGTCATTAACCGTGGAAGTTGAATTTTCACAAGCTGAAATTGATAAGGCCATGAAAGCCCTTGAGCGTGGACGGTTAACGTTTTCTAAAGAACAAGCGGCATTACGACGAATAGGTAACGCGGTTATTCGCCAGGCTCGAAAAAATGTACGTGAGCAACGAGACGTGAATGGTCGAGCGTTTGCCCCCAGACTTAAAAAGCGTAAGGGGCGGCGGAAAATGTTGCCTAATATTGCCAAAAAACTGAGAAGCAAAAATAACGCCAACAATGTGAATATCGGGTATAGCAACTCACTTACTGGGCGGATCGCTCACACTCAGCAACACGGCACACCATCTGAATCTTGGAATGGTGAGCGAATGTCGAAAGTCAGGGGGCGCTACCGAAACTATGACCGCGCACCATCAAGGCGGCAAGCTCGAATGTTGTTGAAAGCCGGTTACAAAATTAAAAGCGCAAACGGTAAACGCTGGAAACGACCCTCGCAAAAATGGGTGATAGACAACCTTAAAGAAGGTCAGTTATTTGCTATTTGGCGAGCGTTGACCGGGCACGAACCGAGCACGTCATGGGAAATAGATAATGCACCTCGTGCATTCTTAGGGCTTCCCCCCTCGCAATCAGAACACATTATCACTCGCGAAGTATTGCGGGTTATGGAGTAAGGCATGCTAGGCAAAGTCACGGTATCAAACCGTAATCAAAACCAAAATTTAGTAAACGAAGTGGAACGTCAATTACTTTTTATTGGCAAAACCGCTAATTCAACACTGTGTGGGATCACAACGTTTGTGAATGCGCAAACGGATTTAGCTACCTTGTTTCACGTAGCGCCAGTAGAAGCAAAGTCAAAGGCAAAAACGGCACCAGCAATAGACACGCTTTACTTTCAAGTTGCGGCCGCTCAGCTTAATGCGGGTGCAGGTTGGCAAGCGGTGATCGCAGGCGTTGCATCTGATAGCTCGTGGGACAAAGTGATTGAGTCAGCGATTAAGTTTAACGACGTTGAAGGGATTGTTATTTGCGACCCAATGACATCAATCGATGACTTCAACAAAGTGAGTGCAACCATCGCGGCCATGGAATCAAAAATGGCGCGATGGATGTTTGCGTTAACCACACTCGCCCCCATTACCCCTGCACAATCTTGGGCGGATTATATTGCCGCAGCAAAAGCGCTAGTAGCCGATTTTGCTGGCTCACACGTCGTGTGTACCCCGTCATTATTTGGCAATGACTTAGGCATATTAGCCGGTCGCCTTTGCTCTCGTGCCGTGACCATTGCCGATTCGCCTATGCGCGTCAAAACAGGGCCGCTTCTTGGCATGGGCCAACCCTCTGTCGGTAAAGATGGTGAGGCAATGCCAGACACTATTTTTGCAGAACTGGATAAGGCGCGTTTTTCTGTGCCTCAAACCTATCCTGGTGAAGCGGGCTGGTATTGGGCGGACGGAAATACATTTGATTTAGAAACGGGTGATTTTAAGGTCATTGAGCATTTGCGCGTGGCACTAAAAGCCAGTCGTAACGTATACAAAATTGCCATTCCTACGATTGCCGACCGAAGCCTTAACAGCTCACCAAACAGCGTGGCTAACAACAAGCGTTTGTATATGAAGCCACTGCTTATCATGGCCGCGCCTGTATTAATTAATAACGTGAAGTTTCCAGGCGAAATAGAACCACCGAATGATAGTGCGGTTGAAATCAACTGGATAACCATGAACAAAACTGAAATCTACGTCACCGTTCGCCCAATTGGTTGCCAAAAGGACATTACGATTGGTGTAGGTATTGATTTATCCAAAGATGAGCAGGAGGAGTAATTATGTCTATAGGTTCAAGCTTAAGTGGCTTAAATATCGATGTCACCATTGGTAACACCGATATCACGATTGACAAGATCACATTAGATATTGAAGACAACAGTAAGGCGGCTAAATCTCGCGGTGTTACTAGTGGCTGGCTTCGTGGCAGTGTCGGCGCAAAAGGTTCAATAGAACTCAATACCGAAAACTTTAACCGCTTATCAGAAGAAGCGCGCAAAGCCGGTTCGTGGCGCAAACTCCCTCCCTTCGATTTTATGATGTACGCCAAAACGGATCTTGAGCTCAAGGTAGAGGCGTTTGGCTGCATGTTAAAGATCACCAATTTACTTGATGTGGATGGTAAAGAAGGCGGTGATGGCATGATGCACAAAGTGGATTATGAAGTCACGGGCCGAGATTTTATCAAAATCAACGGCACGCCATATCTTGACAGTGAAGAGATTGCACATCTCTCACAGCGCTAGGTGATTTATGGAGCATTTTGCATATCGATTACAAGAAAGTAGCGCGCTTATTTTAATGTTTGTTTTGGCCTGTGCAGCAGGCCTACTAAAAGACAGTCAACACTCGTTTAAGTCAATTTGCAGCGGCGTTGCGCTTGCGGGCTTTGTCGCTTATGCCGTCAATTTACTGTTAATTGATTATGGTGTATCCGAGAACATTCGAGTGGTGACTGTTGGCGCCGCCGCGTACTTAAACCGCTACATCGTCGATATGCTCGACAAGTTAGCGACTCAACTAACTAACGATCCTAAGCAGTTTTTAGAATCACTAAAACGAATTTGGAAGAAGTAAGGAGTCTTATGTTTTTTCTTGGTAAACGTAGCCTAGAAAGGTTGCACCGTGTTCACCCAAGGCTTGTCGCATGTGTCTCTATCGCTGTCACGCTCACGACGTCTGATTTTTCAGTGGGCGAAACAGTACGCACAAAAGAGCGTCAAGAAGCGTTGTATTACGGTACGCCCAAAAAGACTTGGACGCTAAACAGTAAGCACATTATTCAAAAAGATGGTTATTGCCATGCTGTCGATTTAACGCCGTTAAAAGTCGGTGGTGGCGCAGATTGGGAAGCATGCCCTATTGTTGCTACTGCAATGTTTGCTGCGGCTAAATCCATTGGTATTCGTATTCGATGGGGCGGTGACTGGAACCAGAACGGTGACAGTCGCGACGAACATCAACGTGGAAGCTATGACGGCCCACACTTTGAATACTTAGGGGAAGTATGATCCCTCTTAAAGTGTGGGGCGCGGCATTATTGGTCATGCTTTTGTGCGTCTTTGCATATGACAGAGGCGTCAGCGTGACAGAGCAAGAACATGCACTCAAACAAGCAGAACAAACTCGGTTACTGAATTTGGAGCGCGAGGAGCTGAATAAGGCTATTCGCGCCGCCAATGCCAGAACGGCCGAGAAAGTCATCGAGGTGCAAACGCAGTTTGTGCCTATTGAAAAAGAGGTGATCCGATATGTGGAAACTATTAAGCCGGCAACGAACCCTGACTGCCAGCCTGATCATACTCAGTGGATGCAGCTCCACAATCGTGCAGCCACCGCGAGAAGTTATTAATGTTGATGCGTCACTGATGCTTAAGCCGGCTAATGAGCTTGCGGTGATAAGTGATGAAGCTATTGCTCAAAACCGCATTGATTTAGCGTTACCGATTATCACGCAGAACTATAAAGCCTACTTCACGTTACGTGAAAAACTGATAGGACTGCAAAACCTTATTACTGAATTTAACCAGGATAAAAATCATGAACGATGAAGAAAAAAAAGCACTACCCAAAAACGAAGCGATTGAATTACTAAAGGGCTTGCAAGGCACAAAGAGCGTAGTGGTCCCCGTGGTGATCGATGGTACAAAAGTTCATGACGGGGTGACGTTCGACGTGTCATTGGCCGACTACAACAAGTTCATTAACGCCTCTCAAACAGGCAAAATTTCGCCAACCGCTTCTGCTAAAGACTTTTTGATGCACACTGCAATCAAAAAGGATCGCGACTTTTTACAGGAATTGCTCAAGGTACCGGGCATGCTCGACTTTGCAATGGGTAAAGTCATTAAAGCGGTCGCGCCGGAAGTATCTTCAACACTGGACTAGTTAACGCCATGGTGGGCACGTACCGCAAAAATTCATTAAGCCAGGCGCAAGCATTACGAGCGCACTTTTTACCGCATGAAACCGATTGTGTGGACAGTTTAGCAAAGGCTATCTGGCTTGATGAACACTTTACCCATGCTATGACCATGGCAGTCAACAAAGGCGCTGGTCTACTGTTTAAATAGGCAAGCGCATGAATACTGATATTTTTGACATCATTAAAGGCAATGGCGGACTTAAATTAAGTTCGCCTTCAGTCGGTCAAGCCTTGCGCAAACACTTTCGTTGCTATGGAACGACCCCTGTGCACAGGCCATTCTTGATCAAACCTTACCAGACGACCTCAAAGGATTATTACCATGAGCAGTAATTCACTTAACTTTTCCGTCTGGCTTAGGGATAGAACGCAATCAGGCTTTAATGCTGTCACCAATCGCATGCGAAGCATGCAACGAATGGGGCGCGAAACCAGCAATGCGATGAAAGGGATCGGAGCCGGCGGTCTAGGTGTGTGGGCGGCTGGTCAAACCGTCTCTGCCTTAGTTGGCCCCGCACGTGAAATGAATGCCGCGCGCGGTGAACTTAACTCCTTGCTTGATGGTGATGGCACTAAAACACTGGATGCAGTGCAATCAGAAGCGATGCGCTTTGCCAGTACTTATGGTAAATCCGCCACGGAATTTGTCAGGGCATCTTATGATATTCAATCCGCCATTAGTGGCTTATCAGGCAGTACGCTAGCTAAGTTCACCAATGCCTCCGCTGTGCTCGCAACCGCAACGAAAGCCGATACTGCAACTATTACCAACTATATGGGCACCATGTACGGCATTTTCCAAAGTAGCGCAGATAAGATGGGGAAATCTAAGTGGGTTGAACAAATAGCAGGGCAAACAGCTGTAGCCGTTAAAATGTTTAAAACCACGGGTTCGGCCATGAACGAGGCGTTTGCAAGCGTTGGCGCCAGAGCATCTAATCAAAACATTAGTTCAGCGGAGCAATTTGCCGTTTTAGGTATGATGCAATCCAGTATGGACGGCAGTGTTGCGGGGACGGCTTACGCTGGCTTTATGGATGCGATGCCCAATGCACAAAAAAATCTGGGATTGAGTTTTTCCGGTGACGATGGCAAAGCGCTTGGCATGGTAGCCATTATTAACAAATTGAAAGGAAAGTTAGGCAATGAACTCACCGTTGATGTTGTCGGCCAACTAAACACAGCATTTGGTACGGTGGCCTCTGGGTTAATTCAAGGGTTATGGACGAAGACGGATGATTTAAGCAAAAACATTGCGAGTCTCGGCGACATTACCAACATGGATCAAGCGGTTGCCATGGCCGCAAAAATTAGCGATCCATGGGATAAGCTCGGGCAATCAGCCAGTAACGTGCGCATTATTTTTGGTCAAGCTTTTGACCGCGCGCTCATGCCGATGATCACCTACATGACAAGCGCTATTACCACGCTACAGGAATGGATGATTGCATTCCCTAATATCACTTTCGCCGTTGCGACATTCACAAAGTGGATGCTTGTTCTTACTGCGGTTATCGCCATGGGCGCAATCCTCAAAGGGGCTGTGTTTTTCGCTAAGTTTGGATGGGCCGTACTGAAATGGGGTGTTGGCCCGTTACTGAAAATTATTCCGTTAATGTTACGGTTTGGCCTTACTGCGCTTGTGGCGATAGGTTGGATCCCTCTTGCATTTATTGCTGTAGGTGCTGCTATTGGCTTAGCCATTTATTATTGGGACGATTTAGTTGCATCGTTCAGCAATACAACATGGGGGCAAGCCATTATCGAGGCTTTCGGCACCTTATCGGGAACCTTGTCCATGGTGTGGGAAATCGTTAAACAGTGGCTTTCAGGCTGGGGGGAACTCATCTCTTCACTCAGTAATACCGCGTGGGCAGATGCCATTACGGGGGCACTGAGTTCGGTTATTGACTACTTAGGCAGTGCCTGGGAAATGATGAAAGGACTGTGGACAACAGCGTCTGATTTTCTCTCCATTGGCTCAGGAACGGCATCAAGTACAGACAATGTGGGCGCGGGTATGAAGCCAGAGCATATGCAGTCGTTGCCGACATTAGCCACAGCGCAACCTAATTACAGCACACCACCTTTAATCGGTAGCACCCTGTCCGCATCGATTGAGGAGCAGATCCAATTAGTCAATAACGGCATTCCAATCAGTAAAGATATTGAGCGAAGCAATGAACACAGCATCGTGCCAACGTGGCTCACTCAAAACAGCCAAAACAACAAAACCAATAGCATGAGTATTGGCGCCGTGAACGTATCAACGCAGCGTGCGCCTACACCGTCAGAAATGCAGAACTATTTCTCACTGGTAACGCCATGATGAATTCAATTTATCGCGACTGGTTAATCGAAGACGGGGATGTGGTTTTAGATGCAGGTCGCAACCCGATCATCATTACAGATGCGGTCTGCATAGCCCAGGACATTAAGCATGCAATTTTAGAAAGTGGCTTGGCCGTTGAGCTGGTTGCAGAACGCAGCACAACTGAAATATCGGATCTTGAATACCGCATTATCATGTTAGCAGAAATGGATCTGAGGATTATTCCTGGTACTTGCACGATTGCCCCGCTAAATAATGGCCGCCTACTGACAGCATCAACCTATGAATTTGGAGACGTGACCACATGGCTGTAGATAAACCAGACTTTAAGAAGGTACTTAAAAACGCCAATATCCCTACTACAGAGGAGGCGATTAGAGCCGTATTTGATGAAGAGGTTATTGCACAAGGCGGCTTGATTAATAACGATGGTAAATATTCCCCGTTTTGGCGCTTGGTGCGTGGGATTATCTCAAAACCGTATTTGTGGTTAATTGATTTTCTTCTTCAAACGATACTGCCTCAGTCATTTGTTAAGACGGCCACCGGCTTCTTTTTAGATCTCTATCTTCAATCGGTCAAGTTGACACGTAAAACCCAAAGCCATGCGTTAGGCTACGTCATTTTTGAAAGAGAACGGGGCGCACCAGAGCTCTTGCTACCCGCTGGTTTTACGATTAGTACCGATCGCATTAATGGCATTCCGTACCGCCTTATCGTTATCAATGACACAAGGCTTGCTGCAAACATCGGCATGACGAAGGTTGATTGCCGCGCTGAATTCCCAGGCAGCCATTACAACCTCGCCAGTGGCTATTATCAAATCCCACAAACGCCATTGCCTGGTTTAATTCGCGTATATACCCCTGAGGAGTGGTTAACCACTCCTGGGGCTGATGACGAATCAAATGATGACGCAAGGGAGCGATATCGTTCACAGTTTGCCTCGGTGTCCGGCTGGTATATAGATGACAAATACAAAGGCTTAATGTCGTTATTTGGCGGCGTAAAAACCAGCCAAATCTATATCGAAAAAAATGCCCCTCGCGGTCCTGGCAGCGCCAATGCGTACCTGCTTCTCGATAGCGGCATACCCACTCAACCTTTTCTTGATGCCATTAATAAATCAGTACGTTTAGATGGATACCATGGACTTGGGGACGACATGTTAGCAATGGCGCTACCAGAACTGAACGTCACGATCACTTGTGACGTTTTGCCGGTGATTAACTTAACTGACGATGAACTTTCGCAGTTATTTCACGATATCGAACAGTACATTCGCGGCGTCTTTCGAGAAAACCAAGCATACCCCAACGCCATGCTGATATGGCCCTTAACGCTTTTCAGTATGTCCACGCTAAACCAAGAGCTTCGCAACCACTTTCCGCTTATTGAGTCGCTGTATTTTGCAGAACGAGATTTTAAGTTGGGACTGAATATTGCCAGGCTTGAAACTTTGACCCTCACCAATGTTAGAGCCGCATTATGAAAGTCACGTTGCCGTTTTGGATGCAAAAAGGTGAACTCGACAAGCTAAGAGCAGCGAGCCAATCATTTTGGGAACGAGTACATCAATGGATGCTTATCTCACTGACTAAATTTGACTTACTAACATGTGACTTGGTTTTTGTTGATTGCGTGGCGTGGGAGCGAAAAATCACTCGACTTGATGGTGAGGGCGAACTCATTTACCGCAAACGAGTGCATTACGCCTTTGAGAATGCGCAAGATGCAGGGATGAACCGAGGTATTTTTAATATTTTTGAACGCCTTGGTATTCCCATCTTAGGCATTGACGAACGTCAACCTGGGCGCGATTGGGATATTGTCACCATCGAAATGACGGACGACATGCTCTCAAACCAAAAGGCACTGATAAACCTATTAATTGATACCTATGGCGCAACATGCAGGCGGTATGAATATGGTGTTCGAACAACTATAAATCAGTATGTCCATATTGGGGAAATGCGCTGGAACCAAAGCACATTAGTGAGCGCACCACCGCCACCGGCCCCTGAACATATCGCACTGCCAACCAACGACATCATGCTGTGGTTTTACTGCTAACTTATCAAACCGGAATTAATTATGAGCCAGACAATTTTAACTAACGCCTTTTCGGCCTATAAAGCGCAATGTGAAGCATACGGCGTTCCTATCATCATGGATGAGTTTATCTTTGCACTGGTGCCAGGACAAGATCCAGATGCACCAATTGATTTAAATGAAGAGTTGCCACCAGACGCTCAAATCGTGGGACGCTTTCCCGTTACTCAAAAAGGGATGATTAACCCTAATGCGGTGGTGTATTCCATTATTCTTGGGACGGATGTAGGAACGTGGGATTTTAACTGGGTGGGGCTCGTTAACAGTGAAAAGAACTTTGTAGGTTCTATTTCACATGTTAATCAGCAAACTAAAACCGCCGCAGACATATCAAATGGTATCGAGGGTGACACGCTAACGCGCAACATTATCACGCCGTATACGAATGCGTCAGTGTTAACGCAAATTCATGTTACTGCTGACGTGTGGCAGCTTGACTTCACTCGTCGATTAATCGCCATGGACGAACGCCCAAGACTTGAAAATATGGACGTTTATGGTGATGCGTCATTTATGGGTGACGGCTGGAAAGCCGAGCCCAATAGCGGCACATTAACGATTAAACCTGGAACTGGGTACCTAAAGGGGTTGCGTTGTTGCAACGAACTTGAACAGGTCGTCGATTTAGCCGGTGTGCCCCTCCCTAAAATGCTTTTCCTCGTTGCACGCTTTGAAGGGGGCCTTAATAGCGAATGGAGGGTAAAAACCGCGCTACAGCTTGCCGATTCATTACCTGAAAGTGAATTGATTAACGGTGTGACGTATTACGCGCACCCTATAGCAAGAGTTAATACGTTGGTTGATATTGTGGATTTAAGGCCTGCAACGTGGCGAGAAGTGCATGGTGACGAAAATTCAGATCCTCACCCACAGTACAACCTTAACGATGCAACAGAGGGGGAGTTAGGGGGGATTATCATTGCTTCTCAAGCGGAAGTTGATGCTGCCATGAATAGCAGCAAAGCCGTCACGCCTAAAACGCTTAATAAGCCCGGTATTTTAGCTGCGGCAAGAGCTTATGCCGATAAAATTAAAGCGGATATTTATGGGGGAGTGCCGTCTGCCACACTCGATACCATTAAAGAAGTGGCTGATGCGCTGACTCAAACGGGGAGCGCTGTACAGTCCGTGTTTACCAAGCTAGCGCAATTGACGACGAGAGTGGACGGCAATGAAAACAACATCGATAACCACAAAGCAAGCAGCGACGCTCATACGCCGGCACAAGTAGGGCTCAGGTGGGTTCACAACTGGGGGGCATCGAGCGAGGTTGATGACGCAAGCACCTCTACATATGCAACGACCAAGGGCGTAAAAAAAGCGTATGACAAAGCAGTGGCGGCGTATAAGAAGGCAGGGGAAATAACCGCCACTGGCTACCATGATGTTTCAACTTCCAGGAATGTGGGCGTAACATATAACAACGACAATAGAGTTCGAGTCGTATCTGTGTTCAGTGGGCCAGTGAGTAGTGATCCTTACTTAAATGCATACGTTAACGATGTACATGTGGCTCATAGTCGTGACGATGGCACTGGAGGAGTTAGTGTTGGTATTTACTTCTTGGTACAACCAAACGCGACTTATAAAGTCGAAGGGAATAAAAATAAATGGTTTGAGATGGACTTCGGTTGACGGTTCATTTCAATCAACGGCTATGGGCGTATAAAATCCATGTTGACGTTGACTATTTAGAGTAACAACTTGGTATCTAAATGAATATTACTCCCCCAGAAACAATGATAAACACAGGTAAGTTGGTATCTTCATTCATAACTGAACTATCAGCACAAATAGAGCGTAACTCAAATAAGTTGCTCGGCCTTGAAGACCCTCTCCATACCCAGTCTACCTTGTGTGACACTGCAGCGCCGTTGGGACAGCAAAGAAATACCGTAGAAGAACTCCTATATTCAGGGGTTAGTTTATGCCTAACCCCTTATCAATATGGAATTGGCCTAAATGGAATGCTTTCCGCTAAAGCGGGAACAGGGCTTTTAGCGGATAGATTAACTAACGCCCTAGAAATTAATGGATACCATCACGGCGTTGCAATGGTTATCACAGGGTTGGATGAATCGCTATTTGCATCAAGGCTGAAAGGCGTTGTTGATGTATTGCCTTTTCCTGATTGGGTTGCACTACACAACCTAGCGAGCAAAAGAGCAATATTGAATGTTGAAAAAATGAAAATCCCAAACATCAAGCCTAGCCCTTATTGGACCCATTTAAATGGAGGATTAGTGTCTCCACTTTATGCCGTCAATAACACACTGCTTGAGGGGATATCACTCGCAGAATCAATTGCCAGTAATGCAATGTCACCCATTGAGCGTCTTAACGCCCTAGCAGCAAAGCAATCCAAGCAACTTGAAGCAATGCAAGTGTGTATAAGTGAATTACAACAGCTGTTTAAAGGTGAGGTTTACGCTAAGCGGCTATCTGGAACACCGCATGATATGGCTGGACAATTACAACGCTTTGATACCGATAATCAACCATACAGCACGATATTAGTCGTACTGAGTCGTGATCCCATCGTATTTTTAAATGAGATGCTAAGCCTATGACACTACAACTCAACAATCAACTCGTACCTGGTGAAGAACTAAAAGTTGCTATCAAAATGTCATTTGGCGATAGCGATTTAAGCGGTCAAGGTAGCGGCACTGAAAGTGCTGAAACAGGGACGAAAGCAAAAGAGCTTACCGTGAGCTTAGTTGTCCCCTTCGCGAACGCTGAATGGTTGACTAGGATAACGACGCTTGCAGAATCCACCGACGCCACGACTGGTACTCGTCAGGTTTATCGAATTGGGTATGATGCTGCTCGCGCCATAAAGCTCTATCAAGCTAAATTTGTCGGGGAACTCAATGTTACAGAGCTTGATGACACCCAAGGCTGGATGGTGACATTTAACATGAGAGAGCAATTGTCAGTACCTGAGCGAAAAGCCCAAAGAGAGCCCATTAAGGCAGCCAAACAACAAGGCGGTGGCGATAGTATTGTTGCGGTCAACAGTGACGATATTCCACCGAATACTGAATTGACGGGATTTGCTTCTGTATTGAAATACATTGATGAAGCGCTTAAATCTAGTGAGGTAATCGATACCCCATCAGAGGAAGTGGTCGCATAAATGAAACACAATGAACGCCTATACATAGGCAATGCAGAAAGCGACTGCATTAGTGCAACCTGTTACTTAAGTTTTCGCAATCCTGGTACGGCAAGCATCATTACTGACATAGAGCCAAAAATAGGCCAAATAATGGCTTATGAGTGCGGTTTTAATGGTGAGCTGACAAGGTGGTTCACTGGGTATGTTGAATCCTACAGGGCAATCAATGAGCAAACGTATTCCATCTTCTGCAGAGAACTCAGTGCCATGATGCGACATAATATGCCCGTATTTTTACAGCATGCCACCCTTGAAGATGTGCTGAATGGTTTGAATGCAAAGACAGGGTTAGATTTTGTTATCCCCGATAAGGCATATCGAGTCACGCCTGCGCCTTGTATTACAAACCATGGCAACGGCTATTCGTTAATGGACAGTTTAGGCGCAGTCTTTGATATTGACCGCTACGTATGGCAACAGCAAGGCAATGGCACTGTTTTTGTTGGTAGCTGGGACGATTCACTATGGGCGAATAAGAACCTTCCGGTGCCCACATCGATGATAGAGAACGCCTCAATGGATTTGGCTACACTCCCTCTTATTCCGGCATTAAGACCAGGCGCGATAGTCAATGGCCAGCGCATTAGAAACATTCAACTTAACAAAGATACGATGGTGGTCACATGGATGACAAAATAGCCCGTCTAATAAAAAAACATTATCCAGAGATCGCAAATGGTTGGCACACCCCAATATGGTGCCGCTTAACTAAAATCAATGAGTCCCCAAACGACGGAGACTTATCCGATCCTTTTAGACCACGTTATTGCGCAAGCGTTAAGGTGCTGACCAAGCAAGGCCGTGAGGCTAAAATTCCTGAGATGCACAATATTGCGATAGCGGGCTCTTTGTCCATGAATGGGGGTTTTCTACATTTGCCCGAGATAGGCGCCATTGTGACGGTATGCTTTGCATTTGGTATGCCAGATAAGCCGTACATTGATAAAGTGATGCCGTATGGGTTAACACTGCCAGGTATTAAGCCTGGCGAAGCCATTATGCAAAGCCGCCAAGGTGTCAGTATTCGCCTAGATGATGCAGGTAATATCAACCTCAATACTGACAGCGCTATCAATGAGTCATCGAGAGCGCATAATCAAAAGACAGGGCATTCAATAACTAAGCGTCTATCGAGAAAAACAAAGACGCAGACCCATTCAGAGCATGAGGTAGGCGGAACCTATAGCCTAGAAGCATTAGGCGCTTTACTACTGCTTACGCTGGGCCACGGTGAACTATCAGCACTAGAAAGCCTCACCTTAACCACTGGCACAGACTTAAACGAGAATATAGCGGGTAAACGTCAAAGTGTTATCGATGAGCTCTTATCGTTCGTGATTAACAAGGCGGGGCACCTAACCTTAAACAAGTCCGGCTTTGATGTTCTAGTGAAGAAGGGAAGCGTTCGTATTGGTAACGAGTCAGTGGATGTGGTCGAGACATTGCACAAGCTGATTGAGTGTGTGAGCCAGTTAGCTAACGCGGTCGCATCTCATAGCCATAGTCACAACCATAGCTCACCGCTTGGGCAGACAAGTCTTCCAGTTAACGGGGCCGTCATTTCAGGTCAAGGCTCACAGGCCGATGCATTAGCCGGCGAATTAAAACACATCCTTTCTTAGAATCATTCTCATAAAAAAAGCGAGCCAGCAATTTGCTGACTCGCTTTTTTTTGACTGGTAAATAATTTTCCAACGTGACCAACATGAACGCAAACATGACCAGTTCCTGTCAAAAGTTTACCAATGCAGCCTTAGTCGTTACCACTCACCACGACATATCCCTTGTTGAGAAAATATTTATGAGAAAATAAATTCTCATAAAAAAGCACTCATCCCCACCACACTTTGGGGCTCTTTGTACGTTGTTTTTGCCATTAAGCAAACATTGCCAACAGGCCGCCAGAATGCGCCGTATAAGGGCTTTCTCGATAAATTGGTTTCACCACTAATTGCACAAATGGCAATTAGTGGCGCTAACTACAGTGCGTTTTAACGTATTTCAAAAAGATAACAGATTGATTTTAAATGTTAAAAATATTCTCTGAAAATTTGCAGAGAAATTTAAGGTGATTTTTATAAAAACAACGAGCACCAACTAAATTAATTATTATCAATAAGTTAGATGCTAAATCTATCTGTTCCTTAATTGCCATCAGTGCAATTAAGGAATTTTTTATGTTGAAGATAATAATTTTAGAATATGGGATTTTTGCGAAAAATAAAAAAACTCAAAATGCCTGCTTTAGTTTTTTCTGGGAAGGCCTGTTTCTGCATCTTCACATGCAATTACGGCCATTTTTAAAATGTGCGTAGGATCGACTATTAGATTTTCGATCCTAATTTTTGCAATCAACTGCTCAACAATAAACGCTGCTAATTGAATTTTTTGAATGGGTTCTGGATCCCGCCATTCTATAGCAATGGCCTTAGACTCTTCAACTGACTCCTTATGCACGATCTCCTCTAAGAATGTTCTAATTTCTTCGTCGCTTACAATTACGCTTTTTATGTTTCCATATTCCCAGATACCATCATCAGCGATAAGTATACTTTCAGAGAACCCCGTGTGTGGGCAATATGCCACAGCTAAGCCTAGCGGGTGTAAAATTTCTCGATTTATTTTTTCAACTAGTCCTAATTCAGACATGACATTCCAGTTGATTTTTTTCATATTAAGGCTTCCCGTTACTTATAAAATGACTAATCGCTCACATTCAAGAATAAACCCCACTAAACATGACTATTCTCGTAGATTGGATACCTGACCTCTCCCTTCCTTAATGGCCTTTCGACGTCCTTGCCTAGCCCCGAAGAACCAAACCAGCACCCTAAAAATACCTAATTCCCACGGCCTATCGCTGATTGCACAAAAAAACATTCCATTTGCCACCCATAAACTATCTTTTCCTCTTTTCGCTACAAAACATTCTGGCCATTCATCACCACTCATATGAATCGTGATAAATTTCCACTCTTTATTTTTCATTTGTTCAATTATTGCGAGCGCATTTCTTAATTGCTGTTTTATTCTCATACTAAAGCTTCCTATTATTCATAAAATGGATTTAGTTGCGGGTGAGTGTCTAAAAGCCTGGTGACTTCGCCTCGCACCAAGTACATATTTAACACTTCCTGTATTTCTTCAAATGCCTTGTCTTGTGCCACCCCACCATGTTGACCATTATCCAAAGCAAGGTAATACTTTCTAATTGCCCTGCGAACACGGTGCATCTGTTCTTCAAGCTCTCGCCCATTAGGAGGTGAAGACTCCCAAAAGTTAGATCTATCGATAGCGTCACCACCACAAGTGGGACATTTATCAAATGGTGTAGTCATTTGTTCGCTTCCTATGTATTAAAAAAATTCAAACTCGCTATTTTCAGCATCTACCAGTCGTTCGAACTGCAGTTGGCCATCACTGAACCACCAGACCTTACCCTCGTCAGTGAAAACTCGTAAACCGTTAGCTAATAGCTCCAGTGAGTGAGGATGTTCGACGCCGTGAGAGGCTAAATACCTCAGAGTTGTATCTGACATTTCGATTTTTGGCCGGCTTGAAATGGAGTCTGTACAGTTATTCCTACAAGTCCTAGTTTCACCGCTGCCGCGGCTCTTAGAGCTAGAGCCTTGGCTCATCTTCCATTTAGGCAGTGCCTTTAGTGTCGGCTTCATGAGGGCGGTGTCAGTGGCTTTAAGGCTCTCTATTTGTGCTTGGAACAATTCCTTTTCTTTTCCTTTTGCAGCCTCTTTCTTTTTAGCTAGCCCAATCAATTTATTTTTACATTGCTCTCTAGTGTCGTCGTAAGCTTCTTTAAGTTGTGCGTTTTCTTTGAAGACCTTTAAGCGCTCTTGTTTTAGCTTCTTGTAATTAATTTTTTCATCACTATCCATGGCGCGAATAGTCCATTTATCACCACGGGTGATCAATGAACGTATGTCTTGCTTGCCGTCATGCTTTTTGTTGGGATACCACAGGCCAATGACTCGCTTGGTTTCTTCACCGTATTCATTACCGCACTCTGTTTTTTCGTAATCTAGCTTGATTGGGTTAACGGCTAGCGCGGCCTCAAACTCTTTCCAGTTGGAATTGACAGCAGCTGCTCTCGCTAGCTCTATCTCAACAGGTTGAGGGCATTCCTTTATCCGCCTAAACTCTCGCCAGGCGGAGACAGACTTCATGCCAAAAAACTGAAATTGACGTAATTTGTGCCGACTCGCCCAAGATGCGATATTTCTAGCGGCTTCCTCAATAGGGAGTCCAGACTCAAGATCTAGCTCTCCCTGCATATGTTCGCCCCTGATACCTTTGGTTATGTATTTGATGAGATAACCCGTAGCTGAGCCTTTGATTTTGTCTATAGGCTCAAAGACTAATCTATGCTCTTTTGCACCGTCCTCGTCGCCATCCACTTCAAACGCGTACTTGGTTATAATTTCTTGTGTTGTTTCGGCGGTATCTGGATGCACAAAGATCATCATGTGCCAGTGAGGGGTACTATCTTTATGAGGCTCCACAATACGAAACCCTTTGAATTTTATTTTGAGGTTAGTAAGGGCGGTACGGACCTTCGCCCATTGCTTCACTAAAAACTGTTGAGCATAGCGAGGATCTTCTGCATTCCATTTCTTCGAGTTGCGGTGATATTTACTTGGCGCGGTAATGTTAGCCATAAACCCTATGTAGCCTAAGTCTTCCGCGACTTCCTCCAGACCTCGCGCCCTAACCACCATTTCAACAAAGCGGTTTTTTGGATTGGCAGTACCTGACATTGCAGCATCAATCAGAGGGATGATCACACCTGATTCAGATTCAATCATCGTACTTTCTAACCATTCAAGGCCGCTTTTTTGCTGCTCACACCATTCATTGAAGCTGTCACGGCTTATGTATGGGCTGCCCTCATTGACAAGTCCTGCGGCGATGTTCATGTGTTCAGTGCATCTGTCGCGCAAGTTTGATAGTTTCTTTAACCACCACTTAGGGCACGTCATGCGCAATATGGCACACTCGGCCGCTGGAATAATGAAGTCGATCTTTACCGCGGCATAATAGGGCGGGGGAATATCCCATTGCTGACAAATCGCGGCCGCTGCATCGTAGGCTTTCAGAAACGCCATATCACCATTGTTGTGAGTGGCCGCGTCTTTTACTTCATCAAGCGCGATTAAAGCGAGACGATTTGCAACCTGTTTCATTTGCTTGCTTTTGCGATACCGAATTAACTCAAAGCCGCCTAAGTGAGTCGTTCGTATAAAATCGTCTTTATCCAAGTCAACATTTTTAGGTACATCTTCACGAAGCTCTGATGTGATTTTTTTAAAGAAGCTACCTGCATTGTGAAACGGGTATTTAAGCCACACCTTGTTAATAAACTCGGTCGTGGTTCTAAGGTAAATATTGGCGCCGCGTATGTTTGCAATGCCGTCTTTATTGGTTAGCCGGCGCTGATATTCTTCTGAAATGCTGATGCGAATTTTATTGGGTAGGTGCCTTAATCGCGCAAGCGCAAATCACGATTGCGATTGAATACCGCATGGTTTGAAGCGTGCTCATCTAGCGAGCCAATAACAGCCGCTTGTGCTTGGTATACATTGGTATTAGCTGAAATGTCTGCGGTGCCAAAACCATAGACATATTGTCCTTCTTGATACTGGTTATCTGACAGCACGCTGACGGGGTGAGCGGGTGTGCTGTTTGGTTTAAACAGACACACCTTACCCTCAAGTGGGTATTGCTCAGTGTTTGAAAACAACGGGGGGTATTTAGGTCCCGATATAGTAGGCGATAGCGCTAATCTTGCTTGCATTACAACTCGTGCTCAACATAGCGCGTGGCGGCTTTAATGGTTCTTTGAATGCCTTTGGCGAGGTTTAATAGACCTTTACCAAGCGCTTGAGAATAAAGACACTCAAGGGCGCCGCGTGCCACTGCCATGTCGAGTGCAGAGTCAACAGTACGTTCACCTCGATAAATGCTTATTGCGTAGCGCAATTGAATTTTATAGTGACGGTAGTGTTTAATAAGGTGCCTAAATTCAGGATTGTTTATCACACGCTATCTCCCATGTAACCGTTACAACCTGTGCATTTATGATGATTCACACAGTGAATAACCAAACTGCTATGTTGCCTTGCACAACCAAAATCCTCTAGGTCGACCGCGACAGCTTCAGTTAAGCCTCGCTTGCTTAGGCTTAACTTTAGGAATGTATGGCTAAACCCTATGGCGTCATTCAGTGCCAACCATTGACGCATTTGCAGTTGCGTCATGTTGCCGAGTCTTATCTTTGACTTATTCATGAGGCTGACTTCCCAAATATGGCTAAAGCCCACAACTGTGATGCTGGTAACTTTCTACCTGATATTGAGATTACTTTTACCGTTCGACGGGGTAGAGACGATTGCTTTGTTGTATATTTTCGACTTTCTCTAATGTTATATAGTTTCGCAGATGCTTGACGTGTTGATATTCCTAGCTCCATAGCAAGTGTTGCGGCAGTGTATTTTTTGCCCGTTGTTAACATATGCTCAGCTGTATCTTGAGTTAAGTTACTCATCAGAATGGGCTCCTACCGTTATTGACCGCGGCCATTTTGAGAATCACTTCACGTGTTAATTGACAATCCTCAAGCGCACGATGGCGTGTAGATGGGAGTTCAATCCCCATTTGCTTAGCTGCATTGTCGAGTGAATGCCATTTGTATTCACCATAGGCGTTGTTCCAATCTCCCCCGAATTGGGCATAATTCAACATGGCACAGTGCCAACGATTCGTGTTATCTGAATGCTGCCGTATGCATGGGACTAATTGACATTCAACGGTGAATGGCATGGTGATATGCAGTGTTGATAGCAATAGCTTTAAATCGAATGAAGCATTCCAAGCAACAATTTCACGCCCGAGAGTGGCCTCTAAAAGATCTATTAATACAAGATTAAATTCAGGTGCGTTTTCAACCATGTCATTAGTGATGCCATGAATAGCGATAATGTCATCAGGAATTTGTTGAGTAGGTCTAACCAACGTGTTCATGAGGATATTGCCAGTGGCCAACTCAATAGCGGCAACCTCGACAACCTCACAGCCCCATTCAAGACCTGTCGTTTCTGTATCAAGAATGATGGCGTTTGAGGATATCCATTTTTTGGCTATTTCAACGGCATAGGTGCTTTCGATATTACTTTCACAGGTAGTCATGATGGCTCTCCAGAGTTGCTAACTTCAACAATGGCGAATGACACGTGCATATCTCTAAGTTTGGCCGCGGTTTGGATCAATAAATCACTATCATCCGCACAGAATGTTTTAATTACGGATATAGAGGTAGCTGGTTTTTCATGGTGCCAACCATTGAAATAGCAACCGTTGTAAAGGTCGTACATTTGGATAGCCACTCTAGTTCCCGGCGTGATGACGCAATATGCCCAGTCAGACTCTCTCAATTTCTTTATTAAGGCGTGTTCTTTTTCTGTCGCCTTCAAATGCTTGGAGCTGACGCATGACGGGCAGGCTGTTGAACAAGTTTCATCTGACGATTCAAACCCATACCAACCCTCCGCAGTGGCTTTATTGATAACTTGATCAACATTTCCAACCTCTAATACATAAGATTCACCTCCACAAATTAAGCATGTGATGATAAAAGCAGGGACCGCTTTAATTTGTGTTACTTTGATAGGGACGAGTTTCATGATCGCTGCTCCTTGCGGCCAGCCAGTAATTTATTGGCTTTATTTATGATGGTTTGCAGTGCTTTCTTGCGAGAAGTATGGCTTGGTTGGTCCCTACTGTTTAACTCTTCGAGGGCACTTGTTGCGGCGAGCAGCGCGCTTTGCGGATCAAGCCTTAATTCACACTCAAGTATGCCTTTGCAATCGTTAACTGAGGTGTTAATACAAGTCAGATGGGAAATAAAATAGGAAATCTTTTTATTGCTCATGATTGCTCTCTAGAGGTATTTATTTCACCAATTTCAACGATTGAAAATTCCACGCCTTTTTCTTTAAACTCTACTAAGACGTTATTAAATAGAATGGAGTCTTTTACATATAAGCTTGCGCCAACCAATGTGTGTGCGAATCCCCAACCATGCGCCGTCCATTTAATGAAATATTTACTGCGCTTCGTCTTAAACTTGATGGCAACAATTGTTTTTTCTGTCATGACTTTTCTCCGATTAGTTCTGAAACGCTGATACCAAGGCTTCTAGCTTCTTTGATGAGTGCTATTCTTCGGCGGCAAGCCAATTGATGACGAATAGCTTCATTTGGCTTATCTCTAAGTTTTGCTTTTGGCCGTGGAGGATAGTTGCTGACTGAGTTCAGAAGATTCATGCTGGATCCCTTAGCGGGATACGCAGCTTAGATTCGGCGTCTAGTGCAAAGGTATTCGCGCGTTCCTGATTGAATTCACCAATCTCACTTGAATCGACATATTGAGCAATGGCCCAGCCGTTGTAATTATCAGGCGTGTACGTGACACAAACTTGTTTAACGGGAAAGTTAACATTCCAGCGTGGACTGGATACTGTGACAATGCCGTGGGTAACTAAGAATAATTTAGCCATGGCTTAACTCCTCAGTTCGTAATGCAGCGCATCTTGCAAACTGATTGTTTCTATCAAATCAAGGCATAAGACACGTAAAATATTATCTTTGAGGACATCCTTGGATACACGGGATAGGCCGTATGCCATGCCACCGTAATAATTTGAGCGATTATTACAATTGCTTAACGATGCAACGTTACGTTGATAGATATCGGCCATTAACCGACGCATATCGAGATGCAGTTGATTGGTTAAGTCGAACTCCCACTTGATAGCGGGAACAAATGCATGATTGCAAGCAGGTTGTTCAACTGCTAAGATCTCGTTTGTCATATTTATAGTTCCTAAAGTTATGAATTGATGCGCCATTTCAGTTACAGCTGAAGTGGCTTTTTTACGCCTGTGTTTTAGTGTTTCTCTTGGGTTTGTGGCTGAACTGTTCACGACTCAACATACCCCCGCCAAAAATGTGATTAATTTCGCCTAGCGCGATGATCGACAGTCTTATTTCTTCGCGTTCGTCATAGGTCATTTCGTCTATTGATTTTGAGATATACAAACTTGGTTTGAGCTTTGCGCCAAACAAGATCATGGCTTTTTGCTGTTCGGTAAGTCGGGCATACAAACTTGCTGCATGGCTCCGGCCTATTATTTCCCTAGCTGTATCAAATGGGCTTGGTGTTTCTGGTATGTCGTTTTGAATGTTTGTCATAGCGAATATGCCCTGCTTGTGACTTTCACATCCCACCCAGCAGATTCCAGTGATGCCATAATCATCTGGGCTTGATTGATATAAACACTCGCACAACTATCTGTACGAATAACAGGTAAGTGCCCTCGCGCAACTTGCCCCCTGACAGCTCTCACTGATTGCGACGTCTTTGATGCGTAAGCCTCAATTGTCAACGGAAGCATGTCTGGTTGCAGGTTAATTACAGGCCGACTCTCTATTTCCTTTCTCATTTGTTGTATCCTGAAAAGTTACCTAGTGACACCGAGTGATGCTTGGTGTCTTTCATGTGAATTTCATGGATTATTCCATGCTTTTTAGGGGAAAGCAAATGTCTTTTGGTAAAAGATTGAAGTCAGTAATTAAAGAAGAACGATACACACAAGGTGAATTTGCGGAAGAAATGAACGTTACAAGAGGTCGAATTGAAGAATATATCGCAGAACGAAATAAGCCTTCAGGTGAATTATTTATGGCAATGACAAAACATAAAGTATTCAGGAAATACACAATGTGGCTACTTTCTGGTGAGGTTGAACCAAACTCCGGACAAATCAGCCCGGCTTTTTCAACTCAAGAGAAGTGCGGATTAATTTCTGGAACAGAAAATATACAGAAAAAGGCATAACTAAATTAGCTGTAACATTTTACCGATGGGGAGGGCAGTTAAATGTCTATTAAACCAACCCCTAACGGTTACGAGGTCGATTGCCGTCCTAGTGGACGAAATGGAAAAAGATACAGGAAAAAATTTAAGACCAAGGGCGAGGCGCTTAAATTTGAACGTTGGTTGATAGCTGAAAAAAATCAACATGATTGGATTGATAAACCAAAATCAAAAATCCCATTATCTGAGCTGATCGATTCGTGGTTCCATTATCACGGACAACAACTCAAAAGTGGATCAAATGACTTAAGACACTTGCAACGGCTGGATAAAGAACTTGGACAACCCAAGGCATATCAAGTGACCAAAAATCTATTTATGGATTATCGGTCTACAAAGTTAGCAAGTGGTATCAAAGCATCAACCATTAATCGTATACACAACAGATTAAGCGGGGTTTTTACTACGCTGATCACTGCAGGTAAATTGAATTGTGAGCACCCCTTAAAAGGACTCTCAAAACTGAAAGAGCCAGCACATCAAATGGGGTTCCTGAGCAAAGATGAAATAAAGCTACTGCTCGATGCGCTAAGCGGTGATCCGTTAAAAATCGCTAAACTCTGTCTTGCAACTGGTGCACGATGGAGTGAGGCCGCAAACCTTAGAGGGGCGAACTTGGTAGCAGGTAAAGTTATCTTCATTGACACTAAAAATGGAAAAAACCGAGCCGTACCCATTCGGCCCGAACTATTAGCAGAGATCTATACAGGGAAAAGCGGTCCACTGTTCAAATCTTGTTATAGAGAGTTTTATCACACTTTAAAAGGTATTGACGTTGAACTCCCGAAAGGACAAGCAGCGCACGCGCTTAGACACACATTTGCGAGTCATTTCATTATGAGTGGAGGAAACATTTTAACTCTACAAAAAATATTAGGACACGCGACAATAATACAGACGATGAGCTACGCCCACTTATCGCCAGACTATTTAAATGAAGCAATGGAGCTTAACCCGCTGTCCACATTGTGACCCAAATACAGTGACATTTAGTGACACTGAGTGTCACCAAATTGCTTTAACTGATTGATATTTAGAGTAAGTTACTGTTTTGTAATGTGCAATAAAGTCCTCAAGAGAGGGCTTTATTATTTCAGCGGTTATTTTTTATAGGCATCTAGCCACTCATGCATCGCTTGGTGTGAGCCCTTGAATATGACTCTAGCCTGCTTTTTCTCAAGTTGATATTGGTACATCGGGTCGTAATAGCGAGTTAAGAGCAGCGAGATCCACGCTAGGTGAGCTTCTGTCGTATTTTGCTGCAGTTGAACGTTTAGTGCGTGGGAGATGATTGATTGAAACTCATCATGGAGCTGTCCACCGAGTCGCTTCTTTATGCTAGTGATACTTTGGCTCAGGTATTCACTAAAAGCGCTGAAGCCTGCTTCTTCACCTAATCGTTCGACATAACCTGAATGCATCTTGTGTACGTATTCATTTAACAGACGGGATAATCTGGTTTCTTCAGGCTCCTCTAACACTAAAATGTTAGCACTTTGCATACCGGCATAAAAAGCTTTAGGGATTGCGGAACGCCCGATCAAAAAGCTTTCATCTTCTAGCAGCAGACATTTCTCGCCTCTGTCTTGATGCTTAAGCAGAGCTACGGCCAGTTGGTTTTCAAAGTTAATCTGCGAAGGTTGCCCTTCATGATAGCGACCAAAGCTGGAGCCTCTGTGATGTGCAAAACCTTCTAGATCGACCGCTTCAGAACGTTGGAGCAAGAAGTCTGTTTTGCCGCTACCAGTGATCCCACTGAGGATCAAAACCGGTTGTTTAGCTGGAGTATTGTCTATGGTGTCGATAAGGTATTGTCTCATCGCCTTATATCCTCCCTCGACGTAAGGGATATCGGTTCCAGCCTCTTTTATCCACTGCTGTGACAGTTGAGATCTCAAACCGCCACGAAAGCAACATAGGTAGGCATTAGGGTTTTGCTTAATAAACGTTAACCAAGCGTCTACCCTTTGCTGCTTTACTTCTCCTTTAACCAAGGTATGTCCTAATGCAATAGCCGCATCTTGACCTTGTGCTTTATAGCAAGTCCCCACTCGTTGGCGTTCGCTATCTTGCATTAAAGGGTGGTTGGTGCTTGAAGGGAATGCGCCCTTATCGAACTCAATCGGTGCCCTAACATCGATCATAGGGTGATCACTGAGCATGATCTCTTTATAAGCGGTGTTAGGGATGATATGGCTGCTCATTAGATCAGTTCCACTAAAGTTAACTGCTCGTTGTCTGTCAGCGTGCCAATACAGTTGGTGGTGATATCATGTTGCGCCAGTAGCGCAACTAATTCACTTTCAGCTTTGCTAGATACAGCGATAAGTAAGCCGCCACTGGTTTGAGGATCACAGATAATCGCCTTTTCAGTGTCGGTTAGCAGAGGTAAGAACTCGCTATAACTGTCGAAATTTCTATGGGTACCACCGGGAATACAGCCTAGCTCTAAATATTTATCAACTTTAGCAAGTAAAGGTAATGCAGGGACTGAAATTTGAGCATTAAGTTTCGCTCCCTGACATATCTCAATTAGATGACCGGCTAAGCCGAATCCGGTGACATCAGTCATCGCGTTCACGCCTGGAAGCTTGGCTACTAATGTTCCAATTTTATTGAGTTGACACATGGCATCTACGGCAATTTGAGTATCTTCAGCTGCAATCTTCTTCTGCTTTTGCGCGGTAGTTAAAATGCCAATGCCCAATGGTTTAGTCAGATAGAGTTTATCGCCAGATTTCGCAGTATCATTTTGCTTTAGCTCGCTCAGTGGGATCTGCCCAGATACCGCGAGGCCAAAGATGGGCTCTGGAGAGTCGATACTGTGGCCGCCAGCTAACATTATACCCGCATCAGCACAGGCTTGACGTCCGCCATCGACAACTTGCTGTGCGATTTCTGCCGAAAGAATATTGATAGGCCAACCTAAGATCGCAATGGCCATCATCGGGGTGCCGCCCATGGCATAGATATCGCTAATGGCATTAGTGGCTGCAATACGGCCAAAGGTAAAAGGGTCATCGACAATCGGCATGAAAAAATCGGTAGTGCTAATGATCCCTGTTTCGTCATTGAGCTTATATACGGCGGCATCATCTCGGGTTTGATTACCAACGAGAATATTAGGATCTTCAAAAACAGGTAGCTGAGATGCCAGTATAGTACTGAGGACTTGTGGAGATATTTTACAACCACAGCCTGCGCCATGACTGTATTCGGTAAGTTTGATGTCTGATTGTAACATTGGCACAAAGTCCATAGTGATTCGGTTAATCGGCCATGATAGACCTATCGTTAAGCCACTTCAATCAGGAGAGGGTTTCAGTGAGTAAGAGCTGTCGCAGGTAAAGTCATTCGGGATATAAAAATGAGGGCTATCTGGTTAAAGATACCCTCATTCTAATGGGTTAAGCGTAGGAGGCCATTAACAGTTGCCAGTTTCTCTGTTGTGTTTGGAAACGCATTTTCAATTCATCAACTTGTAACATGAGATGCTGGTTGGCAAGTTGCTTGCGTTTAGCTTCAAGCAGCTCTTTTTTCGCTAAATAATATTCAGCAAGATGCGCCTTAAGCAGTGCGTATTCTGTTTCAAGCATCTCCAGCACCTCATCACCATCGGGAAGTAAGGCGACGCGATTCTGTGTTTGTTTAAGCTGCATCTGTAACTTAGCACTCTCTATACGCTCTTGAGGCGTTACCCGCAGATCTTTAGCCAATCCGCACCAGTTTAAGGTGTTGATTAACCACTTTGTTGGATCGTATTGCCACCAACGAATACCGTTTCGGTAATCATTTTCAAAAATATGATGGAAGTTATGATAACCCTCACCATAGGTAAGAAGGGCGATAAAACCATTATCTTTGGCGGTATTCTTGTCAGTATAAGGCTGGTTTCCCCAAACATGGGCTAAGGAATTTATAAAGAAAGTACAGTGATGCACGACGACAAGTCTTAATAAACCAGCCATGAGTAGCATGGCTAGAATATCGCCGTTGAGCCAACCGATAAATGCAGGCAGAGCAATATTCATTAGCAGTGCTAAGGTTAAATAATATTTGTGCTGCCACATCACTATCTTATCATTTTGTAGATCGCGGACATTTTTATAATCGTGATAACGTTGGGATTGGTACTCTCTAAGCATCCAACCTATGTGGCTATACCAGAACCCCATCTTCGCCGAATAGGGATCTTTGTCATTATTATCGACGTGTTTATGGTGCACTCTATGATCTGATGACCAATGCAGTGCACTGTTTTGTAGTGCGAGAGCACCGCCTAGAGCAAACAAAAAGCGAACAGGTGCTTTCGCTTTGTAAGTCCTGTGAGACCAGAGTCTGTGGTAACCCGCAGTGATTGATAGACCACTGGCAAAGGCAAAACCTATGAATGCAATCCATTCATATAAGCCATAATCATAGGTTAATCCATACCAAGGAACGAGTATTACTGCGCCAAGAAAGGTGATGGTGAAAAGTGCTACATTTGTCCAAATGAGTGGGGGTTTTGTCATTATTATTATCCAGTTAAACTTTGAGCGTACATCTGTAAGCTAATTTAGCTGCTGAAACTTAATTGGTCAAGTTAGAAAGGTGATCTAAGAGCTGCGTTTTGGTATCAAAAAATGTATTATCTCGTGATCACACTTAGTTTGCGGATAAGCCATGATGGGCATTAGAGCACAGCAGAAAGAGAAAACGCGTCGGGCATTAGTCGATGCAGCGTTTAACCAATTAAATGCTGAGCGGAGCTTCTCTAGCCTGAGTTTACGTGAGGTTGCACGCGAAGCTAAAATTGCACCGACCTCATTTTATCGTCATTTCAAAGATATGAATGAGCTAGGACTCACCATGGTCGATGAAGGAGGGTTAACGCTACGTCAATTGATGCGTAAAGGTCGTCAGCGTGCAGAAGCGGGTGGGAGTGTTATACGGATCTCGGTTGAAACCTTCATGGAAGTGTTGGAATCTAACCCTAATGTCTTCAGAATCTTGCTGCATGAACGATCCGGTACCTCTGCACCATTTCGTGCTGCAGTTGCTCGTGAAATCGAACATTTTATCTCTGAATTAGCTCATTACACCGAAGCAACTGCAAAGCGTAGTCCTGAGCTGGCTCATGCGCAGGCTGAAGCGCTAGTTACACTCGTCTTTAATGCTGGCGCGGCTGCATTGGATATGAAACGTGTTGATCGAAAAATTCTGGCTGATAGATTAGTGATACAACTTCGCATGGTAGCCATGGGATCAGAGGCGCTGCAACTGAAGATGGATAAACGGTAATTCTGTCCTGTCGTGGGTTGAACCATAAATAGCTTCTGATAAATAACACAAAAAAACAGCGACTTTTCGCCGCTGGTTTTTGTGTTTCTAAGTAAAATTTATATCAATCAGTATTATTTTCTCTCTAAGAAAACCCCTGATTCCATATGGTCTGTATAGGGGAATTGATCGAATAGTGCAAAACGAGTAATGTTATGAGTTTTGCTTAATTCACCTAAATTGTCGATAAGGGTATTAGGGTTACATGAGATGTAAATAATACGCTCATAGCCTTGTACTAATTTCACGGTGTCTGGGTCCATACCCGCACGTGGTGGATCGACAAAGATGGTATTGCAGTTGTAGCTGTCTAAATCAATCCCTTCTAAACGTCTAAAACTACGCTTCTTTGCCATCGCATCGGTAAAGTCCTCAGCTGACATACGAATAATCTGCAGATTATCAATGGCATTTATCTTGATATTGTATTGTGCTGACTCAACTGAAGGTTTAGCAAGTTCAGTGGCTAAAACACGATCGAAGTTCTGCGCAAGTGCGATTGAAAAGTTACCGTTACCACAATAGAGTTCCAGTAGATCGCCGGTACTGTTTTTGGTTACATCGATAGCCCACTCGAGCATCTTAACGGAAACCTTGCCATTTGGTTGAGTAAAGCTATTTTCAATCTGATGATACTGTAGCTGTTCGCCTTTAACTAGCAGAGACTCAATAACAAAATCTTTATCGAAGATAAGTTTTTGTTTGCGTGCTCGACCAATAATATTGACGTTAAATTTGCTGGCTAGTTTCTCTTTTAAGATTTTAGCTTCTGTTTGCCACAGTTCATCAAGTTGCTTGTGATAAAGTAAAGAGACTAAGATCTCACCGCTGAGAGTTGAGAGAAAGTCAATCTGAAACAGTCTATGTCTAAGTACTGTATTATGTTTCAATTCTGCGATAAGCGCTGGCATCATGTCATTGATCAATTGGCTGGCTGGTAGAAATTGATCACAACGAACTTTACTATCAAGTGCTTTATCAAACATGTAGTAATACATGTCTTCGCCTTCATGCCAGATACGGAATTCTGCACGCATACGGTAATGAGCGGGCTCAGAACTAAATACCTCTAGATTCGGTGTATCAAAGTCAGCGAATATCTTTTCCAATCTGATACGTTTTTCTTCGAGTTGCGCATCATAGGTAGTAGGATCCATTGCTGCTAAATTCATTTATTGATCACCCTTGGTTTAATAGATCTGCTACGCATGTCTATTTATGCCACTGTGTGGCGTTATTTAGTGCTTACTTATCGCTGTTTTAGTATCCATACACTCAATAGCGAGTTTATTTTGGGACCGAATTATTATACTAGCAGGCAAGGAAGTCCAGTTTCTCGCTTCCGATTTTCAGATTCTTGTGTGAAAATTCTAATATTAACGAATAACGGAGATAAGCATTGTCGGGACCTATAGTTGTTTTCGATTCAGGAGTCGGTGGGTTATCTATCTTAGATGAAATTAGGAAAGTACTGCCTGATCAAGACTACTGCTATCTGTTCGATAATGCTCGTTTACCCTATGGTGAACTCGAAGAACAGGAGTTGGTGGATGGTTGCAAGTCGCTTATTGTTGCAATTGTCGAACAAGTTAGTGCTTCTTTAGTAGTGATAGCCTGTAATACGGCAAGCACTTTAGTTTTACCTGTATTAAGGGAGACGTTAACCATCCCTGTTGTTGGTGTCGTCCCAGCAATAAAGCCCGCGGCTTTGTATTCTCAGGCTAAACATATAGGGCTACTTGCGACGCCGGGGACAATTCAGAGAAGTTACACACATAGCTTAATTAAACAGTTTGCCAGTAGTTGTCGGGTTGAGTTATTTGGTTCATCAGAATTGGTTTTGCTGGCGGAAAAAAAAGCGGCGGGTAAAGCTATTCTGCAAGAGGAGATATCTCAACTCTTGTATCCTATTAAAGCTTCTGCTTTAGATACGTTAGTTTTAGGTTGTACTCATTTCCCAATTCTTAAAGCTGAGATACAGGAATATTTAGGGTATGAGGTATTGCTGCTCGATTCAGGAAAAGCGGTTGCGGCACGTGTATCTAGTTTAGTCGGGAGAGGTGTAAGTAAAATTAGTATTAATAGTAAAGAGATGAATGCACTGTATACGCAGGATATAGAGGAAGGGCTTAAAAAGTCATTAGTCGAATTTGGTTTTTCAAGTATATCGAAAGTCCAAACTGACTAATGATTTTATCTTTAAATGAAGTCAGGATTAAGCATCTGCTTCTTGACGTTCACTTTTTTCTGCATCTTGTGATTTAGCTTCTCTGACTTTAAGCGTACGTTCTTGGAAGTCAAACTCATTGAGCTTGCTCATTGCTTTCTCCGCCCCAGCCTCTGACATTTCAATAAATCCAAAACCCTTACGTCGACCAGTCTTGCGATCTCGTACTAGGCGTACAGAGTTGACTGGTCCATATTTTCCGAAAAGTTCTTTTACTTCCCCTTCATGTACACGATAAGGCAAGTTGCCAACATAAAGTGTCATAGTTGGACCTGAGTATTGTTCAACGCTTGCGGCATTGTTAGCGGCTGGAGATGATTTGCCCTGAAGTGCAAATACAACGCTTGCAATAATAGCACCAGTGAAGAAAGCGATTGCAGCCTCAAGGTCTGCGAACTGAGTGAACGCGAATGCGCCTACTATGGCGATAATCAAAACGATAAGAAATGGCTTTTGCATATATATGATCTCTGAAGAATTGATAAATAACTGTTAATAGCAGGTATATGGTAATGAATTATTTACCATTACACTAGTCTATTGCCGAAAAAATGAACTTAATACTTCATCAAAGGGATAAATATAGCAAGATGCAGTCTTAAACTGAGGGTAATTTCGACAAAATAAGAGAAGGGTGTATAAAAGTTCAGCGAGTAAACGCAAAAGTAAAAAAAGGGGTTGCGCTCTGAGCTGGCATCCCTATAATGCGCAACCACTGACACAACGCAGCAGGCTTATAGTCTAATGTAATGTGAGAGTACGATGAAATATCTAATGATGATTCATCGGGTTGAAAGCGATTTAAGTGGTTCGTAGATGTGCCTTACATATGAGAGTGTAACTCTTCTGTATAAGAATGCATCGCTTGAAAAACTTCTTAAAATAAGCGCTTGACGCCAACCACGGAGAGTGTAGAATACGCCTCCTCAAGCCAACGACCTAGCGTCACGGCTGCACTAGTAAGTGCAACGCTCTTTAACAATTTATCAAGTAATCTGTGTGGGCACTCACAGGTGTTGAGTTATTCGAAATTGTCTCTTTTGAGGCAATCAAAAATTTACTCAATGAACCACTGAGTGACCATAGCAACGGACTTCAACTTCTTTCGGGAAAATGAGGTTACGGAGCAATAATATGTGAACTTCATGAATCTTCGGGTTTGTGAAAAACAGTATAATTCGTTGAGCCGTTTTACTTCTAACGGAGTAGAACAAAAAACTTTAATTGAAGAGTTTGATCATGGCTCAGATTGAACGCTGGCGGCAGGCCTAACACATGCAAGTCGAGCGGAAACAGGAGAGTAGCTTGCTACTTTCGCTGTCGAGCGGCGGACGGGTGAGTAATGCCTAGATATCTGCCTAGTCGTGGGGGATAACAGTTGGAAACGACTGCTAATACCGCATACGCCCTACGGGGGAAAGGAGGGGACGCACTTTCGAGAGCGCCTTTCGCGATTAGATGAGTCTAGGTGGGATTAGCTAGTAGGTGAGGTAATGGCTCACCTAGGCGACGATCCCTAGCTGGTCTGAGAGGATGATCAGCCACACTGGAACTGAGACACGGTCCAGACTCCTACGGGAGGCAGCAGTGGGGAATATTGCACAATGGGCGAAAGCCTGATGCAGCCATGCCGCGTGTGTGAAGAAGGCCTTCGGGTTGTAAAGCACTTTCAGCGAGGAGGAAAGGTTGTCGTTTAATAAACGATAGCTGTGACGTTACTCGCAGAAGAAGCACCGGCTAACTTCGTGCCAGCAGCCGCGGTAATACGAGGGGTGCAAGCGTTAATCGGAATTACTGGGCGTAAAGCGTACGCAGGCGGTCTGTTAAGCCAGATGTGAAAGCCCCGGGCTCAACCTGGGAATTGCATTTGGAACTGACAGACTAGAGTCTTGTAGAGGGGGGTAGAATTTCAGGTGTAGCGGTGAAATGCGTAGAGATCTGAAGGAATACCGGTGGCGAAGGCGGCCCCCTGGACAAAGACTGACGCTCATGTACGAAAGCGTGGGGAGCAAACAGGATTAGATACCCTGGTAGTCCACGCCGTAAACGATGTCTACTCGGAGTTTGGTAACTTAGTTACTGGGCTCCCAAGCTAACGCATTAAGTAGACCGCCTGGGGAGTACGGCCGCAAGGTTAAAACTCAAATGAATTGACGGGGGCCCGCACAAGCGGTGGAGCATGTGGTTTAATTCGATGCAACGCGAAGAACCTTACCTACTCTTGACATCCACAGAACTCGCTAGAGATAGCTTGGTGCCTTCGGGAACTGTGAGACAGGTGCTGCATGGCTGTCGTCAGCTCGTGTTGTGAAATGTTGGGTTAAGTCCCGCAACGAGCGCAACCCTTATCCTTATTTGCCAGCGAGTTATGTCGGGAACTTTAGGGAGACTGCCGGTGATAAACCGGAGGAAGGTGGGGACGACGTCAAGTCATCATGGCCCTTACGAGTAGGGCTACACACGTGCTACAATGGTCGGTACAGAGGGTCGCAACGCCGCGAGGTCAAGCTAATCCCACAAAGCCGGTCGTAGTCCGGATCGGAGTCTGCAACTCGACTCCGTGAAGTCGGAATCGCTAGTAATCGTAGATCAGAATGCTACGGTGAATACGTTCCCGGGCCTTGTACACACCGCCCGTCACACCATGGGAGTGGGCTGCACCAGAAGTAGATAGCTTAACCCTTCGGGGAGGGCGTTTACCACGGTGTGGTTCATGACTGGGGTGAAGTCGTAACAAGGTAGCCCTAGGGGAACCTGGGGCTGGATCACCTCCTTACCTATACGACTAACTCAATACCTGAGTTGGCAATAAACTGCATCCGTGCGTTTATTGCACACAGCACATCCGTGTGCTTGAGTGTTCACACAGATTACTTGATAGAAAGAAAGAGCAGAAATATACGTGTCTGTTTAGACGACGTACTCTTGTTTAAAGCGATAAGCGATAAATAAGGCTGCAAGTATAAATGGGTCTGTAGCTCAGCTGGTTAGAGCGCACCCCTGATAAGGGTGAGGTCGGTGGTTCA